>CADBBP010000176.1:0-7008 GCA_902792855.1 uncultured Prevotellaceae bacterium
CTTTCAGGGCGACAGTCGCACATCACAGATTCCCAGGGCGTTGCCCCGGGCTGATATCTCGTTGGCCTTACAGGCCGTCCTACATAATTAATCCAACCGTACCAGGTCGAAAATTTTCGCAAACAAACCAAAAATTGCATCACAGAAAATTTCGTGTTTTTCGATGTTCAAAGACTATGCAAGCAATTGATGAATAATTCCTATTACATTTATTCATATTTTTAGCCATCATTTCCATGTAATCTGATATATTTTCCTTATTTTTGCAAAATGAAAAAGAATCATCAAGTGATTGGCATGTTTGAAATGAGAATAGTATTTCTGACGATTGGATTGGTTTTGGCCATTGTGACGGCTGATGCCCAGACCTACCATTACGATGTCAACAAGGACGGCATGGGCGAAGGACAGCAATCCCTGACCTGTCCCGACGACCACCACCCGCACCTGATTGACCTCGGCCTGCCCTCTGGCACGAAATGGGCCTGCTGCAACGTGGGTGCGGAAGCCCCGGAGGGCTTCGGCGGCTACTACGCCTGGGGCGAGAGGGAGGAGAAGGATGTTTACGACAAGAGCACCTACATCTTTGGCTATGGAGGGGGCGGTGGCCCCAACTCCGATCGCGAAATGAACATTGGCGGAACGGACTTTGACGTGGCGTATATGAAGTGGGGCCATGCATGGAGCATGCCTTCGTCAGCCCAGGTGGAAGAGTTGCTTGCCTGCTGCCCCTCCGAGTGGACGACCCTCAACGGCGTTGCCGGGCGGTGGTTCCATGGTGTCAACGGCAGTTCCATCTTCTTGCCGGCAGCGGGCATGCGCATGGGGGAGGGGCTTTGGCACGATGGCACCTCTGGCTTTTACTGGTCGTCCACCCTCACTTTATTCCCTAAAGAAAAAACCAACTCGCTCTCTTTTGATACTGAGCAATGCACCCACAGCAGCGAACTTGCTCACTATGGCCTTTCTATCCGCCCTGTTGGCTCGCCCTCAATTCGCGACAACTCTCATTGGCCATAAGTACACTTTCGTCCTAACGCCAAGGGCCGTGTGTCAAACATCCGCGTTTTCAGGCCGTTTTCAACCGTAGGTCGAAATAAATCATTGAAGTTTCCCACTTTTTTATCACGAATTTGAGAATTAAAGAATTTTCCATTTTCGCCCATCCCCTCTATGTGATGGCGAAGCCGGTGGGAGCCCGCTGCAACTTGGCGTGCTCCTACTGCTATTACTTGGAGAAGGGAGGCATGTATGGCGATGGCGGTCCGGGCGTGATGACCGATGACTTGTTGGAATTGTTCATCAAGCAGTACATGGCGTGTCAGACGCAGCGCGAGGTGCTTTTCACGTGGCACGGCGGCGAGCCGTTGCTTCGCCCCTTGTCCTTCTACCGCCGTGTGGTGGCGCTGCAGCGCAAACATGCCGGGGGGCATTTGGTGGACAACTGCATCCAGACCAATGGCACGCTCCTCACCGAGGAGTGGTGCCGTTTCCTCAAGGACAACAACTGGCTTGTGGGCGTCTCGCTCGACGGCCCGCAGTGGATGCACGACAGGCACCGCAGGGACAACCGGGGCGAAGGGACTTTCCAAAAGGTGATGCGCGGGGTGGAGTTGCTCGACCGCCATGGGGTGGAATGGAATGCCATGGCGGTGGTCAACAGCCACAATGCCGACCATCCGCGTGAGTTCTATCGCTTCTTCCGCGACATCGGATGCCGTTTCATCCAGTTCACGCCCGTCGTGGAGCGTGCCGGCGCCCCTTTGTCGCCGCCTTTGCATGCCTTGCCATCAGACGGCGCGGTGGCGGTGACGGCGGAGACGGTGGCTCCCCGTCAGTGGGGTGAGTTCCTTTGCGCCGTGTTCGACGAGTGGGTGGTGCGCGACGTGGGCGAAATATTCGTGCAACTATTCGATGCCACCCTGGCCAACTGGGTGGGTGTGGAACCCGGGGTGTGTTCCATGGCGGCCTTTTGTGGCAATGCCTTGGCGATGGAGCACAACGGCGACGTCTTCTCGTGCGACCATTTCGTCTTCCCGGAATACCGTTTGGGAAACATCTTCCACGAACCACTTGCGTCGATGGCATACGGCGAGCGTCAGAATGGGTTCCGTCGCCTCAAGCAGCAGTTGCCGGAGCAGTGCCGGCGGTGTCGTTTTGAGTTTGCCTGCCATGGCGAGTGCCCGAAAAACCGCCTCCTGCGGACTTCCGACGGGGAGGCGGGGCTCAATTATCTCTGCGAGGGCTATCGTCGTTTCTTCGAGCATGCCGCCCCCTATATGGACTTCATGGCGCGGGAGTGGCGCGAGGATGGTGCGCCGGCGAGGGTGATGGAGGCCGTGGCCAAGGGACTATTCTCCCGGCAAGGGCCAGTTGGGTGAGGGGGTGCGCATCCGTTGCATCTCGCGGTTCATCTCCTCCACCATTTCCGGATGTTCGTCGGCCAAGTTGTGGCTCTCGGCGGGGTCTTCGCGCAGGTTGTAGAGTTCCAGGGGCGCCCCGCGCTTCACCGTCACGCATTTCCAGTCGCCACGCCGGGCGGCGCGTTGCACGCCTGGAAATTCCCAGTATAGCATTCTGCTGTCGGTGTCCACCGCTTTTCCGTAGAAGAGTGGGAGGATGTCGATGCCGTCCACTTGGCAGGGCAGGTGGTTGGTGGCTCCGGCCAGTGCTGCCAGTGTGGGCATGATGTCGGGGAAATAGACGATGTTGTCGAGCGACTGCACGGGCACCTTTCCGGGCTGGTTGACGATGAGCGGCACGCGGATGCCACCCTCGTAGAGTTGTCCCTTTCGCCCTCGGAAGCCGGCGTTGCAGTTGAACAGTTGCAGGGGTGCTTGCACGGCGGCTCCGTTGTCGGAGGCGAAGATGACGAGGGTGTTCTCTCTCAGGTGCATGCGGTCGAGGGCCTGTAGAAGTCGCCCGATGGCGGCGTCCATGTGTGTGATGAGTGCCGCATAGCGCTTCGTGTTCATGTCCCATGTCTCGTCGTCATACCACACGGTGTTGTCGATGATGTATGGCTCGTGCGGTGCGTCGAAGGCCAGGTAGAGGAAGAAGGGGTTGTTTTTGTTGCGCTTGATGAAGCGGATGGCGTCGTCGGTGGAGAGGTCGGTGTTGTGCTTCACATGGCGGTCGTGGGCGTTGGCCTTGATGTGGATGAGCTTGTCGTTGTCGAAACGGTAGTAGGGGTAGTAGTAGGGGGAGTTGGAGTGTACGGTGGAGATGGTCCATCCGTAGAACTCGTCGAAACCGCGGTGGTTGGGCGAGGCGCCGGGGTCGTAGCCGTCGAGGTGCCATTTGTTGACCAGGCAGCTGCGGTAGCCGGCGGCGCCGAGCACGGTGGCGATGGTGGTGTCCTCCGGCAGGAGGTTGGCCCGTCGGATGTAGGTGGTGTCGCCGCGGGCATTCACCTTGATGCCCTTGATGCCTCCCGCCGTGCATTGGTTGTCGCGGATGCGTGTGTGTCCGCTGTTCTTCCCCGTCATGAGTGAGCATCTTGACGGCGAACTGATGCCGCTGCCGGCGTAGCATTGGTTGAAGCGTGTGCCGGTGGCCGCCAGCTGGTCGATGTTGGGGGTCTTCACGTGTTGGCTGCCGTAGCAGGAGAGGTCGCCGTAGCCCATGTCGTCGGCCAGGATGAAGATGATGTTGGGGCGTTCGGGAGTTGCCTTCACCTTGGGTTCGCCGCCCTCCGAGACTTGTGGAACGGCGAGGCCTGCCACTACCAGACCACCATAATTCAATAGTTTTTTCATATCCTTGGGTTGTAGTTACAGCATGATGTCCATCATTCCTCCGTAGGGAGGCTGGTGGGTGAAGGCTTCTGCCTCGCCGTAGAGTTGGACGTGGAGGCCGGCAGCCACGATGACGCCGGCGTGTGTGAAGACGGCCACATGGCGGTAGGGCATGGTGCGCAACTCGTCGAGGAATGCTCCCACACGGCGTCGCAGCATGGGGAAACTCTCCCCGCCGGTGGCAGGGAGGTGCATGTAGTCGTCGTACCAGCGTTGCAAGGCCTCGTCGCGGATGTCATCGTAACGCTGCATCTCCCAGTCGCCCATGTGCATCTCGCGCAGGCGAGGGTCGGGGGTGGCGTCGGCGAAGCCGCAGTATTGCGCCAGTCGTCGCGCACGGCTCAGGGGCGAGGTCCAGGCGTGGTCGATGGCCATGGCCTGCAGGGCGCGTCGCGGTGCCTCGGCCTCCTCCTCGAAGGTGTCGGCCAGTGGCACGTCGCTCCATCCGTAGCAGGTGCCTGGTGGCACGGCCACGCTTGTGTGTCGTATGAGCGTCACTCTCATGGCATGGCGTTGTGAAGGTTGATGCAGATGGTGAGATAGACGCTTAGTTCCACCAAGAGGAAGGTGGCGCCGCAGCAGTCGCCGGTGTAGCCTTGGAGTGTGCGCCACATCTTTAAATATAGGAAATACATCACCAAGCATGGGACGAATATCACCAGTTCCCAGAAGGGCATGGCCGGCCCGAAGAGGAGCAGCGGCACGGCGGGCAGCAGTCCTTGGACGGCGAGTGCCAGTCCTCCCTTCACGCTCACCTTGCGATAGACCACCTTGGCTTTCGCCTCGTGCTCGTTGCGGGCGTAGGGCATCATCTGCACCAGTTGGCTGGCGAGCATCTTGGAGAAGGGGTCGGCGGCGACGATGGCGAGTGCAGCTGTCTTCGCCGGCAGGCTCCACAGGCAGAGGAAGAGGATGGCGAGATAGGCGGTGAGCCCCAGCACGCCGTAAGTGCCTATGTGCGAGTCCTTCATGATGTCAAGCACGCGCTGGCGGTCGCTGCCACCGCCTCCAAAGCCGTCGATGAAGTCGGCCAGGCCGTCCTCGTGGAAGGCTCCGGTGAGCAGCAGGCGCACCACGATGGCCAAGGCCACCGCCAAGGCGTGGGGCATGGCCATCGTGCCGAAATAGAGCGTCGCGGCCATCGCCGTGCCTGTCAGCCATCCGGCCAGGGGCCAGAACTCCACCACCGCCCGGTATGCCGACTTGGGTGGTTGATACATTCTCCACAACGGCAGGCGGGTGAAATAGATGAGGGCCGCCCACGCGTTGTTGTACCATTTAGAAGTATTTAGTGATTTTTGCATGTTCGAAGTTGTTCATTTCGTTGGTCATTCTTACGGCGCTCTCCACCAAGGGGTAGGCGCACAGGGCTCCCGTGCCCTCGCCAAGGCGGAGCCCCAAGTGGAGCAGTGGGCGTGCGTCCATCAGTTGCAGCATGCGCTGATGCCCGCTTTCGTCGCCGCAGTGCCCAAAGATGGCGTAGGACAGCACGGCGGGGTAGAGGCGTGAGGCGGCGAGCATGCAGGCGGACATGATGAAGCCATCGACCAGGACAAGCATCCCTCGCTCGGCGGCGGCGAGCATGGCCCCTATGGCTCCCACCATCTCGAAGCCTCCGAAATGCTGTATCACCTCCTCCACGCTGTCGCCCTGCCGTGTTTGCAGGAAATGGTCGAGGGCGGCGTGTAGCACGCGGCGCTTGTGTGCCACGCCGGGGGTGTCGAGACCGGCACCGGCGCCGATGCACTCATCGAGTGGAATGCCTCCCAGGAGGCTCATCCAGATGCTCGAAGGGGAGGTGTTGGCGATGCCCATCTCTCCCACGCAGAGGATGTTGCACCCCTCGGCATGGCAGTCACGGGCCAATTGTGCCCCGGTGGCCATGGCCTGCTCCATCTCACTGGCGCTCATCGCCGGGCCATGGAGGAAGTTGGCGGTGCCTCGGGCCACCTTGTGGTGGAGGATGCCGGGGTATGGCGTGAGGTCGTAGTCCACACCCATGTCGATGATTTTCAAACTGAAGCCATGCTGGCGACAGAACATGTTGACGCCGCCGCCACCATGGGTGAAATTCACCATCTGCTGCCATGTCACCTCGCGGGGCGACACGCTCACGCCTTCTCGCTCGATGCCGTGGTCGCCACCCATGAGGAGGTGGCAGGGGTGGGAGAGGGTGGGGGTGAGGGTTTGCTGCACCAGGCATACTTGTATGGCCAGCTCTTCCAACCTTCCCAACGAGCCTTTGGGCTTGTTGAGGTTGTCTATCTTCGCCTGCACAAGAGGCAGTATCTTTTGGTCGGGTGTGGGTATATGGAAGTGTATCATGGTGTGTTTTTTGTGTTGGTTTCCATTGTGCCTTTGATGGTGACGGGTATGCCGCTGACCATGAGGACGACGCTGTCGGCTCGGGCGGCCACGTATTGGTTGAGCCATCCCAAGAGGTCGGTGAAGCGTCGCTGCACGGCGTTGGGACTGACGCCGCCGCTGCCTATCTCGTTGGTGACGAAGATGAAGGTGGCGTCCTGGGAGACGAGGCGGTCGAACTCCTCGCACACCTCCTTGAAGACGAAGTCGATGTCGGGAAGGTTTTCACCATGAGAGGCGGCATGAAAGAAATTGGTGCACCACAGCGTGAGGCAGTCCACCAACACCACGCGGCCACGCACGTCGTGGTTCGACAGGCGGCGCTCCTCCTCGATGTTTTCCCAGGAAGGGCCGCGACGGGCTTGATGCCGCCGCACACGCTCGCGGAACTCGTCGTCCCACACATGTGCGGTGGCCATGTACACGGGGTGGGTGGAGAGGTTGAGGGCCAGGTGCTCGGCGTATGTGCTCTTGCCGGAGCGTTGCCCGCCGGTGATGAGGATGACCTTGCTCATGAGGCTGACAGTGTATGATGATGGAAATATCGGGCAAAAATACACAAAATAGTTGAATTATCTGTATGTTTTGGGATAAAATCTCTTCATAATTCTCAAACCTCAAATCTCAAATCTCAAACCTCAAACCTAACCTGAATTATTCATGGACATTAATCCTATTATTTGTAAAACACGAATTATCAATAATTTATCACTAATTAATCATTGATTTGCTATTTTATGAAAATTTTCGAGGTGCGGTTGAAACGCCCTGAAAGGGCAACCAGCTCATAGCCCAGGGCAACGCCCTGGGTTGTGGGAAAGGGGTAAATTCGCCCTGAAAGGGCAAA
>CADBBP010000176.1:7096-7967 GCA_902792855.1 uncultured Prevotellaceae bacterium
GCGACAGTCGCACATCACGGATTCCCAGGGCGTTGCCCCGGGCTGATATCTCGTTGGCCTTACAGGCCGTCCTACATAATTAATCCAACCGCACCTTCGAAAATTTATGTTGAATTTATGGTAATTCGTGTGAAAAAGAAAGGGTTAACTGTATAATTAGTATGAAATATTCAGGTTAAAAAGTTAAGTTTATATAGAAGAAGCGACTTCTTGCCATGAAAAAATCCCAAATTGTTCGCGATTGGAGGTGTAGAAGGCAGTACTTTTGCAGTCAAATAGTAAATGATGGAGATAAACAAATGGTTCTGTGTTAGGTTTTCCAATTTGTTGCTCTTCCAGTCGTTTGAAAATCAAATAAATAATGATAAAGCAATGAAAAAACTATTTACATTATTAGCACTTGTGGTTTTGTCAATGGCAGTCCATGCTCAGAAGTACCACAACGATGTCAACAAGGACGGTATGGTCAACGTCTCCGACGTGACGTGTCTGGTCAACAAAATGCTGGGTGCCCCCAATCTCGGGGATGCATCCTATCCCGGCGCAAATCGCACCTTTTTATTAAATTATCCAAATTTTAGACAAAAAGTTGGCGGTCTCACCAAAAACCATTACCTTTGCAGCCGAATTGAAAAATATGTACTGATTGAATTAGTCAAGTGCTTCTGCTATGAAGAAAGCAGCATGAAATCTTTGTATGGCATTTAGCGAAAATGAAGGTTTGATATAATAAAAGTGTGCCAGCAAGGAGTATGATATGAGCAGCCAAAACAAATATTAGCGTTGCCATATATGTGGTTATGAGCGTGATGTGATATGCAATTTGTGCGGCATCATGTAAATAGACAAGAGCTTCTTCTCCAGCAACAAC
>CADBBP010000177.1 GCA_902792855.1 uncultured Prevotellaceae bacterium
ACGGCGATGGGTTGGCCCGACGACGGAAAGCTTGTCATCAAGTCGCTCGCCAAAGGCTCTTCCGATTTCCGCAAGCCCATCACCACCGTGCTGCTCTTGGGCTATGGCAAGTTGAAGGCCCGCCAGACAACCGCCGGACTGGAAGTGAGTCTGCCCGAACCTTGCAACAAGATTGCCCCCGTTCTTCGCATCAACAAATGAGTGAAACCATATCATCCACCCTAAAAATGTAAACCTATGAAGACAAGACACCTCTTAGCTTTGCTAACATGCCTTATCACATTGTCGGTCAGCGCCCAGACAGACGTGACGGCTAACAACAAAAATGACATTTACGTCGAGACGCCCTTCTATGCAAAGAGCAGCGACAACAAAGAACAGACCACCTTTGCCGCCATGCGTGCCCCGCTTATTGAGAAGGTGAACTTGAACCCGAAAGTTCGGTCGGTGGAAGACAAGTCATGCCCCAACAAATTGCTTACGGTCATCCAGAACCTCAAGAAATACACCTACCGTGACTCCATCAGCAAGAAGTTCTACTACAAGGTGGAGTTCCAATATGCCTTGGCTATCAAGAACACGGAGAAAAACGAAGTGCTCTCCCAGGGATCGTCGAGGAAAGGCTACTCGCAGTCGGAGAAGAGCTACGCCGATGCCATGGCGATGGCCTGCAACAAAATACCCTATGACAGCGATGTCAACGAAGTGGTGGAGGAGGCGTTTGCCTTGGTGGGGCTGATCACCAACATTGAGCCTGACGCGAAAAAGCCCAACCGTGCCGGGGCGGTGCACATAGACCTCGGCACGAACCACGGTGTGAGGAAGAACCAGTGGTTTGATGTGTTCATCGTGAACAATGGCAATGTGAGCGACCGCATCGCCACCATCCACCTGGACGAGGCCGGACCCACCACGTCGGTATGCAAGGCAAAGAAAGACAAGGAGCAGCTCCTCGCGCTGTGGAGAAGCAACAAAGGGGCCAAGTTTGCCGTGGTGTCGAGGATGGAGAACAACATTTTCAAGAAAATGGAAAAGGCGATGGACTTTGTGAACATCATCTTCGACTCCTACTAATCTCTGATTTTTGAGTGGCCACCCTGACGACCGTTGCCTTGGAGCGGGCGTCAGGGTGTTGCCGTTGCACATGTGAACTCGTCCGCGTCCCCCAGCACGGGGAATTTGTCGCGAAATCTCTGCAACTCCTCCATGTCGAGTTCTGCCGCAGCCACTCCTTCCACCGAGTCTTTGCACCATGCGGAAATATTGCCGTAAGCATCCAGGATCATCGAGTCGCCCATGTAGTCACAGGCTTTGTCGCTTCCCACACGGTTGACACCAACCACGTAGCACTGGTTTTCCAAAGCCCTCGCCCTCAGCAGCGTCTGCCATACAGCCCTGCGACGGCCCGGCCAGTTGGCCACATAGATGATGGCGTCGTAGTCGCCTCGGTTGCGTGAGAAAACGGGGAACCTCAGGTCATAGCATATCTGCAGGAGGAAGCGCACGCCCCTCCATGTGATGACCATCCGCCGCTCCCCGGCCACATATTCGTCCGTCTCGCCGGCAAAGCCGAAGAGATGGCGCTTGTCGTAAAAGTCATGGGTGCCGTCCGGCCTTACAAAGAACAGGCGGTTGCGCAATCTCCCCTCGTCGTCCACGGTGGCCACGCTTCCGGCGATGGCGGCATCGCGCTGGCTTGCCTGCTGCTGCATCCATCCGAAAATCCGTTGCGACTGCTCTCCGGCCATCGCGGTAGTCCCTTCGGCCATGAAGCCGGTGGCGAATGTCTCTGCAAGCACGTAAAGGTCGCACCCCTGCTGTAGGTCCATCAGTGCCTCAAGGTGCTTCAGGTTCCATTCCAATTTATTCCATCTGATGATGTGTTGTACAATGGCTGTTTTCATTTTCTTGCCTCCTTTGTTCATATTTCACGATTATTCCTTTCATCCTTGAATAAAACTTGGTGCAAAGTTAGTGATAAAAGCGAAAAATCGCTACCTTTGCGGCAGATATTACAATCTTTTATGATTTGGACACTTTCCTTGTCCTATGTTACGTGGTGAACTCAATCTTCGAGACCTTGGTGGACTACCCACAGCCGATGGGCATGGGCAAGTGCCTCGTGGCTTGTACCTGCGCAGCGGAAAGCTCAGCATCCTTGGAAAAGCGGAATGTGAGGCCCTCTGCAAAAGGTTCAACATCGGTTGTGTAATCGACCTTCGCACACCCGTGGAGGCTGCCGAATTTCCCGACCCTCTGCCCCCGGATGTGGAGCATCTGTTCATTCCTCTGTTGAAGGATGCCGCCGTGGGCATCACCCACGAGACGGGTTCCGACCCGATGACCATCATACGCAACCTCCGCAAGCACCCCGAGAAACTGAAGGAAATGGTTCCCGACTTCACCGCCTTGTACAGGGATGTCGTGACCGACGAGTACAGCAGGAGGCAGTTGGACAAGGCGGTGGCGAAACTGCGGGAGAATGCTGACAAGGGCATCTGCACGCTCTTCCATTGCACCGCCGGCAAGGACAGGACGGGCATCGTCAGCATGGCGTTGCTGAAGTCCTACGGTGTGAGCGACGAGGAGATTGTCGCCGACTACCTCCGCACCAACCGCAATGCTTTCTGGCCGACGCTGAAAAAATGTGTCGGGATTGGTTTGCTGACACGTAATTGGGATTTGGTGAAGACAGCTTACAAATCGTTCATGGCCGACAAGGAACTCATCATGACCTCCATCAAGCATTACGACAAACGATGAATGGCAATAGCCAACTGCCATGATAAAGCAATGACAAACATTAATATCAGATATCACAATGAACAAGAAAAGTCTATTTCTCACCCTCACACTGCTGTTGATGGCATCCTTGGCGATGGCTCAGTATCAGCAGGTTAACGACATTCCTTACACGCAATCGACTGACGCCTACGCCCAGGAGCGTTGCAAGCTCGACGTGTATTATCCCACTAATATGGAGGACGCGCCAGTGGTGGTGTGGTTCCATGGTGGTGGCATCGAAGGTGGCAGCAAGCATATCGACGACCAATTGAAGAACAGCGGCCTTGTAGTGGTCGCCCCCAACTATCGCCTGCTTCCCAAGGCCAGCATCGACCAATGCTTGGACGATGCCGCCGCAGCTGTTGCATGGACCTACAAGAACATCTCCAAGTACGGAGGGAGCAACCGCAAGATTTTCGTGGCCGGACACTCCGCCGGCGGCTATCTGCTCGACATCATCGGCCTGGACAAGAAATGGCTCGCGAAATATGGTGTCGATGCCGACTCCTTGGCTGCTCTCATCCCCTTCAGCGGCCAGTGCATCACCCATTACAACATTCGCAAGCAGCAAGGCATAGGCCCCTTGCAGGCCACCATCGACCAATATGCCCCGCTCACTTACGTCCGTCCCGACGCGCCGCCCATTGTCATCATCTCCGGCGACAGGGAACTCGAACTTTATGGCCGTTATGAAGAGCAGGCTTATTTCTGGCGCATGCTGAAACTTGTGGGACACAAAGACGTCACGCTCTACGAGATGCAAGGCTACGACCACGGAGCCATGCCGTATCCAGCCTACCATATCCTGAAATCACACATCAAGCGCCTGACCGCCCCGACAACCTCTGCCTTGCCTTCCCCCTTGGTCAAGACAGAGCAGCAAGCGGAATACCGGTTTGCATGGCTTCCCGCCTATGTGAGGCGTGACGCCCGGATAGACAAGGAGAATTCCGCCATCCTGCATCTTGGAACAAACAATGGCTACTATGACCTCACGGCGGAGACTGGGACTCTGGTCAAGGGGCTCAAGGACTATACGGTTTCCGTCTGCTTCAAGGTAGGTGCAGGAAACAAACTCGATGGTTACGGGCATTTCCTGTTCGCCTTTTCCCAACTTGCTGAGAACAGCGCCCATGAAGGCCCATACATGGCCATGCGGCTGAATGAGCAGCGCTTCGAGGTTTCCACGGGAGGATATGAGCATGAAGAAATCATCATGACAGGAGGGCAGCCCAAGCGCGACACATGGGTGCATGTGCTCTACAGGCAGCAGGGCCACAATGGCGAACTGTTCTTGAATGGAAAACTGATAGGCCGCAACAACAACATGCCCATCCTCGCGGAGATTTTCAAGGAGGCACCTGCCAACTGCTGGATTGGGCGCGCCCCCTTCCGCGGCGACAAGTATCTCACTGATACCGATGTGGCCGATTTCCGCATCTACGATTATGCCGTCAGCAATCAGGAACTCAACAAGCTTAAGCAGGCGGCAAGTCGATATGCAAAAAAATAATGAATAGTACTGATTATAAAATTTGAATGTCAAGCAAAATGAAAGAAATCAACTACAAGGACATGAAGTTCAATCCGTTCAACCTCATCGGAGGAGAATGGATGCTGATAACCGCAGGCAACGAGCAAACAGGGTGCAACACGATGACGGCCTCGTGGGGGCACTTGGGATGCCTTTGGGGAAACAACGACCCAACGGCGGTGATTTACCTGCGCCCGTCAAGATACACGAAGAAATTTGTTGATGAGGAGAAGTATTTCACCTTGTGTGTGATGGACAAGTCGTTCAAGAAGCAGATGGCTTACTTGGGCAGCGTGTCCGGACGTGACGAGGACAAGATAGCCAAGGCTGGACTAACACCTGTCTATGATGAAGAAGACATCGTGTATTTCAAAGAGGCCAAACTGGTGCTGGTGTGCAAGAAACTTTATCAGGCGGAGTTGCAGGACAGTGGCTTCCTCTATGACGACACCATCAACCAAAGTTATCCCCTGCGTGATTTCCATACCATGTATGTGGGAAAGATAGAGAAAGTCCTGGCCAGAGATGATGAGTATTTGGGATGATTGTCCTATGTCATGATGATGTTGTCCATCAAATAGGCGATGGCACAGCAGATGATGGCGACGGGAAACAGGCCGGCTCCACGCCAGGCGGCTACAATTCCCACACCCAAGGCTACAATTCCCGATAGGGGATGGAGCGTTGTCTCAATGATGGCGGGAAAAGTCATCACGGCCAATGTGACGTAGGGGACATAATAGAGGAAGCTGCGTAGGAACACATTCCGTATGCGGCCCTTGATGAGCGTCATCGGCAGTACGCGGATGAGGTTGGTGGTGACGATGGCCAACATGATGCAGATGATGATTTCACGCTTCCCCATGGTTGTTGTCTTTTACTGGTTTGAGCCATGCGGCGACAGATGAAATGGCCACCGTCAGTACGATGGTGCGTGTGCCGGCACTCCACTCGCTGACGATGGGGGCAATGGCGCACAGGCCGCTCAACGCGAAACTGGCAACCACGGCATAGAGCACGTTGCGGTCGGTGCGCGAAGGTGGCATGATGATGGCGATGAACATGCCATAAAGGGCTACGCTCAAGGCCGACACGATGGCATGGGGCAACAGTCCGCCGGCGATGACACCCGCCGCACAGCCGGAAGCCCAGCACAGCGTGGAGACCAAGGCGGCTGAGTAGGTGTAGGCCGGTGGGGTGTATCCTTTGTGGTTGACGGAGATGCCAAACACCTCGTCGGTGATGCAGCATGCCATCAGCACCCGGTGATACCAAGGCGTGCCGGGGGCAATCTTCTGAGAGAAGGCTGCACTCATCAGCATGTAGCGCAGGTTGGCTACAAGGCTCATGGCCACCACTTCGATGTATGCGGCGTTGATGGCCATGAGCGTATAGACACCATACTCACCGGCAGAGGCACGGGTGAAGAAGCTGCACACAAAACCAAGGGCGGCTGTCAGTCCTGCCTTCTTGGCTATGATGCCAAGTGAAAAAGCCACGGCAAAGTAGCCCATCGCAATGGGTGTGCCATCGCGCAGGCCACTGACAACCTCTCTTCTCACATCGGTGGTTGTGGCTGCTCCCGTTTCCTTTTTCACAAGGTCTTTCATCCTAATTTCAAAAACGGTCGCAAAGGTAAGCAAAAAAAACGGCCTGACAAAAAACAAGGTCGAAAAACACTGCCTGCAAAAAAATGGTGGGTCCTGAGAATTCTGTCTCCATTGATGGCTTTTTTAGGAGAAATAGTCGTATCTTTGCATGTGCCAGATTGAATGGAAGTCACCCTCTTTTACCAACAACGAATAGAATATGTTGACAGAGAAAACAATGGAACGTCTGCGGTTGCTCGCGGAGTCGGCGAAATACGACGTGTCGTGTTCGTCGAGCGGCACCGTGCGAAGTGGGCGCAAGGGCATGGTGGGAAACACCGTGGGCGGTGTGGGCATCTGCCATTCGTTCGCCGACGACGGTCGTTGCATATCGTTGTTGAAGGTGATGCTCACCAACCACTGCATCTACGACTGCGCTTACTGCATCAACCGTCGCTCCAACGACATCCGACGTGCCACGCTCTCCGTGTCGGAACTGGTGGAAATCACGATGGAGTTCTACCGCCGCAACTACATCGAGGGACTTTTCCTGTCAAGTGGCGTGGTACGAACCCCCGACTACACGATGGAGCGTCTCGTAGCCGTTGTGCGTGACCTGCGCACTGTGCACCGCTTCAACGGATACATCCATCTGAAGACCATCCCCGGAGCTTCCCAGAAACTGCTCACCGAGGCTGGCAGATGGGCCGACCGAATGAGTGTGAACATTGAAATCCCCAGGGAGGAATCTCTCAAACTGCTCGCACCGGAGAAGGACCACAAGAGCGTGTTCC
>CADBBP010000178.1 GCA_902792855.1 uncultured Prevotellaceae bacterium
TCCACCACCATCTACACGGTGGGCAAGCACGGCTCAAGCTACCTGAAAGGCCTGAAATGCGCCCTCTCGCTGCTCGGCATCATCAACGACGACTTCGTGGCCTCCCCCTTCTACAAGTTTGACCCGCCCGAGCGCGACCGCATCCGCCAGGCACTGGCAGCCCTTCCCATCGAAAACGGCAAGTTGAGACTATGAACAACATCGACCTCGTCATCTTCCTGGTCTTCACCCTTGGCGTGGTGGTCTTCGGCTGCTCGTTCTACAAGAAAGGCAACACGTCGTCCGACTTCACGCAAGCCGGTCGCTCGCTGCCCGGATGGGTGGTGGGCATGAGCATCTTCGCCACCTACGTGTCGAGCATCAGCTACATCGGCTATCCCGGCAAAGCCTTCGCGAGCAACTGGAACGCCTTCGTCTTCTCCCTCTCCATCCCCATCGCCAGCTATTTCGCCGCCCGCTATTTCGTCCCCTTCTACCGTCGTGGCGGGAGCGTGTCGGCCTACACCTTCTTAGAGGCGAAATTCGGCCGCTGGGCCCGTCTCTACGCCTCCGCCTGCTACCTGCTCACCCAGATTGCCCGCATGGGCAGCATCCTCTACCTCCTTGCCGTTCCGATGCACATCCTGATGGGTTGGAACCTGCACATGGTGATTATCGCCACGTCGTTGGCCATCATCCTTTACTCCATGCTCGGCGGTTTGAAAGCCGTCATCTGGGCCGATGCCATCCAGGGCATCATCCTCATCGGCGGCGCCCTGCTTTGCTTGGGCATCCTCTGTTTCTCCATGCCCGAGGGTCCCGGCCAGGTGTTCGACCTTGCCATCCACTCCCCCCAGGGCAACAAATTCTCCTTGGGCGCGTTCACCTCCGACCTCACCACCTCCACGTTCTGGGTATGCCTCATCTACGGCATCTTCATCAACCTGCAGAACTACGGCATCGACCAGAACTACGTGCAGCGCTACCATGCGGCGAAGACCGACGCCGACGCCCGTTTCTCCGCCCTCTTCGGCGGCTACCTCTTCATCCCCGTCTCCGCCCTCTTCTTCCTCATCGGTTCCGCCCTCTACAGCTACTACACCGCACACCCCGGGCTCCTTCCAGCCGACATTGCCGCGAAGCCCGACTACGTGTTCCCCTTCTTCATCGTCCACGCCCTGCCGGTGGGTCTTCGCGGACTGCTCATCGCCTCCATCTTCGCCGCCGGCATGAGCACCGTGTCCACCAGCGTCACGTCGGCCGCCACCATCATCCTCACCGACTACTTCAAGCCCCTCGTCCGCCGCTCCACGGAGCGCACCGATGTCTTCGTGCTGCGCCTCTCGAGCGTCGTGGTGGGTGTCATAGGCATCGTGGTGGCCATCGCCATGCTCAGCGTGGAGAGCATCATCGATGCCTGGTGGACGCTGTCGTCCATTTTCTCCGGCGGCATGCTGGGCCTCTTCCTCTTGGGCATCCTCCCTCGCCGCATCGGCCAATGGGCCGCCCTGGCCGGGTGCATAGCCGGCATAGCCGTCATCGCCTGGATTTCGCTCGCCGGCCTCTACGACCTGCCCGGCTTGCATCTCCACGAATACCTCGCCATCGTCCTCGGCACGACAACCATCTTCCTCACCGGCTTCCTGCTCTCCTACGTGCTACGAGACAAGAGCCATGGAAAGTGACAACCCTCCCCCAAACACTGCAAAAAGACAACAAGACATGAAACACCAAGCCACATGGATATGGTATCCCGGCGACTTTGAGATCTGGCTGGGCAACCGCTTCAACAACCGCCGGACGGAGCGCGGTGCCATGATGCCACCATTCTGGAAGCAGGACAGCCACTGGCCCACGGTGGTGTTCACCAAGACCGTGGTGCTAAAATATTCCGACATTGTGAAGATAACAGCCGAGGGCAGATACGTCATCTCCATCGACGGCCAGACGCAGTTTGGCATGCCCAACACCATCTACCTGCCCGCCGGCGAGCATCACCTGAGCATCAAGGTGCACAACCCCGCCTCGCCCCCCGCCCTCCACGTCGCCGGCGACGATGTGTGCAGCGACAACACGTGGCAAGTCACCTACGAGGACAAGATATGGATTGACGAGTGCGGCACGCCACACGGCTGCGGGGTGTATGTCGCCGCCGGCAGTTGGAACTTCACCGACCCCGACCACGGCCCCTCCACCTACGCCCTGGCACGCCGCCCGGAACGTCCGGTCACCATGAGCGAGGAAGGCCGCGGCCTTCTCGTCGATTTCGGAAAGGAGACGATGGGCTACCTCACCCTCAAAGGTCTCACGGGCGAAGGCATGCTCAACATCTTCTATGGCGAGAGCCGCGAGGAAGCCCTCAACCGCGCCTACTGCGAGACCCTCGACCAGATAGAAGTGGGCAAGAAGGCCGTCCTCGACCTCGCCACCTACACCGTCCACGACCGCACCAGCGACTACACCCTCGCCGAGAGCAAGGCCTTCCGCCACGTTTACCTCGAGGGCACCGGCACCGTCCGTCTCGACGGCGTGTCGATGCAATACGAGTACGCCCCCCTCACCGCCGAGCGCAACGGATGGTTCAAGTCCTCCGACGAGGAGCTCAACCGCATCTGGGAGACCGCCGCCTACACCCTCGACCTCACCACGCGCGAATTTTTCACCGACGGCATCAAGCGCGACCGATGGACATGGAGCGGCGACGCCATCCAGAGCTACCTGATGAACTACTACCTGCGCAACGACACCGAGTGCGTGAAGCGCACCATACGGCAGTTGCGCGGCAAGGACCCGGTGACCTCGCACATCAACACCATCATGGACTACACCTTCTATTGGTTCAAGTCCATCCTCGACTACCACCTCTACACCGGCGACCTTGACTTCGTGCGCGAGATGTGGCCCCGCATGACCACCCTCATGGACTACTGCCTGAAGCGCACCGATGCAAACGGGATGATGCCCGGGCAGGCCGACGACTGGATATTCATCGACTGGGTGGACTTCCCCATGCACAAGCGCGGTGTGGTGTGCTTCGAGCAACTGCTCTTCTGCAAGGCATTGGAAACCATGCACACCTGCGCCACACTGCTCGGCCTCGACAGCCCCTACGGCGAGATGGCCACCCGTCTGTTGGCGAAAGTGAAGGAGACATTCTGGAGCGAGGAGCACCACGCATTCCTCCATGCCTTGGAAGACGGCAAGTTGAACAAGATGGTGACAAAGTTCCCCAACATGTTCGCCATCCTCTACGACCTTGCCGACGACAGCGAGCGCGAGGCCATCCTCCACCACGTGTTGCTCAACGACAAAGTGGAGGCCATCACCACCCCCTACATGCGCTTCTACGAACTGGAAGCCCTCTGCATGGCCGGGCAGCATTCCACCGTGATGAAAGAGATCAAGTCCTACTGGGGCGGCATGCTCCGTGAGGGAGCCACCACCTTCTGGGAGAAATACAACCCCGAGGAGCACGGCACCGAACACTTGGCGATGTACGGCCGCCCCTACGGCAAGAGCCTCTGCCACTCATGGGGAGCCAGTCCCATCTACCTCCTCGGCCGCTATTTCCTCGGCGTGAAGCCCACCGGCCCCGGCTATTCCAAGTACGAGGTCCGCCCCGCCCTTGGCGGCGTGGAGTGGATGGAGGGCGAGATTCCCACCCCCTTGGGCCGCATCTACATACGCGTCACCCCCGACGAAGTGACGATACAAACCAGCAACGGCAATGGCGAGATATTCGTTGCCGGTCATCGCTTGGAAATCTTACCCAACCGGGTGTTCAGCGTCATCCTGCCCCCGTCGGCCCATCTATGAACCATCCCATTCACCCCCTAAAAACCTACGTCTATGAGAACAACAACATGGCTGCTCTGCTTGCTGCTCGCCCTTCCCACCTTTGGCAAGGTGCGCATCAAGGTGAAGAGCGACACGCCACAAGCCCATTACGCCGCCACACGCCTGTCGGGCATCAAGGGCACATACACCATCACCATCAGCGTGAGCGACACCGGCCCCGCCGAGGGTTACACCATAGCGGTGAAAGGCAAGAAGGTGAGCATCATCGGCAACGATGCCAACGGCACCATCCACGGAGCCAACGGCCTGTTGGAGCAATACCTTCTCCACGACCACTCCCTCCCCAAAACGCTCACCACAAGCAGTGCGCCCAAGATGGTGATGCGCGGAGCCTGCGTGGGACTGCAGAAGACCACCTACCTCCCCGGTCACAAGGTGTATGAATACCCCTACACCCCTGAGAACTTCCCCTGGTTCTACGACAAGCAGTTGTGGTTGCGCTATCTCGACCTGTTGGCGGAGAACGACATGAACAGCGTCTATCTGTGGAACGGGCACCCCTTCGCCTCACTCGTCAAGCTCGACGACTACCCCTTCGCCCCGGAGGTGGACGACGCCACGATGGCGAAGAACCAGGAGATGTTTGACTTTCTCACCACGGAGGCCAGCCGTCGCGGCATCCGCGTGATACAGATGTTCTACAACATCATCGTCTCCAAGCCTTTCGCCGACCACTACGGCATCAAGACCCAAGACCGCAACCGCCCCATCACCCCCCTCATCGCCGACTACACGCGCAAGTCGATAGCCGCCTTCGTGCAGAAATACCCCGACGTGGGCTTCCTCGTCTGCTTGGGCGAAGCCATGTCGGGCATCGACACCGACATCGAGTGGATGACCGGCACCATCATCCCCGGCATCAAGGACGGCCTGGCCGCCTCCGGTCGCACCGACACGCCTCCCATCATCCTCCGTTCGCACGACACCGACGGTCCCAAGGTGCTGGAGAAGTCGCTGCCCCTCTACCCCAACATCTACACGATGAGCAAATACACCGGGGAGAGCCTCACCACCTACGAGCCCGGCGGCCCCTGGGGTGAGACCCACCGCCAACTGGCCGCCGCCGCACCAGTGCACATCGACAACGTACACATCCTGGCCAACCTGGAGCCGTGGCGGTGGTCATCGCCCGCCTTCATACAAAAAGCCGTAGGCGCCATGCACACCGTCCACCATTCCAAGGGCCTGCACCTCTACCCCCAAGCCAACTACTGGGAGTGGCCCTACACGGCGGACAAGTTGAAAGACGGAAGCCGCCTGTTGCAAATCGACCGCGACTGGATGTGGTACAAGGCTTGGGGCCGTTATGCATGGGACGACAACAGCCCCGGGCGCGTCATTGACTCCGATTACTGGAAAAAATTGCTTGCCGAGCATTATGCCACCGACGAGGAAACCGCTGGGAAGTTGCTAAGAGCCTACGACGAGATGGGGGAGATAGCCCCGAAGCTCATCCGCCGCTTCGGCATCACTGAGGGCAACCGTCAAACCCTCCTTTTAGGTATGAAGATGTCGCAGCTCGTCAACCCCTACAAATACAACATCTATCCAGGGTTCTATGAGAGTTGCGGTCCTCCGGGCGAGAAACTCATCGAATATATTGAAAAAGAAAACACGCGGAAGAAGCATGAGGGAGAGCAACCCTTGGAGATAGCCAAGAGCTGTCTTAAACACGCCGAGCAGGCCGTCGCTTCCCTCTACGCCCTTCGCCATGAGCCCATCGCCAGGAACAAGGAGTTCATCCGCCTCTACAACGATGCCTGCTGCTACCTTCTCTTCACCCAGTCGTTTGAGGCGAAGGTGATAGCCGCCCAAAACGTGTTAAACTACAAATGGGACAAGAACAAGTTCATCAGCAACCTCAAGTACGCTTCCGATGCAATGAAATACAGTCTGAAATGCTGGAGACAGTTGTCGCGAATCACCGACGAGACCTATTACCACGCCAACAGCATGCAGACATCCCAGCGTCGAATCCCCGTGGGAGGCAACGACGGCAAATACAAGACCTGGTCGGAGATGCTACCCGTCTATGAGGAGGAATTGGAGCATTTGGAGGCCAATATCAAGAAATTGGAGGAAGAGCGCATCCAAGCCAACAAGGACAAGGAAAACGGGATTACAAGGACAGCCCCGGAAGTGAAGCGTGCCGTCCCCGCCTCCTGCGTCACCATGGAGAAAGCCGGTTCGCCGAACTGCACGAAAACACCTCCCGTCATCACCTTGCAAAAGGGAGCGCGACTTTTCGAGCAACGCGAAGAAGCCATAGACACCATCGCTCCCGAGTTGGAGGGCCTGCAGGCACTCATCCTCAACCGCGACACCACGCGCATCGAGGGCACAAGGGTGGTGTTCGACTGCGACCGTCCCGTGCAGATGCTCGTGGGCTTCTTCATCGACGACGACCCCAAATGGGCCAGCCCACCCAAACTGGAGACCGACGCCACCGGGAATGAGTATGGCCAGGCGGAACCTGTCATCAGCAACGCCATCAACATGAAAGGCATGCCCATCGTCAATATCCATGCTTATCACTTCAATGCCGGGCACCACGACATCAACCTCCCCAAAGGCATCATCATGGTGGCGGGATTTACGAGCAGCGACATCAAAACTCGTGATGCCGGGCTGCAAGGCGCCGGCGATGAGATAGACTGGCTCTTCCAGTGATTTTTTGGGGGGCTGGGAGAGACTGGGAGATTTCTGGGTGAGACTGGGAAATCATAGGACACCCTAGGATATCCTAGGATTTCCTAGGACTTCCTAGGACTTCCTAGGTCCTAGGATTTCCTAGGACTTCCTAGGACTTCCTAGGGCTTCCTAGGAGCCTCTAAAAACTAAGAAATAAAAAAAACAAAAAAATGAAAAAGACCTCCCTCTTGGCCTTGATGATAATAGCGACATCTGTGGCCATTTCGCAGGATGTCGCACCCTCGCGGATGCAGGCCATCTATGAGGCGGCCTCCACTCCATGGAAATATGGGCTGGTGGTGGCTCCGCAGTCGAATTATCTGAAATTCGACTGTCCTACGGTGTTTCGAGAGGGAGGGCGGTGGTGCATGACCTTCGTGTGCTATGACGGCAAGGACGGCACCGATGGTCGCGGCTACACCACCTGGCTCGCACACAGCGACGACCTGCTGCACTGGGAGGTGAAAGGGAAAGTGCTCGATGTGCCACCCTCCGGACAGCAACCCGAGGCGTGGGACCACAACCAACGCGGCGGCTTCCCCTCATTGGTGGACCCCACATGGGGTGGCAGCTACGCCATGGAAGCCTACAAG
>CADBBP010000179.1 GCA_902792855.1 uncultured Prevotellaceae bacterium
GGAAGGAGCGATGTGCATTGCTTATTTTGTGTCAGGAGTCGTTGCCATATTTCCTTCTCAACGAGTTGACGGATTTTGCTGAAAGGGGCAACAAGGTGCTGCTCGTTTGCGATCGGCAATATACCTATGATTATGATGAGAATGACTTTGACTTCTCGGCATATAATAGCACTTATTTCAGCAAGAACCGTCTCAAGGAGGCTCTCTTGGACAGAGAATTGCTCACAAAGATGTGGACAATGGATGGGCGGCACAGCGACACGCTGTACGTGCCGCCGACCTTGCTTTGCGCACGCATTGGGGGTGAACTGCCCGATGGTGCCGCGGTTACTTCGGCCAGGGAACTGTGGGGCGGGGAAGGAGAGTATGATGAAGTGGATGAAGTGGAGGAAGAGGCACCTGCCCCGTCAACCAACAAAACCATCATACCCTTGTCGTTCACTGTGAAAAAGGGCAAGGGGAAGATATACGTGGTGGCCAACACGCTGCTCTTCACCAACTACGGCGTGCTCGACCGGCAAATCTCACGCTATTTGGGATACCACCTGGGGATGGTGGCCGACCTGCCCGTCGTCCGCGTGACCAACCATTCGCTGAAAAAAGCGACGCGAGACGATGATGATGAAGGCTATTCGGGAGAGCGCTCGCCCCTCGACCATCTCCTCAGCTACCGGCCGCTCCGGTGGGCTTTCTACACCCTCCTCTTTGCGGCCGTCCTCTTCATGGTTTTCACAGCCAGGCGCCGGCAGCGGGTGATGCCCATCGTGGAAAGGCCGGCAAACAGAAACTTGGAGTTCGTGAGGCTCCTCGGGACCATCTACTACCGCCGGCACGACAACCACGACCTCTTCATGAAGAAATACACTTATTTCCGCGAAGAGTTGCGGCGCAAGCAGCTCATCGACCTCGACAACATGCAGGTGGAGGTGAACGCCCGAACGTTGGCCCAGCTGATGGGAGTGGAGGAGAAGGACCTGAATGACACCCTCCGCCTATTGAAAGCGGTGGAGGCCTCCACCGGGGAGCTTGGCAATGAGCAACTGTTGGACTGTGTGCATAGAATGAACGATATTTTGAAACACCTATAACAACCCTACAATGGAAGAAACCATTTCACAACGCCTCGACTTGACGGCGTTCTCAGAGAAAATGCAAGAGGTGAGAAGGCAGATTGCCACCATCGTCGCCGGACAGGACGAGGCGGTGACATTGCTACTCACTGCCATCATCGCCGACGGACACGTGTTGCTCGAGGGTGTGCCGGGAGTGGCCAAAACCCTCTTGGCCCGCATCGTGGCGAAACTCATCGACGCCCGCTTCAGCCGGCTGCAGTTCACTCCCGACCTCATGCCTTCCGATGTCCTGGGCACCTCCATCTTCAACATGAAGGAGGCGGAGTTTGAATTCCACCAAGGCCCTGTCTTCGCCGACATCGTCCTCGTGGATGAGATCAACCGCGCCCCGGCGAAGACGCAGGCGGCTCTCTTCGAGGTGATGGAGGAGCGGCAGGCCACCATCGATGGCACCACATACCCCATGGGAAGCCTCTTCAACGTCTTCGCCACACAAAACCCGGTGGAGCAGGAGGGTACCTACAAACTGCCGGAGGCACAGCTCGACCGCTTCTTGATGAAGGTGGTGATGGGATACCCCACGCAGGAGGAGGAAATGCTCATGCTCAAGAGGCACCACGAAAATGCGCGGCTGGTGAAACTGGAGGAACTCAAGCCCATTGTGACGCTCGACGAACTGCTGCTCTACCGTTCCCTGCTCTCGAAAATGGTGGTGGAGGAGAGCCTCATGCAATACATGGTGCAGGTGGTGAGGCTCACACGCAACACCAAGGCGGTCTATTTGGGAGCCTCGCCACGCGCCACCGTGGCACTGCTCAACGCGTCAAAGGCCCATGCATTGCTCGAAGGGCGCGACTTCGTCACGCCGGAGGACATCAAGAGGGTGGCGCCGGCAGTGCTGAGGCATCGCCTCATCCTCTCTGCCGAGGCGGAGATGGAAGGATACAGCGCACCGCGCATCGTGGAGACGCTCATCGACCAGGTGGAGGTGCCAAAATAATCAAAGGACAGCATGTTCCTCACGCGAAGACTATATTGGGCCTTGGGGCTGGTGGCATTCGTGATGGCCGCCGGCGTGAAGTGGGAGCCGATGCTCGGTGTCGGGCAGTGGCTCTTCGTCGCCTTGTTCGCCTTGCTCGCCATCGACGCTTTGGTGTTGTACATCGGGGCGAGGATGGCGGCGGAAAGACAATGTGCCTCCCGTTTCTCCTTGGGCGATGACAACGAGGTGCGCATCGTCGTGGCCAACCGCTCGCCGATGGCTTTGAAGATGGAGGTGGTGGACGAACTGCCGCCGCAGTTGCAGCAGCGCGACTTCGCCTTGAAGACCAAGTTGAAGGCACGCGAGGGAAAGACGTTCACCTACAACATCAGACCCGTGGAGAGGGGAGTGTATGCCTTCGGGCACATCTTGCTGTTTGTCTCCACCCGAATGGGGTTGGCGCAAAGACGAATACGGACGGCCAAGCCCCAGGAGGTGAAGGTGTATCCTTCTTTCCTCAAACTGCGGAAATATGAACTGATGGCCGCCTCCAACAATTTCGTTGAGGTGGGTCTCAAGCGTGTGCGCAGGGCTGGCAACAACACCGAGTTTGAGCAGGTGAGGGACTATGTGCAGGGCGATGACTACCGCACCATCAACTGGAAGGCCACGGCGAGGAGAAACCACCTCATGGTCAACAGTTACCAGGACGAGCGGTCGCAGCAGATATTCTCCGTCATCGACAAGGGGAGGCTCATGCAGCAGTCGTTCAATGGGATGACGCTGCTCGACCATGCCATCAACGCGGCACTCGTGCTTTCATACGTGGCCATCAACAAGCAAGACAAGGCAGGACTGGTGACCTTCGCCGACCAGATGGACACCTTCGTCCCGGCAGACCGCAGGCCCACGCAGATGCAGCTCATGCTTGAGAGCTTGTACAGCCAGCAGACCACTTTCGGAGACTCCGACTACTCTATCCTGTGCCCGGCGGTCAACCGTCTCGTGGGGAAGAGGAGCTTCATGATGCTTTACACCAATTTCACTGACTTTGCCAGTTTGGAGAGGCAACTGCCATTTCTCAGACTCTTCAACCGCTATCACCGCCTGCTCGTCGTTTTCTTCGAGGATGTGGAGCTTGGGGAGTTCACACGAACACCCATGCACTCCATGGAAGAACTTTACCAGCATGTGGTGGGCGAAAAACTCCTCTATGAGCGCCGCCTCATTGCCAGCACGCTCATGCAAAATGGCATCCATTCGCTCCTCACATCGCCGGAGCAACTCACGGTCAATGCCATCAACAAGTACTTGGAAATGAAATCCAGGCAATTACTTGTATAAGGCGGGCGGAATCGATGCATTTTTCATTCGATTTCGCCCGATGCCGCTATCCTTCGGGCGGAATCGATGCAAAAGGATGTCGATTTCGCCCGAAACCGCTATCATTCGGGCGGAATCGATGCGTTTTTCATTCGATTTCGCCCGAAACCGCTATCATTCGGGCGGAATCGATACAAAAAGATGTCGATTTCGCCCGAAAGTTTGCGCGGGTGCAATTTTTTATGTATCTTTGTGGCATTAAAACACGAAGGCAATGGAGCAATTAATAGGAAGGCAGAAAGAGAAGAACAGGTTGAGAGCTTTTGTCGGTAGTGCAAGGGCGGAGTTCTTGGTTTTATACGGTCGCCGCCGTGTGGGAAAGACATTTCTTGTCAACCATGTATTCAATGGTGAGTTTGCTTTCAAGATGACGGGAGTTATTGATGGTTCGTTGAGAGACCAGCTTACCGCTTTTGCTGATGCCATGGAGGAGTTTGGTTATACTTTGCCGTCGCCGCCTTCTGACTGGATGGAGGCTTTCATTATGCTGAAGAAGGCTTTGAAAGACAAGGCCAGTGCAAAGGAGAGATGTGTCATCTTTATTGACGAGTTGCCGGCCATGGATGCAGGAAATTCGAATGTGGCAAAGGCGTTGGGCTATTTTTGGAACAGTTGGGCCTCCTTGCAGGACAATATACTCCTCATTGTCTGTGGGAGTGCTA
Source organism: uncultured Prevotellaceae bacterium (assembly GCA_902792855.1). Lineage (GTDB taxonomy): Bacteria > Bacteroidota > Bacteroidia > Bacteroidales > Bacteroidaceae > Prevotella. The sequence continues at coordinate 4,101 of CADBBP010000179.1, forward strand.
CCAGTTGGATGATTACCAACGTCATCGACAGCAAGGGTGGCTTGCACGACCGTATTACGATGGAAATACCCATCCATCCATTTTCGTTGGGTGAGGTGGAGGAGTATCTTGAGGAACATGGCTTTCTGTGGGACAGGATGATGATTTTGCAGGCATATATGGTGTTTGGAGGAATACCCTACTATCTAAGCCTGCTCGACAAGGAGGAAAGTTTGGTGCAGAATGTGGACAGGCTTTTCTTCAGCCGCGACAGGTTGATGAGGAGGGAGTTCACAAGGCTATTCTCCACGCTATACAAGTCGCCTCACAAATATGTCGAGATGGTCATGGCCTTGGCGAAAAGCAGAAAAGGAATGACCCGGGAGCAGTTGGCAAAACTGTTGAAATGCGACAACAATGGCCATCTGGGCAAGAGGCTTGAAGACCTTGTATGCTGCGATTTGGTTAGGAAGAACATTGTCCGGGAAAAGAAAATCAAGAAGAAGGATGCCATCTACCAACTGTGCGACTTCTTTTCACTTTTCTTTCTCACCTTCATTGACAGGGCGGAGACGGAGGAGCATTATTGGTTGCGGCATATCAACACGCCGGAGGTCAACTCATGGATGGGGCTTGCTTACGAGAGGATATGCATGGCTCATTTGGTGCAAATAAAGAAGGCGCTGCGCATTGATGCCATCTCCACTCTTTCCTATTCCTGGAGAGGCAAGCATGAGGAGGACAAGGCGCAAATCGACATCGTCATTGAAAGGGCCGACCATATCGTCAATATCTGCGAGGTGAAATTCTGCCAGCAGGAGTTTGTCTTGGACAAGGAAGAATATGAGAATATCAATCATCGCAAAAGCACCTTCATAGAGGAAACGAAGCTCAAGCACACCCCTTGGATCACAATCATCTCCACTTACGGGTTGGCAAGGAGCAAATATACCGGGATGGTGCAAAGCCAAGTCAAACTCGACGACCTCTTTGAAAGTGAGGATTGACCTTAAGGACATTAAGGTCTTTAAGGTCTTTAAAGTCAAAAAAAGGCGGCTCCCAAGGAGCCGCCTTTTTGCTTGATGCGTGAGCCTACTTGGCAGGTTTGCCAAACAATTCATCTACGGCATCGTCGAAGACATAGTTTGCCTTGTTGGCCAACTGGCCACTGTCGCCGCCGCTTGCCACGATGGGGAGTGTCTGCATCAGCTCGGGGCGCTGCACGAGAATTTTCGTAATTGGTTGATTGTACTTTCTCATGATGTTTCCTTATTTAAGTTAAATTATTTGATAACAACTTTCTTTCCGTTCATGATATACACACCCTTGGCCAGCTTGCCGTTGACACGCATGCCGGAGAGGGTATAGACCTCGTTGCCATTTTCCGTGGCGATGGTGGCATTGCTGATGCCGTCGGCCTCATTGAAGAGCAGGTAGTAGCCGGCAAGAGATTGGTTGGCATCCACATCGATGTATGCCTTGTGGGCTTGATTTGTGATGCCGTTACCATCTGTTACTTGATAGTAGAAGCCCACTCCAGCCTTGCCTGTGGAGAGCATATAGTACTTGTGGCCTGCCTCCTGGATTTCTGTTCTCTCGTCGGTGCCTTTTAGTATGTTTTCGCCAACAGCTCTTGCTTCTTCTATGATGTCGAAGTTGTACTTTCCTGCAGGTCCCTCAAGAATGACACCAGTTCCGGCAGGAATATTAGGCACCTCGGCCAATGATATTGTGTTTCCAGTTATCCCACTCACAATATATGCCTTGACTTTATCTGGAATGGCGAGGTTCAGTTCACCATAATACAAGGTGGCCCATCCCGCATCCGTGATTTCAACCTCTACATCTGTTGGTTGATAATAAGTGAGTGTGAAGTTGTTGAACAACACCCAGCAGTCCCAAACGTAATTTGACTTGTTGATGGTAATGTCGAGTTTGCCATCATCGCCCACATAGACGTAGAGTTCGTTGAGATACTTGCCATCAGCGAATTTGGCTATAGCTTCACCTGTGCTGTTAGGATTATAATTGTTTCCATTTCTTTCTACTGCATCAAACCAGTTTGCGAACCGTACCTGCTCGCCATTGGCGGCCATATAAGTGCTGACAAGGTTGTAACCCTGTTCTCCCAGACTATACGATGCGCCGTTGTTAGTTCTTCTTTCGAATCCATTTACGGTGAGTTTGTAGATTCCTGACGGAAGGTCTGAGATTGTCTGCGACCAAGAACCTGTTGCATTCCATGCCTCGCAGAAATTATTGCCATAAGCTGGCTGACCATCTTGAGCCCTTACCCCAGAGAAAGTCCAGTCTCCAACATTTCCACTGAATGTGGCGGTGCCGATCTTGTTTGTCATGTCTATGCCGGACATTGATGAGACAAAGGCGTCCAAATCTTCTCCGCTCTTGCCGGCAGCTGTCATCACGGAAGCCTTGTTGAGTGCTGGATATGCATCAACGATGGCATCAC
>CADBBP010000180.1 GCA_902792855.1 uncultured Prevotellaceae bacterium
TTACATAAAGTAATTCCCTACATTGGATGCCAGTTCTTGGCGTAAACGAACTTGACATTCAATTTAGGGCGCGGTTTGCGGATAATTGCGGATAATCATAAAAAATAATTTGCGGCTTTTATGGTCATTCTTTTCCATCTGCACAAGTAGCCAAAGCAGCCACCAAGCGATTTCAGGAAAGAAACAAATGGGTTACGCCATTTTTCTTGGAAAGCCATGGCCTGCGACTTCACTTCATCAAATCCCTAAGTGTGACTTGCTGCTGCACCTGACCACTGTATTTCCCAGGCTTGACGCCGTAGCTGGTCACGAGCGTCAACATAAGCGACTTTTTCGTCCCTGTCTGCCTGATGAAAGCCTCCATTTTGTTGTTGAAATCATCATCGTCAGCCTTGCTCACAATGTATTCCGTACGCCAAAATTTCATCTCGCAAATGTTGATTGTATTGTCCGCACGGTCGATGAGCAAGTCTATTTGTGCACCATCATGCCCCTTCTCCTCCTTGCTTGACCAGCAGCATACCCTGCTTTGGACACCTGTGATGCCAAGTGCCATCTTGAGTTGCGTGACATGGTTGAGACATAGCATCTCAAAGGCGTATCCGCTCCAAGCACGATACCGGGGGCTGTTGAGCGAATTGCTCCAAAACTTCTCATCCTGATATTTGTTGGCGTTGGAATAATGGAAATGGAAAAGCGTGAAAGCGTCGGTAAGTTGGAACAAGACGTCACGCTTGGTCTCTTCAAATGGTATGTAGCTGCGGATGAAGCCGCATTGCTCCAGTTCCTCCAATGTCCTGGTGAACTTGTGATTGTTGTTTAGCTTGGTCATCGCAAGAAGCTGCTTTCGGGTCAGCCCCTTGTTTCTCTTGGCTATGGCAGAGATGACGTTGATGTGGTCGTCAGCCTTTTTGAAGAGGGAGCGATAAAGGATGTCAAATTCGCCATGCAACTCCCCATGTCTTGCAAAGAAGAGGCGGTCGATGTTTTGCGCCACACTCTCATGGGCATTCATCAGCGAGTAATAATATGGCACCCCTCCCATCACCATGTAACACTCCGCTATTTCCTTCTCTCTGTACCCGAAGCCGAAAGCTTTGAAATACCTCCTTGTTTCATCAAGTGTGAAGGGTGCGATATAGAGCTGGTGTGTCTTGCGGTTGTGCAATCCACCCCTGTTACAAAGAATGTTGTCCATCATCCATGACGTAGCAGAACCGCTGACAATAAGCTTGATGTCGCCACGACCATCAGCCCACCCATTCCAAAACCTCTCCAAAGCGGCGATGAATTTAGAGCGTACGGTGTCAAGCCACGGCAACTCGTCCAGCCACAAAATCTTGGGTCCCTTGGGAAGTTTCTCCAAATAGGACTGTAATTGGTCGAATGCCTCTATCCACGACCGTGGCTGTATGGCTGATGGATAGTATCTACGCAAGGTGAAATAGAAATTGGCCAATTGGTCATGCATGTTCGCATTTTCCATCCCAGTCATATAAAAACACGCCTGGTTGCCAAGTATTTCTCTGATGAGGAATGTCTTGCCCACACGACGACGGCCATACACTACAATCAGTTCCGACCTGACTGAGCCGACATATTCTCTCAGCAATTTGCTCTCTCGTTCCCTTCCTATGACTTTCTGACCCATCATTGCAACTAAACAAATAGTGAATACTGCTGCAAAGATAGGAATTTTCATTCATTTCAGCAACTTTCAATACCGAAAACTGCTCAAACGAGTGAAAAAACACCATTTGAGCAATTTTCATCATTGAAAACTGCTCAAACGAGGAAAACAAAGGTCGTTTCAGCAACTTTCATTATTGAAAACTGCTCAAACGAGGAAAATGAAGGTCGTTTCAGCAACTTTCATTATTGAAAACTGCTCAAACGAGGAAAACAAATGGCATTTGAGCAGTTTTCATAAATCGACGTGGCAATTATTCAACTGTTCTTCTTGTAGCTTTGCACGGCCCATGCAGCCATGAAGAGCCCGATGGCGAGGAGGGCGAAAACCTGGTGTGCGACATTGGCAAACGAGCCGCCCCTGATGAAGATGGTGCGCATGGCGTCGATGAAATAGTGCATGGGGTTGACGTATGTGGTGGCGTATGCCCATTGCGGCATGGAGCGGGTGGGCGTGAACAGTCCGCTGAGGAGCATGATGCACACGATGAAGAACCACATGACGAAGACAGCCTGCTGCATCGTGTCGCTGTAGTTGGAGATGATGAGGCCGAACGACGAGAAGAACAACGCCAGCAGCAAGGCAAGCACATAGACGAGCCATACCGGTCCGACGGGCGTGATGCCATAGACGAGCCAGGCGAGGAACAGGCACACGGTGATGACGAAGAGGGCGATGAGCCAGTAAGGGATGAGTTTGGAAAGGATGAAGGCCCATTTCGACACGGGGGTCACATTGATTTGCTCGATGGTGCCCGCCTCCTTCTCGCCGACGATGTTGAGCGTGGGCAGGAAGCCCGTCATCAGCATCATCACGATGGCGAAGAGCGCCGGGATCATGAAGAACTTGTAGTTCTGGTGCTTGTTGTAGAGCAGCAGCGTTGAGACTTTCGACAGCAAGGCGGCATGGTCCGGCAAGGTGTGGGCTGTCACGATTTGCGAGAGGTAGGCGGAGCCGATGCTCCCCTTGGTGCCGTTCACGGCGTTGGCTGCGATGAGTATTTGCGGCTGCCTCCCCAAGGCAAGCTGTTTGTCGAAATCCTGCGGGATGACGAGCACCACGTCGGCCTTGCCCTTCTCTATCTCGGCGAGTGCTGCCTTGTAGGAAGGCTTCTGCCCGTTGAAGATGAAATAGTTGCTCACCTCGATGCTGTGCACGAGTTGCTGCGAGCGCGTGGAGCGGTCGTTGTCCACCACATCCACGACGATGTTTTTCACCTCCATGCTCATCACCCACGGCATGACACACATGATCACAATGGGGAACATGACGATGAGCTTTGGCAGAAACGAGTTGCGGCGTATCTGCAGGAACTCCTTTTGTATGAGATATTTCAATGCCATGGTCATTCCAGTCTTGTGTTGAATTTCTTCAGTGCGATGGTGAGTAAAAAGACGGTCATGCCCAGCATGACGAGCACCTCCTTCATCACGTCGGCTATGCCCACGCCCATGATCATCAGCTTGCGCATGGCTTGGATGTAATAGCGGGGCGGGACGATGGCGGAAACCCATTGCAGCACCCGCGGCATCGACTCCACGGGAAACAACATGCCCGAAAGCATCACCACCGGCATCAGCAGCAGCATGGCCGAGGCGAGCAGCGCCACGAGCTGCGTCTTGGCGATGTTGGAGATAAGCAGGCCGAGCGACAATGCCAGGAGGATGTAGAGCACGCTGACGGCGAGAATCCAAAAGAGGGAGCCGGCCAGCGGCACGCCCATCACATAACGGGCCATCAGCAGGATGACGACGAGGATGGTGAAGGCGAGCACCAGGTAGGGTACGGCCTTGGCCACAATCACCATCAGGGGTTTGACGGGCGAGACGAGGAGCACCTCCATCGTGCCCCGCTCCTTCTCGCGCACGATGGAAATGGAGGTCATCATGGCGCAGATGAGCATCAGCAGCATGCCCATGATGGCCGGGACGAAATTATATGCCGACTTCATCCTGGGGTTGTAGAGCATCTTGGTGTTGACCACTCCGCCCTCCATGTTGGCGATGACGCCCTGTGCATACAGCGTCCATTGCTGCGACATGTTGGGGTCCGCCCCATCGACAATGAGTTGCAAGCCCGACTTCTTGCTGGCGAAGTCAGGGGCGAAAACCATGGCGAGGTCTGCCTTCTGGCTGCGCATCATCTGTGCGGCCTCCTGCGGAGTGGGCACAGTGGCGACGATGTCGAAATACTCCGACTGTGCCAGGCGCTCCACCACCTGCTGTGTGAGATGGTCCATCTGCGAGGTCACCACCACCGTGCGCACGTTCAGCATGATGGGCATGCCGAAGAGGATGAGCATCGTGCGCTTGTCGCGCAGGATGTGCTTGGCCTCCTTGATGACAAATGAAAAAAACTGTTTCATATCCTCAGTCACTTGAACGGGTTGCTTGCCGGGCCAAGAAGGTGAACACATGGTCCATGTCGGGCTGGTGAAATTCCTTTTTCAGGTCCTCGGGCGTGCCCATGGCCTTGATCTTGCCATCCACCATGATGGAGATGCGGTCGCAGTATTCGGCCTCATCCATGTAATGCGTGGTCACGAAGACGGTGATGCCGCGGCTGGCGGCGTCGTAGATGAGTTCCCAGAACTGCCTCCGCGTGGCGGGGTCCACCCCGCCCGTTGGCTCGTCGAGGAACACGACGCCCGGCTCATGGAAGATGGAGACGGAGAAGGCGAGTTTCTGTTTCCACCCTAACGGCAGCGAGGCGACGAGGGTGTTTTTGTGCTCCGCGAACCGCAGGCGTTCCAGCAGTTCGTCGGTCTTTCGGGCGATTTCCTTGTCGGCCATGCCGTAGATGCCGGCGAAGAGCCGTATGTTCTCTGCCACGGTGAGGTCCTCGTAGAGTGAGAATTTCTGCGACATGTAGCCGATGTGCTTCTTGATTTGCTCGTGCTCCGTGCGGATGTCGTAGCCCACGACGCGCCCCGTGCCGCTGGTGGGTTGGTTGAGGCCGGTGAGGATGTGCATGGCGGTGGTCTTGCCGGCACCGTTGGCCCCGAGGAAGCCGAAAATCTCGCCTTTCCTCACGGTGAACGAGATGTCGTCCACCGCATGGAAGGAGCCGAAGGCCTTCACCAAATGCTCCACCTCGATGACGTTTTCCTCACGCCCCGGCTGCTGGGTCCCTGCCGACGAGGCAAGGCCCGGGGGGTTGAAGATGTCGGCAAACTCGGTGAGGATGTGCTCCGGCGTGTCGATGCCGCGTATCTTCCCCTGGTCGAGGAAAGCCACCCTCTGGCAGCAGCGCACCTCGTCGAGATAGGGTGTGGAGGCAACGATGGTGATGCCTCTCTCCTTGAGCGTGGCGAGCATCTCCCAGAACTCCTTCCGGCTCACGGGGTCCACGCCGGTGGTGGGCTCGTCGAGGAACAGCACGCTCGGCGAATGCACCAACGCGCACGAGAGGGCGAGTTTCTGCTTCATGCCGCCGGAGAGCGCCCCCGCCCTGCGGTCCTTGAACCGCTCTATCTGCGAGTAGATGGCCTTGATGCTGTCGTAGCCCTCCTCGACGGTCGTGCCAAACAGTGTGGCGAAAAACCTCAGGTTCTCCTCCACGGTGAGGTCTTGGTAGAGTGAGAACTTGCCCGGCATGTATCCCACGCGCTTGCGTATGTCGGTCATCTGCCTCACCACGTCGAAGCCGTCCACCGTGGCAGAACCGCTGTCGGGCAACAGCAGGGAGCAGAGGATGCGGTACATGGTAGTCTTGCCGGCACCGTCGGGGCCAATCAGTCCGAAGACTTCTCCCTTCCCCACGGTGAACGACACATGGTCGAGGGCCTTCACCTTGCCGTATGACTTGCTGACATTATTTACTTCTATGGCGTTCATGGCCGTCAACTATAAGTAGGCTATCCATTAGAATTTCACCTCGCCGTACATGCCGATTTTCACATATCCGTCGTTGTTGACGGCCACCTTCACGGCATACACCAAGTCGGCCCGCTCGTCGTCGGTGAGGATGGTCTTGGGCGTGAACTCAGAGCGCGATGATATCCACGAGATGGTTCCGTCGTATGCCTTCTTCTGCCCGTCGCCATAGTCGGCGAAGACCTTCACCTGCTGCCCCACCTTGATGTGCTGCAACTGCGCCGAGGTGACGTATGCCCGCATGAACATGTGGCGCGTGTCGGCCATCTTGAACAGCGGCTTGCCCGTGGTGACAAACTCCCCACGCTCCACATATTTCTCCAACACGGTGCCGGTGAAGGGGGCCACCACCTCCGTGTTGGCTATCTGGTCGTCTATCTGCCGTATCTGGGCCTCCAAGCCGGCGGCCTGCGCGTCGATGCCCTCCATCTGCGCGGCAATGCCCGTGCTCTGGTCGGCGAGGCTGGCGTTGTTGCTGCGTATCTGGTCGCTGGTGGCCTCCAACTGCTTCTCCAGCACCTTGATCTGGTAGTTGATGTCGTCGAGCTGCTTGCGGGGCACGGCACCGTCGCGCACCAGTTCGGTGAAGCGCTGTCGCTCGCGCTGCGCATTGGCTATTTGCTGGCGGATGGCGGCGAGCTGTTTCTCCAAGTCGAGCCGGCGGCTGTCGTTGGCGTTCTTGGTGGAATTGAGCTGCCGCTTGCTGGCATTCAACTGTCCGCGCGAGGTCTCGAGCTGCTCTTTCTTCAACTGCAACTGGAAGGCGTCGATGCGCCCCACGACAGCACCGTTCTCCACCTGACCGCCCTCGGTGACGTCGAAAAGTTTCAACTCTCCCGACGACTTGGCCGAGATGGTGACTTCCGTGGCCTCGAAAGTGCCGGTGGCGTCATACTCCTTCTCCTTGGTTCCACAAGCGGCCACGACGAGGGCGATACTTGCCCATACAACGTTCTTTTTCATATATGCTTGCATTTTGTCTTATCGTTAGTTGTTTGTAGTGAACTTGTTGTCGTAGATTTGCCGGAGCAGTTCTATCTCATGCATGGACTGCTGCACCTTTGCGGCATTCTCCTGGTTGATTTCACGCAGCAAGTCGTTCACATCGATGATGCCATGCGAGAGTCTCGACTCCGCCGCACGCCTCACGGCTGTCCGGAGCGAGATGATTTCGTCATCCTCCGCCATCAGCCGCTTGCACCGTGCGATGTTCTCGTTCTGCTGGATTTGCTCCAAGCGGTTGTTGAAGAGGAACACGTCGCGGTTGCTCTCCGTCAGGTCGCGCTGCAGCTGTAGCTTCACCTTGTCGTTCTTGCGCGTGTAGAGGGCGCCGATGTTCCATGCCAGGCGGGCGCCAATCATGCCGTTGAGGCTCCAGTCGCGGCTCACCATGTCCTCAAACATGTTGTAGCCGGGGTAGCCGTAATATCCCTGGGCAAAGAGGCTTAGTTTGGGCAGGAGAGCGGCGTCGAGCACCTTCTCCTGGGCGTTGGCCAGACTGAGCTGGCTGTCGAAGAGACGCAGTTCGGGGCGCTTGTTCACACCGCCGGGCTCTTCCATGGGCGGCTTTTGCAACTGCTTCACCTCGAGGCCGCAGAAAGTGGAAAGCATGTCGCGCAGCATCCTCCGCTGGGCCTCCAGGTTGGTCTTCTGCTGCACCGCATTCAGACGCTCGGCCTTCACATTCTTCAAGTCGCTCTCTGCCGCAATGCCGTTTTTCACCATCGAGGTCAACTTCTTCTCGCTGCCGGCAAGCAGTTCCTGCAAGTCGTTGTTCAACTTTATCTGCTCGTCGAGCAAGAGCAAGGAGAAATACATCTCGTTGACCCGCTTTCGCACATTGTAAAGACTGACCTCGTTTTGGGCCGCCTGCACCTTGCCCTGCTCGCGTGCCACCTGCTTCTGACTGCTGATCATGCCGCCGTCGTACACCGTCTGGTTGATATCCACCCCCACGCGATACTGGTCTTTGCTCAATCCTTTCATGTTGAGGCCCATCTGCTGATAGACGGCCTGCATCTGCTTGGGAAACGAGACGACATCGCTCTGCCACGTGGCCTGGGCGGAGGCGGCAACTTGTGGCAGCCACCCTTTGCCGATGTTGGCCACCGTCAGGTCGGTGGTCTTCTCGATGAGGTCGTACTGGCGTATGAGGGGATAGTTCTCCTCGGCGGCCCGCTGGCATTCCTCCAACGACTGTGCCATGCAAAAGGAGAAATGGACGATGATGAATGATAAACTGAATACCGTTCGCTTCATAAGATTATGCGCTATAGTGATGATGTCTTTTTCTTTCGACGATGCAAAAGTACAACGAAAAAGGCGGCTTGTCAATATCCATTATTAGCACATTATGTCCTTTTTGTACGAAAAAGGCGATAGAATAGTGCAAAAAGGCATCTTTTTATTATCTTTGCATCCGAAAACACAAGGAAATATGACAAAAAGGCCAAAGCAACTTACAGTCGAGACGATGAAAGACGCCATTGGCGTCAAGGAATTGTTTCTGGATGACAACTTGTTCATGAACAGCGAGGTGGGCATCCTCCATGGCTCGCCCGACATCTTCCACCGCTTGTTGATGCAGGACACCCCCTTCGCCATCAGCGACCATCGCATGGGACTGGTAGAGCGTGGGGAAATCCACGCGATGTTCGACCTCGTGGAGCGACGGCTGACGGCAGGCACCGTGGCATTCATCGGGCCGGGCACCATCGTGCAGCCCCTCCATGCCTCCAAGGACCTCATCATAAAGGGCATCGTGCTCTTCCCCTCCTTCTCCTTGCCTTTCGCCACAGGGCACCTTCCCACAGCCTTCAACGGGCAGACGACGAATTTCCAAATCAAAGTCACGGGAAAGGACTTCACCATGGCAAGCCTGCTCCTTGACACGATGTGGCAGTTGGCCTGCCAAGACTACAACCGTGCCACCTTCGCCGGCCTGGTCATGGCGGTGATGAACCATTGGAGCCACCTCTACGAAAAGGCCGGCGGGCAGCGTCCGGCAAGTCGCACCAACGAGCGCGACATCTTCGACCGCTTCGTGCAACTTGTCAACCACCACGCCACACAGCAGCATCAAATCAGCTTCTATGCCGACCGCCTCTGCCTCACCGAGCGCTACCTCGGCACCATCGTCCGCCAAGCGAGCGGCGCCACCGCCAAGGAATGGATAGACCGCGCCCTTGTCACCCGGGCGAAAATCCTGTTGAAGCACTCCGACAAGACCATTGTGCAAATCTCAGACGAATTGTGCTTCCCCAACCCTTCCTTCTTCTCCAAATATTTCCGACGACTGACCGGCATGACACCGATGATGTATAAGAGGGTTTGAGGTTTGTACCATAACGACATAAAGACAGTCCCTACTGCAATGGTACCTTCTTTGATGTCCCCACGTTTTTCTGCATGACGACGGCGCAGGAGGCATCGCCCGTGACCGACATGACGGTGCGCCCCATGTCGATGATGCGGTCGATGCCCGAGGCCACGGCAACACATTCCACGGGGATGTTGGCCGAGGCGAACACCATGGCCATCAGGGCCAGCGAGCCACCAGGTATGCCCGGCGTGCCGATGGAAGCCACGGTGGCGGAAAAGGCGATGGCGAAATATTGGTTGAGGGTGAGGTCGATGCCGCAGCATGCCGCCATGAAGACCGAGGTGACACCGAGATAGATGGCCACGCCGTCCATGTTGATGGTGGCTCCAAGGGAGAGGACAAAACTTCCTATGCTCTTGTCCACACCCATCTTCTCCGTGCATTCCATTGAATAGGGCAAGGTGGCCACCGAGGAGTCGCTTGAGAAGGCAAACAGCATGGCGGGCTGCATCTCCTTGATGAACTTCAGCGGCGACAAGCCGCCCAGGAAAAAGACCAGTGGCGAATAAACGCAGAGGATGTGGAGCAGGAAGCAGGAATAGTCAAGGATGGCAAGGACGGCATAGGCCCCCAACACACTCGGGCCGTTGTTGACCACCACCGGCGTGAGCATGCAGAACACGCCCACGGGGGCCAAGGCCATGATATAGGAGAGCACTTTCCCCACCACCTCGTTGAGGCTGAGCACCAACTTGCGGACTGGTTCGCCCTTCTCACCCACATGCACGATGGCCACGCCGAACAAGACAGCGATGATTATCACCTGTATCATGGCCATGGTGCCGAGCGGTGTCAGGATGTTGTCGGGAAACATGTTGACAATCTGGTCCATGAAAGTGACTTCTGACACTTTTATGCCCTCATCTACTTTGTCTATATGCAGGTTGATGACCGGCAGCCACCCCTTGACGAGGGTGGGCACCACAAGTCCCAGGGCAACGGCAATCAGGGTGGTGAAAGTAAAATAAAGGATGGCGCGCAACCCCAACTTCCCCAGTTTGCTCATGTCATTCATGGAGAGTATGCCGGCCATGATGGAGAACAGCACCAGAGGCACCACGATGAATTTCAGCAGGTTGAGGAAGATGATGCCAAACGGCTTGATGTATTCATTCACATAACCTGCATGGTCTTGGAGCAGGACACCAACAACGATGGCAAGCACCAAAGCTGCTGCAATCTGGGTTGTAAGAGACAGTTTTATTTTCATAGATTCTTTTTTTTATACCCACCAAACCGAAATTCACCGCAAAGGTAATCATTCCATACGTCACCGCCAAACCTTTTCGAGGGAATGAGGGCAAAAATGAATGCTCATATCGAAATAATCTTGTCACCTCAACTTATACTTTTACTGAAGTTTCCCACCCTCACAAATAACGTAAAAGTTTTATTATCACGAATTTAAGAACCAGAGGTCGGCG
>CADBBP010000181.1 GCA_902792855.1 uncultured Prevotellaceae bacterium
CGTCGCTTGCGACGGATAATTCTTGATAATTCTTTCATTGACCATAAATTCTAAAATTCTTAAATTCGTGATAAACAATTTGTTGCAAACTATTTAAGGATGGGAAACTATAGTGATTTATTGTGATACCAAATGATGCATCGAGAACTTCATTGCTTTGAGTTTAGTCATGGAGATTTTCCCGCTCAGCACGATTTTTAACATCATTGTAGGTTAAAGCATTCTTCATCGCTTTGTCGATAGCGCAAAATGTTGTATCTTTGCAACGGTGTTGGAGGAATGGAAAGGAATGCCTGAAAAATGAATTGTCAATATGCTTTCATAGACGTCGAGGTCGGTATGAATGACCACAAAATCCATGATATCGGGGCTTTGCGATATGATGGTGCTGTCTATCATGGCTGTTCCAAGGACGAACTGATGCAATTTTTGCAGGGTATGAAGTTTGTCTGTGGGCATAATATCATTCACCACGATGCGAAATACCTGTTTCCTGACGGAGAATGTCAATGGACGTTGGTGGATACGCTCTACTTTTCTCCTTTGCTCTTTCCTGAGCGCCCTTACCATCGCCTTCTGAAGGACGACAAGCTCATCAGTGAGCAGATGAACAATCCCGTCAACGATTGTGAGAAAGCACGTGACCTGCTCATGGATGAAATGACTGCATGGCAGGCATGGGATGATAGAAAACGAAGGATATTTTCCGCCTTGCTTCATGGAAAACCGGAGTTTCAGGGGTTCCTTCAGATGGTGGAAGCTGAGACGGGAGACGCGAACTTGCCAGCGTTGATAAGGAGTGAGTATGAAGGCCGCATCTGCCAGCATGCCGATGTCGATGTGTTGGTGGGCATGTACCCCGTGGAATTGGCCTATGCCCTGTCGTTGATAGATACTACCGATGAGCGGTCCGTCACGCCGGGATGGGTGCTATACAACTATCCGGGTGTGGAATATGTCATGGGCGTCTTGCGTCAAAAGCATTGCAACGAACCTGATTGTGAATACTGCAAGCGCATGCTGGATGTGCACCACAACCTGAAGGCTTTCTTCGGCTATGATGAGTTTCGCAGATATGAAGGCGAGCCATTGCAGGAAAGGGCGGCACGGGCTGCCGTTGAGGGGCGTTCCCTGTTGGCCATCTTTCCAACGGGAGGGGGCAAGTCGCTGACATTTCAATTGCCGGCATTGATGGCTGGGAGGGCGGTCCATGGGCTCACCGTGGTCATTTCGCCCTTGCTGTCGCTCATGAAAGATCAAGTCGATAACCTCGCAAAAAACGGCATCACGGATGCGGTCACCATCAACGGACTGCTCGACCCCATCTCAAGGATGCTCGCTATTCAGAGAGTGCAGGACGGGGAGGCTTCCTTGTTGTATATTGCTCCCGAAATGCTTCGCTCGAAAACCATCGAAAAAATCCTTCTGGCTCGTCATGTGGTGCGCTTCGTGATTGACGAGGCCCATTGCTTTTCTTCATGGGGACAGGATTTCCGTGTCGATTACCTCTACATCGGAAAGTTCATTCGTGGATACCAACAGAAAAAGGGTTGCAAGCAGGTGATACCTGTTTCGTGCTTTACGGCTACCGCAAAGCAGAAAGTCATACAGGACATCTGTGACTATTTCAAGCAGACGCTCTATCTCAACTTGGAACTCTATGCCTCGAAGGCCACGAGAACCAACCTGCGCTATGCTGTCGTACATGCCGACACCGATGAGGAAAAATATCAAAAGTTGAGGGCTTTGCTCACAGAATACGACTGCCCCGCCATCGTCTATGTCGCACGTACACGCCGCACGCATGAACTGGCTTCCCGGCTGACAAGGGACGGATTTGGCGCACTGCCCTTCAACGGCAAGATGGATACCGATGAGAAGGTGAAAAATCAGGACGAATTCATGTCGGGCCGGGTCCGGATTATTGTGGCCACCTCTGCCTTTGGGATGGGTGTGGACAAGAAGGATGTGGGCTTGGTGGTGCATTATAATATCTCCGACTCGTTGGAAAACTATGTGCAGGAGGCGGGACGAGCCGGAAGGGACCCGGAACTCAGTGCGCGTTGCTATGTGTTATATAGCGACAGCGACCTTGACAAGCACTTCGTGTTGCTCAATCAGACCAAACTTAGCATCAGCGAAATCCAGCAGGTGTGGCTGGCTGTGAGGAGAATGACAAAAATACGTTCGCAGGTGAGTTGCTCGGCATTGGAGATTGCCAGAGAGGCAGGGTGGAGCGATGCCGTGGCTGACATCGAGACGCGTGTGAGGACGGCTATTGCCGCATTGGAGCAAGCGGGCTACTTGGAGCGGGGAAACAACATGCCTCACGTCTATGCCACTGGCATCACGGTGAGAAACATGGATGAGGCAAGGCAGCGCATCATGGACTCGGTGCTCTTCGACAATGAGGACAGGGAGAATGCTGTTCGTGTCATCAAGTCCTTGATCAGTCGCAAACACATTACCAAGGCAAAGAATGCGGAGGCTGAATCACGAGTTGACTATCTGGCCGACATTCTCGGACTCAGCAGGGGAGAAGTGGTCTCGGTGGTGTTGAGAATGCGGCAAGAGGGCATCCTGGCCGACAGCAAGGACATCACGGCTTATCTGACTGACAATGGGGCGACAGAACGTAAGGCATCGATGCTGTTTGAACGATTCTCAAAACTCGAACTTTTTATCCTTCAGCATATTACTGACAATGGGTTGGTGATTTCCTATAAACAACTCAATGATGATGCTGTGAACAGCGGGCACACATCCTCCAACGAAAAGAACATCCGCACACTGCTGTATTTCCTTGCTGTCAAGGGGTATGTACGCAAAAAGGAGGACCATGCTCGGAATTTGAAAATCACCCTTCAGATGGACAAGGATGACACCATCAGCCGTAGCGAGAGACGATGGGAAATCTGCCGCATGGCATTGGAGTGGTTGTATGGACAGGTGGAGGTCATGAAGGATGGTGAGAACCAGGGCTGCATGGTGCAGTTCTCGGTGGTTGAACTACTGAATGTTGTCAAGTCCAAGGGGAGGACGCTCTTTAACTCGCTTGAGGATGCCAAGATGGATGAAGTGGAGGAGGCGCTCTTGTATCTGTCGAACATCGGTGCGCTGAAACTGGATGGTGGTTTCATGGTGCTGTATCAGGCAATGTCCATCCGCCGGCTGAAAGAATATAAGTTGCGCTACAAATTGGAGGACTACCGCATGCTCGACGAGTTCTACAAGCAGAAAATCCAGCAAGTGCATATCGTGGGCGAATATGCCAACTTGATGGTGCGTGACTATGCTGCGGCACAACAGTATGTGCGCGACTATTTCCAAATGGACTACAAACGCTTCATTTCCAAATATTTCAAAGGGGAGCGAAGCAGTGAAATCCAGCGAAACATCACACCGGGAAAATATCAAAAACTCTTCGCCAAGTTGTCGGAACAACAGAAGGAAATCATTGCCGACAACGTGTCTCGCTGCATTGTCGTGGCGGCGGGGCCTGGAAGTGGAAAGACACGGGTGCTGGTTCATAAACTGGCGTCGCTCCTGCTGCTTGAGGATGTAAAACATGAACAACTGCTGATGCTCACTTTCTCGCGGGCGGCTGCCACGGAGTTCAAGCAGCGGCTGGTCGGATTGATTGGCGAAGCAGCTTATTATGTGGAAATAAAAACCTTCCATTCCTACAGCTTCGACCTCTTGGGACGTGTCGGCAACTTGGAGGAGGCAAAGGATGTGGTGGCAAGGGCGGCGGAAATGGTCAGCCAAGGGGAGGTGGAACCCAGCAGGATAGGAAAGACGGTTCTGGTCATCGACGAGGCTCAGGATATGAGCGCAGAGGAATATGCGTTGGTGAGGGCTTTGATGATTAGAAACGAGGAGATGCGCGTGATTGCCGTTGGAGATGATGACCAGAATATCTTTGAGTTTCGTGGCTCTGACTCAAGATACTTGTATCAACTCTCTCAAGAACAAGGTGCCCGCTTGGTTGAAATGACGGAGAATTTCCGCAGTTCGCACCATGTGGTGGATTTCGCCAATACCTTCGCGAAAGGTATCGGTAGGAGAATGAAGACAATGCCAGGCATCGCCAAGAGAAGAGAACAGGGATGGGTGGAACTGACAAGGCATGTGTCGCAGCAGATGTATCAGCCGTTGGTGGAAAACTTGTTGAGGAATCAGGGGAAGGGTACATCCTGCGTGCTCGCACAGACAAATGAAGAAGCGATGATGCTTGTCGCATTGTTGTGGAAACATGGCATAAGAAGCAAGTTGGTGCAGTCGATGGATGACATCCGTTTCTTCAACTTGTCTGAAGTGAGGTATTTTATGAAGTGTGTTTCTAAAGGGCTCACTACGCCGTGCATCCCTGAGGATTTGTGGGAAAAGGCCAAACGGGAGACTTTTGTAAAATACGCAAAAAGCAACTGTCTGCAGTATGTGAAAAGATGTGTGCAACAGTTTGAGCAGGTCAACCGTGTCAAATACCATACCGACCTTCGCGATTTTATTTTTGAATCTTCATTGGAGGATTTTTCCGACATCCCCCAAGCGGGAAAGGAATCTGATAGGCCGGGAAGTAGAAGTGCAGAAGTCATCGTTTCCACCATCCACAAGGCCAAGGGGCATGAGTTCGACGATGTGTATATGCTCATTGCCGACAGGGCGCACAAGGATGACGCATTGTTACGCCAATACTATGTGGGCATGACACGTGCCAGGAATCGTTTGTTTATACATACCAATGGAAACCTTTTCAACAGTCTGCCTGCCGATTGGAAGGGGGAGGATGGTGCGCAATATCCTTTGCCCGAAGAGATGGTGCTGCAACTCTCCCTCAAGGATGTCTATTTGAACTTCTTCAAACCCATCAAGAGACACGTGTTGGCATTGCGGAGCGGTGACGAGTTGATTTATCTGGACAACTATTTCCTTCAACCTGACACCCATAGGGCTGTGGCCCAATTATCCTCCACCATGCAGGAAAAACTGGCTGAATGGAAGACGAAAGGTTATGCCCCGTGTGCTGCCTCCGTGAGGTTCGTGGGGGCATGGAAACCAAAAGATGCCGAAAAGGGGGAACCGGAAACAGCGGTCTTGTTGATTGATTTGAAACTTTCCAAAACATTTTGATGCGTCTTGTTTGACGTAACAATTCTTTGTCAATCAAGCCATCCTTCACGACGAGGCTTCCGCCAAGGAGGTAGTCGGTCTGTCCCGCGAAAAGCATCTCATCTTGCGTGGATCGGCTTGGCTTCACCCCAAGCGTCCTCGTGATGTTCGGCTTGGCGATATGGTGCATCACGCGCAACTTCCGCCCGGAGGCGCCGTGTCGGTTGTCCACAAATCCGCCGAACACTTTGTTAGCACTATGTATTTCGTTCAAATTCATTGCCTTTTATCTTTGTAACTGTGGAATCAAGTACTTGGCCCCTTCTATGATTTCATTATGACGGAGGAATTTCTGTTATTCATTCAGAAACAACCATATTTGAGGGTGCTTATCCCAATAATCTCTTTTTGAGGTGTATTCCGTAGCACCTTCGCCAGTGTGATAGTCCTTATATATTTCTAATCCAGCCTCGATATACACACAGATTATGGACTTGTCATCTTTGTTGATTTCTCCTATCGCTTTTACAAACTTGTTATCGCCAACCCTGTCGATTAATCTTACAAGATATACTCCATGTACATATATGAATCCCCCATCAAAAGACTTAATAGTGGAATAATGTCTTATGCTGGAAGAGTCACCGTCTAAAGCATTCCCATACAACAGACAATAATCAATCCCACTCATATCACCTCCATCTATCATTTCCCTACTCACGTTAATCCCTCTGACTTCGTGTCCTTCTGTACAACCAAATAGTACTACGAAAAAGAGAAAAAGCAAATAAACAATGGTTTTCATATTACAATAGTTCGGTAACAATTTAGTTAAATTCATTAACATTCAAGATATTTTACAAATGAAAAAGTATAAATCTATTTACATAATTTAACTTAAATAATTTGACTAATTGTCTGACATTTAGTAACTTTACCAAAATTTTCCAACCTTTTAATAAAGTAAAAAATATCTGGCATAATTAGCCAAATGGGAGGCCTCGCAGATACATTTCTGTCTAAGCACGCCTCAAAGTTAAGCAAAAAATTCAAATCTCTGTTCATCGAAACGCTAATTCTTTTTGTTGTAGTCGTCGTAGGCGATGTAGGCGATGCCGCGGCTCTTGTCGGCAACCAATGAGCCGTTGGCGTTGTATATGTACAGCGAGCCGTTGGCCCCCTTGTACTCGAACGAGCCCGAAAAGTCATAGTCCGCGGCGGTCTCCGTCACCCCCGTTAGTCGGTCTCCGTCGTAGGCGAGGGTGAGGTTGTCCATCAGGCCGTAGGTGTACGCCGAGGTCTTCCCCCTGCGGACAATCCCCGTGACATTTCCGTGGGCGTCGTACTGCACGCCCTCGCTGAACCTGTTGG
>CADBBP010000182.1 GCA_902792855.1 uncultured Prevotellaceae bacterium
TGGAAGTGGACATGGATGTGTTGGAGAAGGGCATCGACCGTCGCAATTACCAAATGAGCTTGCTGAAAGTTTGTGTACAAAACAGTCGGTGGCTGGTGGTGCAGTCGGCCTTTGGTTCCAAATCATTGAAACAAAGGATTATATTTATGAACAAGGGAATAAAAAGATTTCCCAGCCTTGTCAGGTTGGCAGAATGCATGCTGGGACTGGCCATTACTTTTGTCATCGTGATGGCGGTGAGGGCACAAGTATCATTCACCACTACCCACCATCCACTTGAGGGGTGCTGGACGATGGATTTCACGCGCCCTGCCAACACCAATAAGGAATTTTATCCACCATTCAAGCAATATGCATTCTACAACCACGACACCTTCTTCACACCACATTTCACAAAACGTGACGGCATGAACTTCTTTTTCGGCTTTTCGGGTGAAGAGGTGGTGATGCGTGGCGATACGCTGGTGAATGCCCATGGTGAAGCGCTGGTTTACCGATTTGTTTCCGACAACACGTTCCAGTGCGACTGGAAAAAGTCATCCACCGACAACTCTTTGGCACAAGGTGAGGTCATCACCGACCAGTGGTCAAGGGCAATGCCATCGGCTGAGATCGTGAGGGCATTCCAATTGGCTTGCGATGCCGACCAGCATAAGCAGCATCCCTTCGATGGCGTCTGGCAGTTGGAACCTTCCGACAGTGGAGGCAAAGCGAACTCTTTCCTGTTGGCCAATGGCAGTTTGATGATGGCCATCGATTATAACCCAGACCCAGACTCAACCATTTACAGATACTCCGGGGGTGGAATAAGCACGGAAATAACGGTAAACAACGATACGATAGTGTCAAAAATGATGGAAGCCACCATTGTTATGAAAGGAAAGGACCATGCTGTCATGGAAGTTGATGGCAGAGAGGGAGCCGCCCGTCTGAACCGTGTCCCAATGCCTCCATATATCCAAAGGATGCTTGCCACCACCAAGACAAGTGCAAGGTAGCGCCTCTACACTGTGAAGGAAATGACTTATTGCAAATAATCATAAAGGTTAAATTTTGAATACATAACCTATATATAGGCAGGCCACATCTTGTCGTGAGACAAGGCGTGGCCGATTTGAATAATTCGGGCGCAAAGATCATTTGTGCTTGATGGCAATATGGCGGATGGATGCTAATCATACGAGATGAGGGTTTGCAAAAAATGAGGTGATATGTTAGAGGGAATTGACCAAAATGGCAATTTGCACACTTCAATAATTACTTTAATCATTCTATCTTAAATTATTAAATAATAGTATAATATAATAAATGGTTAAATTTTTAATTTAAGCATTTTTTGGTATTCTCTCACCATAAAACTTGTCTGAAAAGTTTAACTTGTTGTGCTTCAACGACTTTCATTTTCGTCCTTTTTTTCTCTTGTTTTTTCTTCGTTTTCTCACATGGATTTCGTACTTTTGCATCCCAAAAAATCAAAACGTATCCCATGGATCAACCTATTACCTATTCTTATGAAGAGGCATATCAAGCCTCGCTCAACTATTTCGACGGAGATGAACTGGCAGCACGTGTGTGGGTCAACAAATATGCCGTCAAAGACAGTTACGGAAACATATACGAGAAGTCGCCGGAAGACATGCACTGGCGAATAGCAAGGGAAATTGCACGCATAGAGAACAAATATCCCAATCCCGTGGACGTGAAGACCATCTTCGACATGCTCGACCATTTCAAGTATGTCGTGCCGGCGGGAAGTCCCATGACGGGAATTGGCAACGACCATCAGGTGGCCTCGCTTTCCAACTGCTTCGTGATAGGACTCGATGGGAATGCCGACTCCTATGGAGCCATCATGCGCATCGACCAGGAGCAGGTGCAGCTCATGAAAAGGCGTGGCGGAGTGGGGCACGACCTCACCCACATCAGGCCGAAAGGAACACCTGTGAACAACTCCGCTCTCACCAGCACGGGACTTGTTCCATTCATGGAACGTTACAGCAACTCCACACGCGAGGTGGCGCAGGATGGAAGGAGGGGAGCACTCATGCTCACCGTCAGCATCAAGCACCCCGACAGCGAGGCGTTCATCGACGCCAAGATGACTGAGGGAAAGGTGACCGGCGCCAACGTGTCCGTCAGGATAGACGACGAGTTCATGCAGGCTGCCGTCGAGGGAAAGGAATATGTGCAGAAATTCCCCGTGGACAGCCAACAGCCTTGGGTGGAGAAAAGAATCAAGGCCAAGGAACTTTGGGCTAAAATCGTGCACAACGCTTGGAAAAGTGCGGAGCCTGGTGTGCTCTTCTGGGACACCATCATCAGGGAGAGCATACCCGACTGCTATGCAGACCTCGGCTTCAAAACCATCTCCACCAACCCCTGCGGAGAAATACCCCTCTGCCCATACGACTCTTGCAGGCTGCTTTCCATCAACCTCTACTCATACGTCATCGACCCCTTCACAGACCATGCGCGCTTCGACTTCCAACTTTTCAGAGAGCATGTGGCATTGGCGCAACGGTTCATGGATGACATCGTTGACCTGGAGTTAGAGAAAATTGTGAACATCCTGGAAAAGGTAAAGAGCGACCCGCAAAGCGAGGAGGTGAAAGGGGCTGAGTACCACCTCTGGGAGAAGATATACCGCAAGAGCGGCATGGGAAGGCGCACGGGAGTGGGCATTACTGCCGAAGGCGACATGATTGCCGCCATGGGCCTCAGATATGGCACGCAGGAGGCCACGGACTTCGCCGTGGAGGTGCAACGCACACTCGCTTTGGCTGCATACGCCTCGTCGGTCAATATGGCTAAGGAGAGAGGAGCCTTTGAAATCTATGACGCCAAAAGGGAGGAAAACAATCCTTTCATCTTGAGAATCAAAGAGGCAGACCCGGCCCTCTATCAGGACATGATGGCATACGGAAGGAGAAACATCGCCTGCCTGACCATCGCACCCACTGGTACAACGAGCCTCATGACGCAGACAACGAGCGGCATTGAGCCTGTTTTCATGCCTGTTTACAAAAGGAGGAGAAAGGTCAACCCAGGAGACGCAAACGTCCACGTGGATTTTGTGGACGAAGTGGGCGACTCGTTCGAGGAATACATCGTTTATCATCCCAAGTTCCTCACTTGGATGAAGATAAATGGACTTGACACAAAGAAAAAATACTCACAAGAGGAAATTGACACACTCGTGGCGCAGTCGCCTTACTGCAAGGCAACGGCAAACGATGTGGACTGGCTCATGAAGGTGAAGATGCAGGGAGCCATCCAGAAATGGGTGGACCATTCCATCAGCGTCACTGTCAACCTGCCCAACAATGTTGATGAGGCGCTTGTCAACAGACTGTATGTGGAGGCATGGCGCTCCGGATGCAAGGGATGCACCATCTACAGGGATGGAAGCAGGGCCGGCGTGATGGTTGCCGCAGAGAAGAAAAAGAAGAAAAACGCCAAGCCTGCAGAGCCAGAGTGCAAGAGACCGGAGGTGACAGAGGTAAGGCCGCAGACACTTGAATGCGATGTTGTCAGGTTCCAAAACAACAAGGAGAAATGGGTGGCATTCGTGGGACTGCTCAACGGATACCCCTACGAGATATTCACCGGACTGCAAGATGACGAAGAGGGAATCGTGCTGCCGAAAACAGTGACAAAGGGAAAAATCATCAAGCAAACCAACGAAGACGGAACGCACAGGTATGACTTCCAGTTTGAAAACAAGCGAGGTTATAAAACCACCGTCGAGGGACTGAGCGAGAAATTCAACCCCGAATATTGGAACTATGCCAAACTCATTTCCGGCGTGTTGAGATACAGAATGCCCATCGACCACGTCATCAAACTCGTCGGGTCGCTGCAACTCAAGAGCGAGAGCATCAACACGTGGAAAAACGGAGTGGAGAGAGCCCTGAAGAAATACATCGTCGATGGGACGGTGGCAGAAGGCAAAAAATGCCCCGTTTGTGGACAAGAGACACTCGTCTATCAGGAAGGATGCCTCATCTGCAAGAATTGCGGCACGTCAAGATGTGGATAAGATAAAAGGAAGGTTTACCCAAGCAAGTTCATGGCATCCATTTTCATAAGAAACATGCGACTCCTTGCTCGGCATGGAGTGATGCGGCAAGAGAGGACGGTGGGGGCGGAGTTCGTCGTCACAGTGGAGGTGATGGCCGACATACAAAAGGCGTTCCACACGGATTGCGTGGAAGACACCATCAACTACGCTACCATCTGCCAACTTGTGAGAAAGGAGATGGACATACCGTCGGCGCTGCTCGAACATGTGGCTGCAAGGATAGCTAAAGCCATCTTCAAGGAGTTTGACAAGGCCAAGGAGGTGGTGGTGGAAATCATCAAAGTCAACCCGCCCATGGGAGCGCAATGCGAGGGTGCCGGAGTGAGGGAAACCTTCACAAGGCATGACACGACAGATGCCGTGGTATATTAATAAATGATAAAATGAAACCACCCAACGTGGTTTTTCACTCAAAATTGAGTAATTTTGCACTCGAATTGTAAGGAAATGCGTAAAATAATTTGTTTTATATTGATAATCATCACTTTTGGCGCCTTGGGGGTCAATGCCGCTGACAAGTTCGTCCTCGTCATCGATGCGGGGCATGGCGGGCATGACCCTGGAGCACGCGGAAAAGTGTCACTCGAGAAGAACATCAACCTGTCGGTGGCTCTCGCTTTCGGAAAATACGTGGAGAGAAACTGTCCCGACGTCAAAGTCATTTACACCAGAAAAACGGATGTCTTCATAGAACTCAGTGAAAGGGCTAACATCGCCAACAAAAACAAGGCCGACCTTTTCATATCCATACATACCAACGCTCTTGATGGTGGGAAAATCTCAAGGGGGGTGGAGACATACACGCTTGGTATTTCCAAGGCGTCTGAAAACCTCAATGTGGCAAAGAGGGAGAACTCCGTCATCCTGATTGAGAAAAACTACAAGCAAAGATACGCCGGCTTTGACCCTAATTCGTCTGAAAGCTACATCATGTTTGAACTCATGCAGGACAAGAACATGGCTAATAGTGTGGAACTGGCAAAAACAATACAGTCAGAGGTTTGCGCTTCAAGTGGAAGGGTCAACAAGGGCGTACACCAAGCCGGTTTCCTCGTTCTAAGGGAAACATCCATGCCAAGTTGCCTGCTTGAATTGGGATTCATCACCACCACTGATGAGGAGACCTACCTCAACACGACGGAAGGGCAGGACAAAATGGCAAGAGGCATTTACAACGCCTTCGTCAAATACAAGAGAAAACACGGGATGAAACTGGCACAAAATGATGACAACGAAAGCCAGGATTATGAAAACCCGGAGTACGACATGGTTTCCAATGGCATGCGCTCCTCCGTGGAAGAATTAGCGGAGGGTGAAACGCCGGAAGGTCGGCAATATGACAGCGACCGTGAACTTTCACCGAATGAAAGGAGGATGGCAGAGGAGGCAAGTCACATTATAAAAGAGGAAGACGAGCTGATGATGACCATGACTGAATACGCTCAACCACGAGAGGTAAGGTCACTGGAGAATTTCCTCGCACAAACCATCCCCCCTGTGGAACCTCAACCGGGCGTTGGACTGGAACAAAACGTTCAGCCACCTGAAAGCCCAGGGCCCGGCACCAAAGAAAAAGCCCAGGAAAACACAAAACTCATGGCGGCTGACAATACAACCAAAGGGCCACCTGTGGAAATTGCTCCCACCACGCCAGAAAAGACCCCCAAGACCGATTCGACAACAGCGTCAACTACCCCAACGAAGTCCGTTGAAACGACAGAGCCTGAAAAATCGTCTATCGATACTACACCTGAAAAGGAAAACACCACAGTTTCCCAATCCCAATCCACCGCTCCATCAACTCATCAAAAAGACTTGGCCATTGCGGATGACATTCATCCCACCACTCCCATAGCAACTTCAGAAGAAACTACCCCAACGACACAAGCAAAGGAAGTTCCTTCCTCAGAGCCTTCCTCAACGGTAAAGGAAGACGCTTCTCCTGTTCCCTCCACGCCTGAAAAAGAAGAAATTTCCCCACTTCCCGCCACGACGGCAAAGGAAGAAGAGACTCCTGCACCTGCCACACCGGCAAAGGAAGAAGGAACTCCTGCACCTGCCACACTGGCCAAGGAAGAAGGAACTCCCACACCCGCCACGCCGGCAAAGGAAGAAGAGACTCCTGCGCCCGTCACACCGGCAAAGGAAGAAGAGACTCCTGCGCCTGTCACGTCGGCAAAGGAAGAAACTTCTTCGGAACCCGCCACGCCGGCAAATACTGTCGCCTCCACAAGTCCTGAAGTTGTTCCACCAACTCCCATTGCTCCTGCAGTAAATGGCAAGGATACAACCTCAATAACCACACCA
This sequence comes from uncultured Prevotellaceae bacterium, assembly GCA_902792855.1. GTDB lineage: Bacteria > Bacteroidota > Bacteroidia > Bacteroidales > Bacteroidaceae > Prevotella. The sequence goes on from CADBBP010000182.1 coordinate 6,389, forward strand.
GCGGCAAGCATTGCCCGTGTCAATCCTAC
>CADBBP010000183.1 GCA_902792855.1 uncultured Prevotellaceae bacterium
GATGGTGAGCACTTCCTTCACCACGGCGATGTCGGTCTCCCGCACGGGCACCAACTGGTTGCCGTTCACGTAATACACGCCGTCATTGGCTTGCATGGTTACGGCTGCAAATGCCAACATGGTCATAGCAGCAATGCATAACTTTTTTTTCATTTTGGTTGTTTTTATGTTGATGTATCATTTCCTTTCACGCCGCAAAATTAGTGAAAGCCGAGCGGAATGCAAAACAAAAATGGGAATTTTTGTTTTCATTCCCGAGGCGCATCCTAATTTGGGCGACAGCCAAAATTAGTGCAAGTTGAGCGGAATGCAAAACAAATAACGAAGTTTTTGTTTTCATTCCCGAAACGCCGCCTAAATTCGCATAGCAAAATTAGTGAAAGCCGAGCGGAATGCAAAACAAATAACGAAGTTTTTGTTTTCATTCCCGAAACGTATCCTAAATTCGCATAGCAAAATTAGTGAAAGCCGAGCGGAATGCAAAACAAAAACCAAAGTTTTTGTTTTCATTCCCGAATGCAGCGGTCTCCCGGAGTGGACACGGAAAATCGTTTCTTACAGGAGAAACATGGTATATACTTGCAGTTTTGCCGTTGCTGATAAAGTCACTCATAGTGGCACCCACTTACGTGTGAAGCAGAACAACTACATCCTGTCATATTCATGCCGCCTGTTCCATGCTAGTTGAGAGCGGAGGCTTTGCCCTGAGCGAAACGGGAAATAGCATGTAAATGTTATATAGGAAACATTCCACCATCCTTTATATTATTAATCAAATTGTCAAAACTAATTACTTTCTCATAATTGACTTTCCAAACATCTAATTCATATAAGAAATCATCTTGATCGATATTCAAAGATACAATAACATCTATGCCATCCAAATCTTTAAAAATGACATCACTGATTTGTGCTTTAAATAATCGTTTTGTATTGACTTGACCCACTGGCATCAGGAGCAGGCTACCCATGCCGCCATCATTCATCTCGGCAACTTTTAGGCCTTTCTCCCAATTATTATGAGAATAATTGGCTTTAGTAGCCAAGAAACTTAGGATTATTTTTTCTTCTTCCGTCGGATTCCTATTTGATTTCATGAATTCTACCAACATTAAGTGTTCCATTATTTAACTTGAAAATAAGTGTTCCATTATTTAACTTGAAAACAGTATATTGTAAACGTATTCCATTAATAATTATTGTTCTATTCATTAAAAAAAATAATGTATAATTCGTGGAAATTCGTGTTGGAAAAAAATAATCGCTGAATAGAACACAGAGGATGGGAAACTTGGGTAATTTATGCCAGAATAACAAAGAATTTTGTTTCCGTTAAATGAAACCGTAAAAAGACACCTTTCGCTTGGTTCTTCTCCCTATTTTCCCTATTTTTGCAACATGCAAACCTGTCATAAAATAACAAGATGAAAAAAATCACCATTCTCACCACCCTGTTGGCGCTCGCCACGATGGCTTGCGCACAAGACAAACTCTATGCCGATGAGTTCCCCCTCGGCGACGTGACACTACTTGACGGGCCGCTGAAGAAAGCCCGCGACTTGAACATTGAGACCTTGCTGAAATACGACTGCGACCGCCTCCTGGCACCCTACCGCAAGGAAGCCGGCCTCAGCCCGAAGGCAAAGGCATATCCCAACTGGGACGGTCTCGACGGACATGTGGGAGGGCATTACCTCACCGCCATGGCCATCAATGCCGCTACGGGCAGCGAGCAGTGCCGTCAGCGCATGGAATACATGATTGCCGAATTGGAGGAATGTGCCGCAGCCAACGCGAGCAACCACCCGGAGTGGGGGCGTGGCTATGTGGGCGGCATGCCGGGCAGCGACCGCTTGTGGTCGTCGTTCAAGAAAGGTGATTTCGGCACCTATTTCGGCTCCTGGGCCCCGTTCTACAACCTCCACAAGATGTATGCCGGCCTGCGCGACGCATGGGTCTATTGCGGCAACGAGCAGGCACGCAAACTGTTCTTGGGCTTCTGCGACTGGGCCATCGACCTTACTGCCGGCCTCAGCGACGAGCAGATGGAGCGGATGCTCGGCAATGAGCATGGCGGGATGAACGAGGTGCTGGCCGATGCCTACGCGATGACCAAGGAGAAGAAATACCTTGACGTGGCGCAACGCTTCTCGCACCGCCGGCTGCTCACACCGATGTCGCAGCGCCAGGACTGCCTCGACAACATGCATGCCAACACCCAGGTGCCCAAAGTAGTGGGGTTTGAGCGAATAGCCGAACTATGTGGCGACGAGACCTACCACAACGCCAGTGCCTTCTTCTGGGACATCGTCACTGGCGAGCGCTCCTTGGCCTTCGGTGGCGACAGCCGCCGCGAGCACTTCCCAAGCAAGGAGGCATGCACCGACTTCATCAACGACATCGACGGCCCCGAGAGCTGCAACACCAACAACATGCTCAAACTCACTGAGTTCCTCCATCGACGCAACCCAGAGGCACGCTTCGCCGACTTTTATGAGTTGGCTACGTTCAACCATATCCTTTCCACACAGCATCCTGTGCATGGCGGCTACGTGTATTTCACACCCGCCCGCCCGCGACACTACCGCAACTATTCCGCACCCAACGAGGCGATGTGGTGTTGCGTGGGAACGGGCATGGAGAACCATGGCAAATACGGGCAGTTCGTTTATACCAAGAAAGGCTCCAGCCTCTTCGTCAACCTCTTCGTGCCTTCCGAACTCAACTGGAAGGAGAAAGACATCGTGCTGCGACAGGAGACCGCCTTCCCCTACGGCGAGAGCAGCCGCATCACCGTGACCAAGGGAAAGGGTGACTTCCAACTGCTCGTGCGCTACCCGGGATGGGTGCGCCCGGGGGAGTTTGGCGTGAAGGTCAACGGCCAGCCGGCAGACATCATCACCGGCCCGTCGTCATACGTCGCCATCCAGCGCAAGTGGAAGAAGGGCGACGTGGTGGAACTGACATTCCCCATGCACAACAGCGTGAAATACCTGCCCAACGTGCCGCAGTATGTAGCACTCATGCACGGCCCCATCCTCCTCGGCATGAAGACCGGCACGGAGGACCTGGCGCACCTCATCGCCGACGACAGCCGCTTCGGGCAATACGCCAGCGGCAAGAAACTGCCCATCAACGAGGCTCCCATCCTCATCAACAACCATGTGGACGACATCGCCAACCAGTTGAAGCCCATTGCCGGCAAGCCGCTGCACTTCACCCTCTCCACAAGGATGGAGAATGCGATACACAACGAGCTGCAGCCCTTCTTCGAGATACACGACTCGCGATACATGATGTACTGGCTGGCACTCTCCGAGGCGAACTACAAAGGCTATCTCGACGGCCTGGCACGTGAGGAGCAGGAGCGACAGGCGTTGGAGGCCCGCACGGTGGACAAGGTGCAGCCGGGGGAGCAGCAGCCCGAGACCGACCACAAGATGGAGACCGACCGCTCGCATGTGGGCAATTCCAACGACGTGTTCTACCGTGACGCCAGCGACGGCCATTATTTCAGCTACCTGATGCAGACCAACGGACAGACCGACCTCAGCCTGCGGTTGAAATACTGGGGCGTGGGTGAATGGAAGAGCCACGAGTTTGACATCTTCATCGATGACACACTCCTGCTGTCGGTCAACAACACCGGGAAATACCGCATCTCTGAGTTCAAGTATGAGACATACCCCATCCCCGCCGGCATGCTTGAGGGCAAGTCGCAGGTACGGGTGAAATTCGTGGCCAAGCCACGCAAGCAAATAGGAGAAATCTATGAGGTGAGGCTGGTGAAGAACCAGGACGGCAACCGCTGATACCGATACCCTGCGACATAACGTACTCTTTCATACAGATGAAGCGACTGGCATCTAACATTGATGCCAGTCGCTTCATCGCTTTTTGTTGCTTGTCCGTGTCAATGATAGCCCACGCCGGCGCATCTGGGGCATAGTTCCTTGCCGGTGTTGTTGCAGCAGTAGCCGTAGCCCACGCCGTTGCATTCCGGGCATGTCCTGCCGGTGACGCCCTTGCCCTTGCAACTGGCGCATCTCTTGGCCGGTACGAGGTATTGTGCCGAGACCCATCCGCCGTCTTCGATGCAGGGGTAGGGGAGGGCATAGTTGATGTGTATGAAGCCGTTGCGCTTCACACCGTTGCCCACCACGATGTTGCCTTTGAAGAGTTGCATTGCTCCCATGGGGCATTTGGCGCCCCCAACGGACATCACCTTTCCGTATTTGGCACCGGGGCCTTTGCGCACGTTCACGTTGTTGCCGGTGCAGCGGTAATACACTTCACGCTGGGCATGAGCACTGGTGAGTGCGAGCATGATGAATGTAACGAGTATGAACAGTTTCTTTGTCATGGTGAAAAGTATTAGAGGTTGATGAAAGTTTTCTTTGGCTCATCGCGCCTACAAGTTTGACATGGTGTCTTCGTAGTCGATGAAGTCCCCGTTTCCCGTATCACGTGGATGCCGACGGCTCTTCCTTTGCGCGATTCGCTTGCAAATATAGTGATTTTTCTTGAATTGATTCGCTTTTCATCCCCTCTTTGTAGAGTTCTGCCGATTTTTTCACTCCCAAGTCAGCGCGTAATGATAGACATTGACAGTGCCGTCGTAAAACTCAGTGGTCTTTTCGCACGACACCACGTGATGGTCTTTTACCATGTAGTCGAAGGTCTCTTTGTAGAATAGCTGAAGCGTGCGTTTCAACACTCCGCCTTTTTGTTGCAAGTCGATGGAATAACAAGTATGTGTGAGTGGCAACCGCTTTGACCTTTCGCCGAACAGCCCCATCGCATACAGCCCATTGTCGAGGAAAGAGGCTGGCGAGAATTGATAACCTGCATACGAGGCGGGAATACCTGTATAGGTATAAATATCGTTATCTATGCTGACAATATCGTCATCCTCCCATTTTATCTCGGTGGGAGGGAGAGTGGCTTCGGTCCATGACATCAGGCGGTTGCTCTTATAGTCAAATTTTTCAGCCGGGGTGTCCTTGTCGTAGGGGGAAGGGTCAGGGTAATACGCCCAGTTGTCAACCTTGTTGTCTTTTACGGAATATGCTATCTGATAATTGTCAAAATTGCAGAAGATGGTGTCTTTTTGGTAAACAAATGTCTTCCAACCATCAGGATTATGCACACGGTCGATACGTCCTTCTGAGTCGTAAGTGTATCTCTCCCAATAGGAATAGTCTTCCCCTGTGCAGGATATGCCCAACAACCTTGATGAAGAGGATTTTTCATCTTCATTCTCATGGTCTGAGCAACTTGAAAATGCCAGTGTCAGTAAGCCAAGAAGCAGCAATTGAAAAAATGTTCTCATCACTTATAATTATTTGAATATTAAAAAATTTGATACCATACATCAACGTTGCAAAGATATGAAATACCACCCATTCTTGCAAGCATTATCCCAACTTTTTTTGATTGCGACAAGATATATGAAAAGATACAGTCGCGGAATGCCCCCATTTCTGTATCTCTTCTTTTTGGGGGTATGGGTGCGATGTTCTGTCGTGTCAAAAGATATTTTCCAACATATAATTAGGTAGTTTAACAAATTATGTTTAACTTTGCATTAAACTTAATAATATATAGTTTTGAGAGTAATTATTTTTTATACAAAATTTGAATATGAAGAATTACAATTTAGGATACATTTCTGATGAGGATATCTTCAATCACGTTAAAACGACAGTTTTGCAATACCGTCGCAGTATAAACCTGAAGGAGTTCAATAAAAATCTCATCGATCCCATCAAATTGACTTTTGACTCTAAAATCTATGGTCAAACCATGGCTCAGACTATAGAGTCGGAATGCATTCGTCAAATAGATAAGACGAACAATAATCGCATTGGTTATTTCCATCAATATCTATTCAAATTGGCAGGGAATGGTTGGGAAGTACCTGCCAATGGGGAAAAAGGAGGCTTTGACGTACTGAACGATGACTTGCACATTTATGTGGAGTTGAAGAATAAGCATAACACCATGAATTCTGCTGCTTCACAAAAGACCTATATGAAAATGCAGGATAAGATTCTTATGGATGACAAGGCGACTTGTATGCTTGTTGAGGTTATTGCCAAGCGTTCTCAAAAAAGGAAATGGAATGTTACAGTTGATGGTCGTCGATTTTCTCATGATAGAATTCTACGCGTGTCGTTAGACATGTTCTACGAACTAGTATTTGGCGAAAAAGATGCTTTCTTCAAGTTATGCAAAGTACTTCCAGATATTCTTGATGATGTTATTGCAGAAGATGAATCTGCAAAGCTAAGGAATACGGTATATGATGAGTTGGATAAGACAGACTTCTATAAGAGTTTGTATTTACTCGCTTTCAAAACTTACGAAGGATTTAATAATTTCTAACAATGCCAACATTTTTATCTGCAACTAACTTGGCTGATCTTTTGGGCACTTCACTCGCTACTGCGCAGAAGTGGGGGGAAAGCGGTGTGTATCCATATCACAAGAACGAGAAGGGTAAAGATGGCTTCTACATGGAGGAACTGACGGACGTTGAGCCTGTCAAGATGATGCTCGACACCAATTGGGATGAAGAATTCCATGTGGCTCCTCTACGCGATTATACTTCAGTAGAACTCTTCGCTGGTGCTGGCGGTTTGGCACTTGGTATGCATTTGGCAGGCTTTCGTCACGTGCTGCTGAACGAGATGGATGCGATGGCCTGTCAGACACTTCGCAGTAATCATCCAGAATGGAATGTTTTGGAAGGAGATATTCATCAAGTGAATTTCACCCCCCTCCGTGATAAAGTGGACTTCCTTTCTGGCGGTTTTCCCTGCCAGGCTTTCTCCTATGCAGGCAAAAAGGGAGGATTGAACGACACTCGCGGAACTTTGTTCTTTGAGTTGGCCCGTGCCGTAAAAGAAATACGTCCCAAAGTATTCATGGGTGAAAACGTTAAAGGCTTGCTTTCTCACGATAACGGCAAAACACTTGAAGTTATCCGAAATGCCATCAAGGAGTTGGGCTATACATTGGTTGAGCCTCGTGTGCTGAAGGCTATCATGTATCAGGTTCCTCAAAAGCGGGAACGTCTGATTTTGGTTGCTATCCGTAATGACATCTACGAAAGGGGTGTTCGTTTCAAATGGCCTGATCCTTATCGTCGCGTAATGACCTTGCGTGATGCCTTTTTCAGTGGAGACCTTTTCGACAAGGACGTGCCGGAGTCAGAAGGTCAACTCTATCCAGCCAAGAAAGCTCGCGTGATGGCAATGGTGCCTGAGGGCGGTGATTGGCGCGATTTGCCTGTAGAGGAACAGAAGGAATATATGGGTGGCAGTTTCTATCTGGGAGGAGGAA
>CADBBP010000184.1 GCA_902792855.1 uncultured Prevotellaceae bacterium
TTGTTGATTTTTAATGATACTAACGCTTGATATGTTTATTTCACAACCACCTTCTTTCCGTTGATGATATAGACGCCCCTCTTCAGGTTCTCGTCGTTCACCTTGCGGCCTTGGAGGTCGTAAACACCTTCGACTGGCTTATTGACAGTGATGCCTTCTATGCCGTCAATCGCATCGTCATCAACGAAGAAATTAATATTGGCTCCTGAACCACTGATGGCTTGAGTATAGTCATACAAGTCTTCAAGTTCGAAATATCCACGGTAACCTTTAAACTGGGTACTTACATCACATGGTAAATAATAGAACTTGTTAGCTGAAAGGTAGAGATATAGCGTATATGCATATATTTTCCCAATTTTTGTTTTATAGGATTTAACAGTTTTAATTTTATAAGTTCCATAGAAAACATTCGATAATTCTTCGTCGAGGCTATACATCGGATCATTATAGGAAACGGTACCATCGTCCTCGTCTATTACTTTAATAGCATCGTAGTCAATAGTTACGCCATCCACTCTGAACTCTGTGATGTCATCTGGCACTTGAATCAGATAGGGGTGATGTGCGGCTAATTCCTGTACAGAACTGAATTGCAGATTCAATGAAGATTTTTCTCCCTTATCAGTAAATGTAACACCTGTGAAATCGGCCAATTGCACTCCCGTTCCAAATGCTTTTGTCATTTGCTCTTCGTTCATGGCAAAAGGCAGACAGATGGTATTCCATTGTGCTGCTTTAATAGTACGTTTCACCAATACATCACCTTCATAAGAATCGTAGTTGACAGCAGTGGCATTCTCATCCAAAATAAATCTGTTCTCAATCACCAAGATCGGAATATCCGTGTCTTCTTGGTGATAAGTAACTGAATGTTGGCCAGAAAAGGTGATTTTGGGGTCACCAGAGCCCTCGCAACTACCCGTTGCTAATGCAGTGGCTGTTTCACCTATTTCAACTGTTGAGCTCACTTCCTTGATGAAAATATCAAGAATAGGCCCATCCTTCATAAGTGCACCTGTTATAGTATTGAAAAGCAATCTACGTCTTGGCGATGCTGTGTAGGACGCGATATCATCATTATTAAGAGCAGCAGTGTAGTCTGCACTCTGAATTTCATGATGATAGCTTTTTTTAGTACTTCCATCTTCATTTTCGCTAAACTCAAAACCCTTCGGCAGGATAATGTCCACCTGCAAATCTCTGACTTCCTCTCCATTGCATGCAACAGATAGGGTAATAAATCCCTCGCCTCCCTTTTTCACTTCTCCGGAGAGGGTGAGCACAGGTTGCCCGGCCCATGAGCTTGTGCAAATAGCCATGAGCACCACAAATAAGCTAAATAACTTTTTCATATTCGTTTAAAATTTTATTGTTTGTTCTCTATGTTAAAAAAAATGGTTGCTGTTACATACTGCTTTACAAGTCCATTCATTTTGGAGCTTGCGCCCCGTCTGTCCTATTGTAATTCCTTGCTTTTTTCATAAGTATTTGACTATATGTGAATAGAATAAGGTATTCCCGAGGATGATGCTTGTATGCAGTTGCTGGTCATCATAAATGATTCCCTGATAAATTCTTCTCTATCCCTGTTTGTCGCAAAGAATGAGAAAGAGTTATAACAGATTAATCTTATATAATGTGAATATTCGCATGCAAAGATACGAAAAATTATTTTTCCCCAATCATTTCCCCATCGTTTTTTTTCTATATGTCACATTTTTGTTTTAAGTCATTCTTTCACTTCCACTTGGCGGTTGAAGAGGTCTTGGATGTTGATGGTGGTGGGGATTTCGTGGCGGATGGTGTCACGTCGGAAGACCGAATGTACATCTGAGGCTTTTGCAGAAAGGCTGTCGGGGCGGACTGTTGTTTTCTCGGTCAAAAGGCTGTCGGAGATGGAAACCTCGGCGGTGGGAGAGGGGGAAGTGTTTGCTGAGGTGGTGGAGACATCGACAGGGACGGCCGTCGTGTCGGCCACGGCAGTCTCAAAAGTTATGCTGTCTTGCGCGAGGGCCAGACTGTCTTGCGCGAGAGCAGTGCCGAAGTCCTTCTCGGTGAGGAGCGCCCCTTTCAGGTGTTGCTCGCACCCCTTCATCATGTGCGAGGTCTGATAGATGCGTGCCTGCATATCGGGTGTGTTGCGCAGAGCCACGTAGTTGTCGAGAGCCTGTCGGTAGTGGTCGCGAGCGGCGAGCCATTCCTCGGCAAACATGTGACACATTCCCAGTCGGTAGTGTATGTCGCCCTTTTCGTTCTCATAGCAGACAGTGAGTGCTTTCTCAAAAAAAGGTATCGCCTCAGCATACTGCTTCAGTTGGAAATGGCTTTCTCCGTCGGCATAGTAATACACTGAGCGCTCGTGAGGTGCGAACGCCTCCAACTGCGGTATCGCCTCGTCGAGCAAGTGGCATGCCTCCTCATACTCCCACTCGTAGTAATGGCAAATGCCCATGTAGGCATGGTAGCGTGGGTTGAGTGTGTATTCTTTGTCGAGGCGCTCGAAGATGAGCAGTGCCTCATGGTATTTTCCGCTCTGGAAATACTCCAAGGCCATGCCAAGGCGCTCGCTGTCCTCGGGGGGATGTGCCATGAAAGGCGCAGCCACCAACAAACCCATCAAGGCGACGAGAAACCATCGCCCAAGGCAAAGGGAATTATGCTTGTCGCTCATCGCCAGTTTTTTTATGGTTTATTGTTTTTTTTATAGTGGCTATAATTCCTATAGATACTATAAACCTCAAATCTCAAACCTCAAACCTCAAATCTCAAATCTCAAACCTCAAACCTCAAATCCCCACTCCTATTCTCCGGTGTAAAAGTCGATGACTTGGCGGATGGCGCGGTCGCAGACTTTGCAGAATTCAGGGTTTTCGTTGGTGCGCATGCGGCAGTCGGGACAGGGGCGATAGACACCTCTCGGGGAGTATCCCGCTCCCTCGAAGACACCGATGGTGGTGTTGGAGGCTCCTTCTGCTGGGGTGGGCACGGGGATGCCGGGAGCGATGAGGTCCTCCCATTTGTCGTGGAAATTGGTCAGCGTGGTGATGTTTCGCTCCCAAGGCTCGATGTCGTGTGGGTACATGGGCACCTCCTCCGTCTCGTAGGCATACTCGTCGGCGAGGCCTGCGAAGCTGTGGCCGAACTCATGCACGACGACGGGTTTGAATTTCTCGTGGTGTGTCATGGAGAGGTTGTAGGAGTTGAGGATGCCCCCTCCGCCGTAGAGGTCGGTGTTCACCAATACGATGATGTGCTCGTAGGGTGTCCCGGCGAGCCAGTCGTGGAGTGTCTTCAAGTGAAGCGTGGTGAGGTAGCGGTCGCTGTAGAAGGTGTCGAAATGTGAGTGGAGGGCCGTCCGTTTCCACACGCCCTCGCGGGGGACGCTTGTCCCGCTGTCTTGGGAGGGAGCCTTCACGGCGACGACTTGGAAGCGGTGGCGCAGGGAGCGGAAGGGCTCGTGGGAGAAGAGGGCCTCCATCGCCGTGCGGCAGTCGTGGATGAAGGTGTCCATCTCGCTCTCGCGGTATCCTTCGGACAGGAAGGCGATGTGGATGCATCGCGTGCTGTCGGCCGGGAGCTGGAGGGTGTCGTATGGGGTGACGCATGTCCATCCCGTATGGCGTATGAGGATGTCGCCCGGTGCCACGGTGTGTGTCATGGTTGCCATGGTGTGGCGACGGTTGTCGTAGAGTTCCACCGTGATGTCGGCGCTGTCGAGCGGCATGGGTGCGAGAAAGACATTCTGGAAGGAGCGGCGTGTCTGCTGGGCCTCCGGGTAGGAAAGCCATTCCTGGAAGAGGGTGGAGAAGGAGTTGCGGTAGATGACCTCGCCGCTGCGGTGGTCGCGCATCACCAACTGGCCATTGCCCTCCATTGGCACCTCTGACAGTCGGCGACGCTTGCCATGCCATCGGGGCACCTCGTGCATCTCGTCAAGGGAGACCTCGCAGCCGCCGGGTCCGCCGGAGAAGATGTAGTCGAGCCGCAGCGTGGCATCGCGGAACCATTGGTCGAAAGGTTGTCCGCTGCTCGTCGCACACCACAGCAGTGCGACGAGGGCCAAGGTGATTTTGCCTCTCATTTGAAATAATAGAGAAAGGTGGAGATGCCTTGCAGGGCCGGCTTGCGCTGGTTCTCTATCTCTATCGTGAAGTCTATCTCAACTTTGCAGATACCCCTCAGGTTTTGGATGTTGTGAAGCACGGTGCGCATGCGCACACGGCTTCCGGTGACCACCGGTTGGCCGAAGCGCATCTTGTCCATACCGTAGTTGACAAGCATCTTGATGTTGTTCACCTTGATAATCTGGGCCCAGAGATGTGGCAGCACGGAGAGTGTGAGGTAGCCGTGGGCGATGGTGCTTTTGTATGGACTTTCCACCTTGGCCCTCTCCACATCGACGTGTATCCACTGGTGGTCGAGCGTGGCATCGGCGAAAAGGTTGATGCGCTCCTGGTCGATGGTGAGCCAGTCGGAGCAGCCAAGTTCTTCTCCCAGGTGGGAGGCGAACTCATCGTAGGAATTGACTATGAGCATGACGTTTTCTTTTTTATGGTTTAAAGGTGGGCGAAGCACAGCACCGCCCTTTCCGACTGCAAAAGTACGAATTTTCCGCCACATTCCTCTTTTTTCAGAAAAAAAGATGCAATGCTTATGGTACGACCCTTGACTTACTGAAATGCGCACAGAAAGAATGCCTTGCCACACTTGTAAACGTAAACCTTTACGCTTCATCAAAAATCGCAGTTTATTGTCAAAAAACAAAGACGAAAATGCGGTTTTTGATTTTTTAACGCTTTTCGTTGAAAAATATCCAATTTTAGGACTCATACTTTTGCGAAAACATATTACTTAAGTTTCGGAAGTAAAAATAGTTTAAAGAATTTGTAGAAAAAGTGGTTTGAAGTTTCTGTTTTTACAGAAATTATTTGTATCTTTGTATCGGTAAATAAAACATACAAAACACTTCAAACCATATGCAAAGTTACAAAAATTTTCTCGGAAGTCGCCTCTTTTTTCAGAAAAGATGACGGAAACAGTGCAATCGGAGCAATTTCGCTTATGTTGAAGAATGTAAAATTTAATTTGCGCCCACTTGGTTTTGAGAAGCCGAAGCCCAATTGCCTTTACCCTGCACTGTGTATCCTCCAACTGTTGCTGATGTTCCCCATGTTCACCGTCTCCAATCCTTCCCACTATGCGGACTCGCCACTTTTCAAACTTGTGAGCTGCCACAAGGACGTCTTCTATGATTTCCTTAACAACGGTCGGACAAAATGGCGCAAGATAATGTACTATATCAATTGTCAGCTGTGGACGAAGATAACCGTTCGGAGCGATTTCAAGAAACGCAGCCTCCCTACCGTTCTCATATTTGACGACACGGACATCATCAAGGCCAGCAACGCAATAGAGATGGTGAGCAGGATATTCTCCCATGTGACGCATAGTAAGCACTGGGGCTACAAGGGTCTTTTCTGCTGCCTCTCCGATGGCATCAGCCAATTGCTGATGGACTTCTCACTCTGCCGGGAGTACAAGGAGGCCGATTTTGGTCTCAATCGCAGGCAGTCGGCTCACCAGTACAAGGCCGCGGACGGCGAGGACAGTGAGATTGCCAGCCGGAAGAAGGAGTGTGTCATGAGCAAGATAGAGCTGATGAAGGAGATGATCAAAAGGTGCATCAACCACGGGATCCATTTCGAGTATGTCCTTTGTGACAGTTGGTTCACCTGCACGGACATCGTCAACTTCGTGAGAGGCCTCCACGGCAAGGACTATTTGGGCATGATAAAGATGTCGAAGACGAGGTACGGCTACAAGAAAGGGCTGTTTACGGCCAACACGTTGGCTGCCAAACTTTGGAAGGAAAAGGAAAGGCACAACAGGATGTTCGGGTACACATACATGGTGGCAGATGTGACGTTGGACGGGAAACCCGTAAGACTCTTCTTCACAAGAAGGAACAAGAATGACAAGTGGCGTGCATACCTTACCACCAACATGAAACTGGATTTCAAAAAGGCATTCAGGATTTACTCCATGAGATGGGCCATAGAAGTTTGCAACAAAGAAGAGAAGTCTCTTCTCGGGATGGACAAGTGCCAGTCCAGACATTTCGCTGCACAGATTGCACATGTCTCCATCACGTGTCTCCAGTAACCACTGGTGAGCTCTTTAGGGAGACAAATGAAGATGCCTTGGAGTTGACAATCGCTGAGCGAATATTGGAATTTATCATTGACATAGCTGCAAAAATGGAGGATGAATTTGGTTGCGATACAGAAAAAATCATCTACAACCTGATTAACAAACCTGACAGCAAAATTCTGTTTGTAAAGATTTAT
>CADBBP010000185.1 GCA_902792855.1 uncultured Prevotellaceae bacterium
CTGAAGAACTTGATGATGCTTGGGTTTCTTGGGTTGGACTTGATGACCTCACGAAGCGTTTTCATGTCTCGCATGAAACGGCCTGGATTCTGGAACTCAATGCGGTTGTCATAAACACGGATGGTGCAGTGCATGGGACTGAAAAAATCGGCATGAGCCTCCATGTTGACCAATCCTTCGCGCAGCGCATACAACTGTGAGTTGTCGTCTGGAGAGAAACCGTTGGGGCCAGCCGTGAAAGGTGCATCGACGTGAAGGCGAAGACGCTGGATGAGGGTCTCGTAATAATCCCATAAGTTGTCCTGCTCCGGCATCCGGTAGGTGTATCTGGTGGCTGCATCCGTGTAACTTGTGCCAGGGATTTCAAGATAATCAATCCAGAAGTTGTTGACATGACGTTACCGCCTCCATAGACATTACCCATAGTGGCACCGCCAAACTGTCTGTTTCCATCCTTGGTAATACCTATGTTCTCACAAAACTCCTCATGAGGCAGGCTCTTGAAAGGAAACTCTGGATTGAAGTTGACGATATGGTTGCGGTAACTATTGAGTGAGTCGGCTTTGATGTCATCGAGAGAAGTGCCGTCGACAGCCATCTCGCTTCTTACCCCAAAAGCCTGGTCGCGCATCATCGCCGAGATTTCCGACTCATCGGCTTGGCGGTCGCCACTACCCGAACGGATAAATGTGTTGATGGGATTGCCGAAATAGATAGGCTTCACCTTCGAGGATTCCACAAAGAACGCCAGCACCAATTTCCCGTCAATGTAATACTTCTTGCATTTGGGGTGTATCTTGGTGTTGAACTTCTGCCCATTCCGCAGTATGTTGAGGAAATCAGACTCAGTCTTCTCCCCGTTTTCCACACCTTGCACCTCAAACCGCTTGCCTTTCTGCTTGACTCCGAACACAATCCATCCGCCGGAGGTGTTGCTGAAAGCGGAGACGGTTTCCCAAACATTGTTCGGCATCTTGTTCTGGGCTTCCTTCACCTCGAAGTCGTCCCACTCTATATCTGTCAGTCTTTGAAAAAGTTCTTAATTTGTCATGGTTGTTGATGTTTTTGGACCTACATTGCAAAATTACATATTTTTCCCGAAACCTCAATCCAGAAGCCTCACAAAATCCTTCTTGATGTCCTCGTCGATGTCACGATAGCGGGCAAACGCCTTGCTGCCTTCCACGTGGCCAAAGAGAGCACCCACCAGATTTGGGTCTTTCACCTTTTTATAGAGGTTGCCTATGAATGTCCGTCTCGCCATGTGGCTGCTGGCCACATCGTAAATCGTGTGTTATTCAGAATAATCATAGGTTTCTTTCTCGATGGCGATAAACATCTGCCTTATTTTCTCTGCCTTGTCAATCATCTCCTGCATGAAAGGTGCATATTGGCTCTTTAGTGCGGCGCCATTGAATTCTTCAGTGTATGGGGATTGTTCATCCGGACGTTTCTTGATCATGGCTTTGATGAGTTTTCCCCTGCTAAAGTAGAATCTCATCTCGTATTGCATGTCTTTCTGGTTGTCCATAAAAGAGTGATAGGGGGTGTAGGCATAGATGAACGCCACCTTTCCATCTTTATCATACATGAACTCCTCATAATAATCCATGGCGGAATAATTGTATTTTGTCGTGGCAAAGGTGATATAATGTGATGGGTAGATTTTTTCTTCTTCCCGTTCATCCCAATACATATAAATGTTTTCCTTGTGTCCTCCTGAGGCTGGAAGAAAAATCCTTGCCTCCAGATGATAGTATTCGCCCCAAGTCGCACCATCATTGGGGTTGTCTTCATTTTTTGTGGAGATGTATTCCTTCATACTCGAGTAACGCTTTCGGATGCTCTCCACGGTGTTTTGGGCCCATCCTGCTTGCAGGCATACAAAAAGCCCCAACAATATAAAAACTCTTTTTTTCATACAATCCTATATTTAGTAGTACTTTAGTTAAACATTTTTTATAAGTTTCTGAGCGACAGAAAGAACCCTTTTTCGGTGATGGTGATACTCTTGACGGATTCTCCCAGGGTGGTGTCGGCTATCAACCGTCCGTCCAGAACGATAGCGGTGCTTCAGTTCGGCTATCCATTCCGCATATTCCGCATCGATATGAATGTCGTGAGACTTCACCATGCGCGGTTGTTCTGTCGAGTCGGTATTTTGTTTCTTACTCATGTTGAACGGCTTTATTGTGATGCACAAAGGTACGAATAAATGAGCGAAAACACAAAAATTATATGATGTTTTCCTAATAGGAGCACCTACACCTTCGACAGACAGTTGGTTCTTACCAGTTCCTTGTCGGTCAGGAGTAAAGATACGACCTGTTCGGTTGAAATATACCTTTAACCCTTTCTTTTTCACACGAATTACCATAAATTTTCGACCTACGATTGGAAATGATGTTCACGATATGTAGCAATATGATGACTAAAAAAGGAGTGCCCTAACGGGCAGAAATCGTACAAATCTGTACATAAAGGGATTTTCATCCGTACAGGTCGTAAATTTTTCATAAATATTCGTTTGGAGACATAAAGATGGGGGTTGCGTCCCTCTATCAACTTCCTTTTTCGAAGCATCTTGATGACAGAGGTGCAAAGCCCGATATGGGCATCGTGCCATCCGCAAACTTTTTCTTTTTCGTAGTTCATATCGTTATTCCTGAATGATTTCCCAAAAACCATTTTTATCTGCACCCACTCTCCGGAGGTATCTGCCACGCATGGCTTCGATACTACGCCACACTGAAGAGGGATGTACGCCCAAAATATTACCTATTTCTACTTTTGATATGTATGGGTTATCTGCTATCAATTGAAGTATGGATACCTGTCTTTCTGTCAGCTTTTTCCCTCTTACAGTTCGGTTTTCAGTTCGATTTACAGTTCGGTTTTCTGTTCGATTTACAGTTCGGTTTTCTGTTCGATTGTCGGTTTCTGTTTGAGTTTCTGGTGACGTTTTCTGTGACGTTTCTGTCAACCCTTGCTGATTTTCTATCACCTTTGGTTCGTTTTCTATCAACTTTTTGCCATTTTCATTCACCTTTTCTGTCACCTTTGGAACTGTAATCTTCAGGATGAACTCATCGGTTCGGAAGGACGGAGTTTTAGCTCCATTGGCCTCTTGTTCGCGGCAGATACGGTCCAATCCCTCACCAAATTCCTTCACATAATGGTAGGCCTTTAGGAAAGCAGCAATCTTTGGGTTCCGAGAGAAATGGGTGTATCGGATATTCTCAGGCTTTACCATCCCTGGCAGTTTCCCTGGTGATTCAAACACCAGTCGGTCATCAAACATCTTAATCTGTATCTCCGTACCCTTGATGCTGTAGGCTCTATGGCAAACACTATTAACCGTCATTTCTTGTATGACGAACTTCGGATAGTCACGAAGCGTGACAAACTGCCCATGCTGTCCGAGGAAAGTGTGTTCTCTTACCTGGGTCTCGATGAACTCAATGGTTTTCTCTACTTGATTGAGGATGGTTCCCTCAAAAGTGACATCTTTGATGACGTTCATCTCTGCGCCCACTTTTTCATCTACACCCTCATAACGTATGAAGCGAGTGCGGGCACGAGGGAAGAACTTCTGTGGATTCTTGCCAAAGAGAAGAATGCAAGCGGTGCTCACTGCCTCCTCCCCATTGACCTGCGGTCGAGCCTGCTCACGCTCGGCAGAGCTGATGCGAGCATCGCTCTGCTCTCGCTTAATCGCAGCATTGACCTGCGGTCGAGCGTGAGCAGCCTGCTTATTGGTCGTCACAAAGCCGTTGTTTTCGCGCAGATATTCCATTGGTGATTTTCCATACCCTACCATCTTTGCGTATTCGGCAACGGCACCCATGTCGATGTCATCAACGGTGGCACCATAGACAGCAGTGTCTTCATAGAATCGCTCACCCTTGTCGTACATCAGTTGCACCCGTTCTTCAAAGGTCAGTTTACGGCTCTTGTCGCCCACACGAACAAACGCTTCGTCTGCTTGGTTGGTGTGCAGATACATACTGGCCGGAATCTCCATCAACAAGATGTGATTTTCCTTCCCGTCCTTGTCCGTGCAAGGCAGGTATGAACAAGTAACCTGGACAGATGGGTTGCAGAAGTCAAACGGCACACGCAGCAGCTCGTTCAACTTCTCTGTATATTGGTCAACGCCCTCGATCTTCCTGGTCTTGTCGGATATTCCGATGGCCAACGTGCCACCATCGGCATTCGCCATAGCCACGATGGGCACCGCAAGAGCTTTCGGTTCTATCTTGGCACTCTTGCAATCGAAAGTCTGACCCTCTTTTTGAGTCCTGATATCTTCTATTGTCTTCATTGGGGTACAAAGTTACGTAAAGTCGAGAGGAATACAAAAGGAATTGGCTCATTTTTGTTGCCGAGAAAGAGTAATTTTGGCAAAGCCAAATTACATATATGTACCGCCCTCTTTCAGTGGACAGATCCGTTTTGCAGTGGTATTTCTCCAATGAGGCGTTGGGTTTTCGAATGTTTGACACTCGGCTTCTTGGCGTTAGAACGTGTGATTCTTGGTGGATTCATAGTTGTTCATAAATCACCATCACCGTCCAGTGTTTCACATCAAGGTTGAAAACCTGATACTGATTGAGGTATAGGCTTTGGATACTTTTTAAACACTTAAAAAATCACTAAAGACTTGAATACAAGTTCTTTAGCGATTTTTCATTGAGAGGGTTTCCCATTTTCACCAAAAAAGCAGGTTATGGACCCACTATTCCCTTTTGCTCCTTCGATAAGAGGGAGGCTGAACTAAAGCAATGGTTCAATGCCATCCATGCATCCACGAGGCCGCCAACTTCGGGCGATACATACTGATGCACGAAACCGAGTGGTGGGAGTATTGGCACAAGCAATGGCGCAGCGACCCCCAGATAATAGAGGATATGTACGATGCCCACTTGATGAAGGAATGGGAAAGCAAATTCAAGAAGTGACCTTGCTACTTGATGTTGAAAAGCCCAACTGATTATGAAATCAGTTGGGCTTTCTCGGATATATCCGTCTAAATCTTGGATAACCTCGAATAAATTTTCAAGGAACTTGTCAAAGAATGATTTTTGATAAATTATTGTTATGCAGTATCTTATGTGAACGTGTATGCCATTCCTTGTATAGAAGAAATGAGCGAAAACACAAAAATTTATGTATAATTACATGGCAAATCCATGTTTTATGATATTCGCTGAATCGTTACGAATAATTACATCTGGAATAATATTCTATGAAAGAGGTTGTGAATGCCTTGGCTTGGAAAAAATCTCTAAAATTTGCTCAAATATAGCTATATTTTCCATATTTCAAGCAATATTTGGAAGAAAAGTCCAAAACATCTAACTTTGCACCAAGATTTTTTTGTTTTCAAAGAAGCAAAATCGACCAAAATGAGGAAACAGACGATAGCCATCAACACCCCCTTCGCACGACCGGATGCCTATGGTTCACTGGCCATGCCGATTTACACCAATGTGTCCTTTGAGTTTCAGGACGCACAGGAAATGGCAGATGTCTTTTGCAACAGGGTCAAAGCACCGGACTATGCGAGGATAGCCAACCCCACGGTGACCCATTTCGAGCAAAGGGTGAAAGCACTGACTGGCGCGGAGCATGTGACAGCCTTCAATTCCGGCATGGCCGCCATCAGCACGGCATTGTTTGCCGTAGGCATGCAAGGCAAGAACATCGTCACCTCCCGCCACCTCTTTGGCAACACCTTGGCACTCATCACTGGAACGCTGATGCGCTTCGGGGTGAAACCCCGTCTGAGAGACCTCACCAACATAGAGGCAGTGGAGGCAGCCATCGACGAAAACACATGCTGCGTGTATTTGGAAGTAGTCACCAACCCGCAGTTGGAGGTGGCCGACTTGCAAGCCATCGCAGAGGTCGCCCATCACAAGGGAGTTCCCGTGATTGCCGACTCCACGGTCATCCCCTTCACAGAAACGAACCTCAAGGAGTTGGGTGTGGATATCGAGGTGGTTTCGAGCACGAAATACATCTCAGGAGGTGGCACCTCTCTTGGTGGACTCATCATCGACTATGGCACATTCCCGCAAATCAACCAGCGTGTGAAATACGACTTGTTGATCAACCTCGGAGTGTATATGACACCACAGACGGCATACATGCAAACGCTCGGCTTGGAAACACTTGACGTGCGCTATCAGCGTCAGGCTGCCAATGCGCTTTGGTTGGCAAAAGAACTGGTGAAAACACCTGGCATCAAGAATGTCAATTATGTAGGACTACAAGACAACCCCTTTTATCAACTGGCCCGAAAGCAGTTTGGCCCGACATCGGGGGCGATGCTCACCATCGACCTCGAATCCAAGGAGAAATGCTACCATTTCCTCAACCGGCTGAAACTGGTGCATCGTGCCACCAACCTCTTCGACAGCCGGACACTGGCCATCCATCCGGCAAGCACCATTTTCGGACTCTTCCCTGAACGACAGTTGAAACAAATGGATGTGCGACAGACAACCATCCGTTTGTCCATAGGTCTCGAAGCGCCGGAGGATGTACTCTTGGATATCATGCAAGCCTTGCAGTAGTAACGATTTAGCGAATATCATAAAACATAGATTTACCATATAATTATACATTAATTTTACTCTTAACGGTTCAAAAAATGGGAGAAACTTATAATTTATGTCCAATTCGTGGAAATTCGTGTTGAAAAAATATTCGCTGAATAGACACTTGCAGTATGAGGATTTCCATGGTAACAACTGAAATAAACAAAAAACAATATGTCAAAGATTGCTAAGAATTTAATCAACTTGATTGGCAACACACCGTTGCTGGAACTGACAGGAACGGAACAAGAACTGGGCCTGAAGGCGCAAATCGTTGCAAAATTGGAGTATTTGAATCCACTCCGCAGTGTGAAAGACCGTACAGCGCTGGCCTTGCTTCAACGGGCTGAGCGAAAGGGACTCATCGGCAAAGGCACAACCATCATCGAACCGACTTCGGGCAATACGGGTGTGGGACTGGCGTTCATCGCTGCCATCCAAGGCTACAAACTCATTCTCGTCATGCCGGATGCCATGTCGCTGGAGCGAAGGACGCTGCTGAAGGCGTTGGGCGCGGAGTTGGTGTTGACCCCCGCTTATGAGGGCATGGCGGGAGCCATCAGCAAGGCCAACGAATTGGCCAGTGAGATTGGAGATGCCTATATTCCACAACAGTTTGAGAACCCTGCCAACCCTGAAGTGCATCGTCGAACAACAGCACAGGAAATCATTCGCGATACAGATGGAAAGTTGGATTTCTTCGTGGCAGGCATCGGCACGGGCGGCACCATCACCGGTGTGGGGCAGGTGCTGCGTGCGCATGACGACAAGGTGAAAATCATTGGCGTGGAACCATACACGTCTTCCGTTCTCAGCGGCGAACGCCCGGGGCCTCACAAGATTCAAGGCATTGGTGCTGGATTCCAACCCAAGACGCTGGACACGACGGTGTATGATGAAATCCTACGCATCAAGGATCACGAAGCCTATGGCATCGCCCGTCTGCTGGCACGCAGAGACGGCGTCCTGGTGGGTGTTTCCAGTGGAGCCGCCGCTGCCGCCGCCATCAAACTTGCCCGACGTCCCGAGAACTGGGGAAAGCGCATCGTGGTGCTGTTGCCCGACACGGGCGAACGCTATCTGAGTACTGCACTTTACAATTTTGACAAAGAATAGACATGGCTGAAACAAGAAAACTATCCATCATCGCCTTCAGTGGCGACTTCGACAAACTCACGGCTGTATTCACATTGGGAACAGGAGCTGCCGCCGTGGGATATGAGGTGAACATCTTCTTCACTTTCTGGGGGTTGGACGCCATCAAGCAAAAACAAGGACGCTCCTTTACGGGCGGAAACTGGCTGACAAAGACATTCGGATTTATGATGGGGGGACTGAAAGTCACGCCCACAAGTCGTTTCAACTTCCTCGGCGCGGGTCCGAAAATCTTCCGTCACCTGATGCGCAAGAACAATGTCGCGACACTTGAGGAATTGGTGGAAGCGGCCAAGGTATTGGGCATCAACCTCTATGCCTGTGAAATGGCCATGCATGTGCTTGGACTGAAAAAAGAGGACTTCATTCCCGAGGTGAAAGACGTTCTCGGAGTGGCGTCATTCCTAAATCTCTCCGAAGGAGGACAGACGTTGTTTATCTAATTGAAAATTTAATAAAATATCATCATGGCAACAACAACATTGGACATCACGAAGGAACATTGCCCGATGACCTTCGTCAAAACGAAAATCGCACTTTCGAGACTCCAGACGGGCGACACATTGGAAGTGCTGCTCAGCGAAGGCGAACCACTCGACAACGTGCCACGCAATGCCAAGGAACAAGGCTACAATGTCATCAGTGTGGAGCATGTGGAAGGCACGACACACAAGGTAATTATCAAGAAGTAAAATAGTAACCATAAAAAAGGAGAACAATATGTCAGATTCAAACCTTCAGCGCAGTGTGACCACTGCCACCGCCAGAAGACTGGCGACAACAACCAAAACCGCCCCTCAGATGGGCAGCATCACCCCGAGACTGCTGTTGAAACTGTTGCCTTGGGTGCAAGTCAGCGGAGGCACATTCCGCGTCAACCGCACCAAGGTGGAACTTCGCAAGAGTGAGCGCCTCCCCATCCAGTACCTCAACGGCGTGCCGTCATTCTCTGCCAAGAGTCTGAAAGCCATCCCGCTGTTCTCGGATTTCGAAGACGAGATTGTAAACAGGTTGGCCCGGTCATTTGAGACGAAAGAGGTGGAGATAGGCCAACTGTTCGTTGAGGAGGGCAAGGACAAACAGAAGTTCTTCATCGTGGCCAACGGACAGGCAGAGGTCATCAGCAGAGGGCCTCACGGCGAGGAGTTGCGCATAGCCCTTTTGGGCGATGGGGAGTATTTCGGAGAGACTGACTTACTGGATGACGCAGAGTCAACGGTTTCAGTCCGTGCCGTCACGCCCACCATTTTCCTTGGCCTGAAACTAAACGACCTGGAGAGATTCATCAAGGAGGTGCCCGACTTCCGTGAGAAGTTCAACAAGGCTGTCGATAAGCAACTGCGCTTGAAGGCAACGGTGAACGACCACGGGGAGAAGCACATCGACCTTGTCAGCGGGCATGAAGAGGACAACATCATCCCCGAAACGTACATCGACTACGAAGAGAACCCTACGGAGTATTCTCTGAACACGCTGCAGACGGTCGTCCGTGTACACACCCGTGTCAGCGACCTTTACAACAACCCTTACAACCAGTTGGAGGAACAGCTCCGGCTCTCCATCGAGAGCATCAAGGAACGTCAGGAGTGGGAACTCATCAACAACAAGAGTTTCGGCCTGCTGGCTGCTGTCAATCCCGCCTACCGCATCACCACACGCTATGGTTCGCCTACCCCCGACGACCTTGACGAACTGCTGTCATTGGTGTGGAAGGAGCCGGCCTTCTTCATCGCCCATCCGCGTGCCATCGCCGCCTTCGAGCGTGAGTGCACATGGCGCGGCGTTCCCCCTGTGACCACCGACCTCTTCGGAACGAAGGTCATCCTGTGGCGCGGTGTTCCGTTGATACCATCCGACAAGGTGGAGGTCGAGGGGCAATACCTCACTGGCCGTGGCGTTGGAACCACGAAAATCATCCTTGTACGTGTGGGCGAAAAGAGCCAAGGTGTCATCGGACTACATCAAAGCGGCATCCCCGGGGAGATTGCCCCCTCGTTGTCGGCACGCCTGATGGGACTCGACAAATTTGGCGTGGCTTCCTATCTGCTCACCAAATATTTCAGCCTCGCATCGCTCACCGACGATGCCATCGCCGTGCTGGAAAACGTGGAGGTGGGATACTATCATGACTATCAGCATAGAAACAAAGTGGAGAAATAAATGATCAACCTGTCAGAACTCAATAGTTTCACGGCATACGACGGTTCGCTGGCCCTGCTGAAGGAACTTGCTCAGAAATATTGTCCTGAAGAGATTCGGGAGATTCGTCAGGGCATCTTGCCCGACGAGTCCCTGAACCTCGAGGAACTTGAGGCGGGATTCAAACAATTGCTGGCAGGAGGCAGTGGCCATGGCCCGTTGCCTTACGTCGGAGACACGGATGCAGAGACGAGAACGATTCCGCAGGAGGACGGCTTCGGCATCGGCATCCCCGAGACACAGAAGTTGCGCGACCTCAACTACGAGGAATTGGACACCCTGAACTCCGAGGAAATCAAAAAAGACTTTCCCGTGCTCAACCAACAGGTGAACGGCCACGACCTCGTATGGCTTGACAACGGTGCCACCACACAGAAGCCCCTGCTGGTCATCGACAAGATTTCTGATTATTACAAACATTACAACTCGAACATTCACCGTGGTGCCCACACCTTGGCAGCACGTGCGACGGATGCATACGAGGAGGCACGGGAGAAAGTCCAGCGATTCATCAATGCACGCTCCAGCGAGGAAATCATCTTCGTGCGAGGCACCACGGAGGGCATCAACCTCGTGGCGCAAACTTACGGGCGACAGTACCTGACACCTGGCGACGAGGTCATCGTCTCCGAACTCGACCACCATGCCAACATCGTGCCCTGGCAGCGCATCTGCCAGGAGCGGGGGGCCACACTGCGCGCCATCCCCACCGACCAGAACGGCGACCTGATACTCTCGGAACTGGAACGGCTCATTACGCCCCGCACCCGCTTCGTATCAGTAGGCCATGTGAACAACACCTTCGGCACCATCAACGATGTGGCACGCATCATCGACATCGCCCACTCACATCAAATCCCCGTACTGATAGACGGCGCTCAGTCGATAGCACACACGCCCGTGGATGTTCAGCTGTTGGGAGCCGACTTCTTCGTCTTCAGCGGACACAAGATTTATGGCCCCAACGGCATCGGCGTGGTCTATGGCCGCAAGGAATTGTTGGAAAAGATGCAGCCCTGGCAAGGTGGGGGCAACATGATCAAAGACGTGACCATCGAGCGTACCGAATACAACGTTCCACCAGCAAGGTTCGAGGCAGGAACGCCCAACGTGGCCGATGCCATCGGACTGGGAGCCGCCCTTGACTACGTAAGGCATATCGGCATCCGAAACATCGAGCACCATGAGCACCAACTCACGGAATACGCCCGTGAGCAGTTGGCACAAATTCCCGGCCTGACGCTTATCGGCAATCCCAAGCAACGTGTCTCCGTGGTGAGTTTTGTGCTCGACGGCATCCCCGTGCCCGAGACTGGCACATTGCTCGACAAGCAGGGCATCGCCGTGCGAGCAGGGCACCACTGTGCACAGCCCGCCCTTCGTGCCTTAGGCTACGAGATGAGCGTCCGTCCTACATTCGCACTCTACAACACCCGCGAGGATGTGGACAAATTGGTAATAGCAATCAAAAAAATCATAGGCAGATAATATGGCAAAGATTACAGTAAACGGAGAGGCACAGGAGGTGAAATTGCCCCTTTCTCTCACACAACTCATCAAGCAAAACAATGTCGAGCAGCCCGAGATGGTGTCGGTGCAGGTCAATGATGACTTCGTTGACCGCACGGAATGGGACGACATCCAAATCAAGGAGGGTGACAGCGTGGACTTCTTGTATTTCATGGGAGGGGGATGTTTGATTTGAAATTCACAATTGACAACCATGATAGACTTTTCAGAAGAACAGATACAACGCTATTCCAGACACATCCTGCTGGCTGATGTCGGCGTGGAGGGTCAGGAGAAAATCATGAATGCCAGCGTTCTTGTGGTGGGGGCCGGCGGACTGGGGGCGCCCGTCTCGCTCTATCTCGCTGCTGCTGGCATCGGACGCATCGGCATCGTGGACGCCGACGTGGTGGACCTCTCCAATCTCCAGCGTCAGGTCATCCATTTCACCAAGGATGTAGGCGTGCCGAAGGTAAGGAGCGCAAAAGAGAAAATCGAGGCCATCAACCCTGATGTGAAAGTGGACACCTACTACGAATTTCTCGACTCGTCGAATGCGCTCGACATCATCAAGGAATATGATTTCGTCGTTGACGGCACGGACAACTTCCCCGTGAAGTTCCTCATCAATGATGCTTGCGTGATGGCAGGAAAGCCTTTCTCCCATGGTGGCATCCTGCGTTTCAATGGCCAGACGTTCACCCACCTGCCCGGCACGGCATGCTATCGCTGCATGTTCAAGGAACCGCCTCCGGCAGGAGCAGTACCCACATGCTCGCAGGCTGGTGTGCTGGGGGCTATCGCCGGCATGCTGGGCACCATCCAGGCGGCCGAGACGCTGAAGTATTTCACAGGCATAGGCGAACTGCTGACCAACCGTCTGCTGACGTTCGACGCCAAGACCATGCTGTTCCGAACGGTCAACGTCAGGCATCGAGACACATGTGCCATCTGCGGCTCCAATCCCACCATCCACCATCTCATTGATTACGAGCAACCCACATGCGAACTCAAAAAGCATTAAGATGACCATACCACAATATGTAATAGATGAATTGATAGAACAGGCAAGGCGTGATGCACCCGATGAGTCATGTGGCTACCTGCTGGGTGAAAGAACGGACGAGGGAGAGGTCGTCACTGAAAACTACTGGATGGAGAACATCGACCACTCACCAGAACATTTTGCCTTCGCACCCAAGGACCAGTTTGCCGCCCTGAAGTACGCA
>CADBBP010000186.1 GCA_902792855.1 uncultured Prevotellaceae bacterium
AATTTTTTGCATAACACAAGCCAACCGAGTGAGTGACTATTCAGCGAATATTTTTTAACACGAATTTCCACGAATTAATCAAAAATTTTCGACCTGTCCGGTTGAAAGAAAGGGCAAAAGAATGGTGTTTTGGTAAAGCTTTTGCCCTTTCAGGGCGACAGCCGCACATCACGGATTCCCAGGGCGTTGCCCTGGGCTGATATCTCGTTGGCCTTACAGGCCGTCCTACATAATTAATCCAACCGCAGGTCGGTAAATTCCCTACGTGGGTAACGGCTTCTTGGTGTTATGAAATAGACAAAAGCGGGGGGATAACTTCAATTCATACAACAAACTGGGCATTTCGTACAAGATGGACAAAAACATTTGGTGCGAGATGGAAAACCGTCGTATATTTGCATCGTCAATCAGACAACATAGAGATTTTAATTTGTTTTACTAACTAAAAAAGGAGAAAAGATTATGAAAAAGTTTATGATGATCATGGTAGCAGTTGCAGCAGTTGCTTTCACCGCATGCACAACGTCCAACAACGAGGAGCAGAAAGCCAAGACAGAAGTGACCACCGACGAGCAGAAGGTGGACGAGAATGCCACCGAGGCCACCGAGCAGGACAGCGCAAAGGCTGAAGCTGCCACCACCGAGGAGAATACCGAGGCAACAGCCGAAGAGAAGACCGAGGAGAACAAGGAGAAATAACCCCTTCGACTGACTTCGCAAATAATCCCACTTCCAGGCATTGGAAGTGGGATTTTTCTTTCTGCAAGCGCAAAGGAAGTCAATTCCCATCAGCAGAAGCACTCGGCATAGTTTTTTTCTTCTTGTTATCAAGTTTGTTGCCAACATTGTCCAACTTTAACCTGAATATTTCATACTAATTTGGAATTATACCGTTAACCCTTTCTTTATCACACGAATAACCGTAAATACAACATAAATTTTTCATAAATAGCAATTAAATGATTAATTAGTGATAAATTATTGACAATTCGTGTTTTACAAATAATATAATTTCCATAAATAATTCAGGCTAAATGCCGATGTCATCGAGGGTACAAGTAATATGTGGAATTCATGTGGAAGAATCCCTGCCTATAACGGTTTCTTGGCGTAGAAGTAGAAATGATGGCATTGCTATCAAATGGATGGCAAATGATATCATTACTATCAAATGGATAGCAAATGATAACAATGCTATAAAAGTGATAGCAAAAATGGCAGATTCTGATTCTGATTCTGATTCTGAGTATGATTCTGATTCTGATTCTAAAAAAGAAACTTCTCCCCTATATTATCATATAGGGGGAGAAGCAAAGAAAAAATTTTCTTTGAAACGCTCCCTCCCAGTTTTCAAAAATGATTTTTCATCTTTTCAGTTGAGTTTGTAGCAAAATGACATACGAAAAGTGAGAAATGACAGTACTTTTACAGCCGGCATGGGAAAAGAAAAATAGCGGGTAATAATATCACCCATATATTTGGCCAATCCAAAAAAAATGCTTATCTTCGCAGACGAAAGCAGCAACAAATACATTTCGGTCTGAAAAACTCATCAACTACGAAAGCATGGCATCGATGAAACAATTACCATACGGAGTTTCCGACTTCAAGCAACTGCGTAGGGAGGACAAATATTTTGTCGATAAGACGCGTTACATCCATGAGATGGAGGACGTTGGTAATTTCCTCTTCCTCATCCGCCCTCGCCGCTTTGGCAAGAGCGTCTTCCTCAGCATGCTGCGCTCCTACTACGACATCTTGGAACGCGACAAATTCCAAGAACTTTTCAAGGGGTTGTGGATTGCCGACCACCCCACGAAAGAGCAGGGGCAGTTTCAGGTGATGTATTTCGACTACTCACGCATTGGCGGCAACTCCTCCGTCTTAGAGAAGAACTTTGACGACTATTGCAGCATGGTGGTGGACGATTTCGCCGAGAGTTACCAAGCGTATTATGACGATGAGTTCCTAAAAGGGCCGAGGCGGAGCGACAGTGGGCCGAAGCAGTGGAGCAGATACGCGGCTACGCCAAAGGCGACAAGGTGAAGTACTATGTCCGCGACACACAGCTCCATCTCATCATCATGCAGGTGAGGGGCCATGAGACCATTAGGACGGAAGAAATAGACTAACAAAAACAAGAACAACCTTAAATATGGCAACAACAGACGACAAGAAAGTGATATTCTCGATGGTGGGCGTGAGCAAAACCATCCAGCAGACGCAGAAGCAGGTGTTGAAAAACATCTACCTCAGCTTCTTCTACGGTGCTAAAATCGGCATCATCGGCCTCAACGGCGCCGGCAAATCGACACTGATGAAAATCATCGCCGGCATCGAGCAGCAATACCAAGGGAACGTGGTGTGGAGCCCCGGCTACACGGTGGGCTACCTGCCCCAGGACCCTCCGCTGGACAACAGCAAGACCGTGAAGGAGAACGTGATGGAGGGCGTTCGCCACGTGTATGACGCCCTGGCCGAATACGACGAGACGAACGTGAAGTTCGGCCTGCCCGAATATTACGAGGACCCAGCCAAGATGGAGAAGCTGATGAGCCGTCAGGCCGAGTTGCAGGACATCATCGACTCCACCGACGCCTGGAACATGGACTCGAAGCTCGACCGTGCGATGGCCGCCCTCCACTGCCCTCCCGGCGACAGCAGCGTGGAGCACCTCTCCGGCGGTGAGCGCCGCCGCGTTGCCCTTTGCCGCCTGTTGCTCCAGAAGCCCGACGTGCTGCTTCTCGACGAGCCCACCAACCACCTCGACGCCGAGTCCATCGACTGGTTGGAGCAGCATCTCCAGCAATACGAGGGCACGGTGATTGCCGTGACCCACGACCGCTACTTCCTCGACGACGTGGCAGAGTGGATATTGGAACTCGACCGCGGCGAGGGCATCCCATGGAAAGGCAACTACTCCTCGTGGTTGGAGCAGAAGAGCCAGCGCATGGCGTTGGAAGAGAAGACCGCCTCGAAGCGCCGCAAGACGCTGGAGCGCGAGTTGGAATGGGTGCGCATGGCCCCCAAGGCCCGCCACGCCAAGGGCAAGGCCCGCCTCAACTCCTACGACCGCATGCTCAACGAGGAGCAGAAGCAGAAGGAGGAGAAACTGGAAATCTTCATCCCCAACGGCCCACGCCTTGGCAACAAGGTGCTGGAGGCCATCCACGTGGCAAAAGCCTACGGCGAGAAGACCCTCTTCAGCGACCTCAACTTCATGCTCCCCCCCAACGGCATCGTGGGCGTCATCGGCCCCAACGGGGCAGGCAAGACCACCCTCTTCCGCCTCATCATGGGCTTGGAGCAGCCCGACAGCGGCACCTTCGAGGTGGGCGAGACGGTGAAGTTGAGTTATGTGGACCAGCAGCACAAGGACATCAGTCCCGACAAGACCGTCTATCAAGTGGTGAGCGGCGGCAACGAGACGCTGCGCATGGGCGGCAAGGACGTCAACGTGCGCGCCTACCTCTCCCGCTTCAACTTCAGCGGCGCCGACCAGGAGAAGAAATGCGGCGTGCTCTCCGGCGGCGAGCGCAACCGCCTGCACCTCGCCATCGCCCTGAAGCAAGAGGGCAACGTGCTGCTGCTCGACGAGCCGACCAACGACATCGACGTGAACACCCTCCGCGCCTTGGAGGAAGGCTTGGAGGCCTTCGCCGGCTGCGCCGTCGTCATCAGCCACGACCGCTGGTTCCTCGACCGCATCTGCACACACATCCTCGCCTTCGAGGGCGACGGCAACGTCTTCTACTTCGAGGGCAGCTACAGCGAATACGAGGCCAACAAAGCCCTCCGCTTGGGCATCGACGAGCCCCGCCGTGCCCGCTACCGCAAGCTGATGGAGGAATGACCCCCACCCCACTTGTCAGCATTTAGACATATAAAAAACCTCTAATACCCATCACCATGAGAAAACTGCTTATCAGCTTGACAGCCATCCTAACGACAACCATCATGACAGCACAAAACGCCCCCCAATTGCGTGCCGACAACATCGACGAGGTGTTGGCCGCGATGACCCTTGAAGAGAAAGCCAAACTCCTCGTAGGCGGTGCCAACAACTTCTTCAGCGCCAACGCCGTCGTGGGCGGCGAGGCCCACCTCGTGGCCGGAGCCGCCGGCACCACGGCCGCCATCCCGCGTCTCGGCATCCCCGCCACGGTGCTCACCGACGGCCCTGCCGGCGTGCGCATCAACCCCACCCGCGAGGGCAGCAGCCAGACCTACTACGCCACCGGCTTCCCCATCGGCACCTGCCTCGCCTCCACCTGGAACACCGACTTGGTGAGAGAAGTGGGAGCCGCCATCGGCAATGAGACGAAGGAATACCGCTGCGACGTCATCCTCGGCCCGGGCATGAACCTCCACCGCAACCCCTTGTGCGGCCGCAACTTCGAATACTACAGCGAAGACCCCCTCCTCACTGGCAAGATAGCCGCCGCCTACATCAACGGCGTGCAGGGCGAGGGCGTGGGGACCAGTGCGAAGCACTACGCCATCAACTCCCAGGAGAGCAACCGCACCGGCGTTGACGAGCGCGTGTCGCAACGCGCCGCTCGCGAGCTCTACCTCCGCGGCTTTGAAATCGCCGTCCGCGAGAGCCAGCCCTGGACCGTCATGGCCGCCTACAACAAGGTGAACGGCACCTACGCGCAGTGCAACGCCGACCTGCTCACCAAAATCCTCCGCGACGACTGGGGCTTCAAGGGGATGGTGATGACCGACTGGATAGGCATCCGCAGCGACCTCCCCACCACGGTGGAGGTGTCGTCGGGCGACGACCTCTTGGAGCCGGGCCAGCCCAAGCAGTCGGAGGAGATCGTGGCCGGCGTCCGCAACGGCACGCTGCCCATCGCCGACGTTGACCGCAACGTCCGCCGCCTCCTGGAATACATCGTCAAGACCCCCAGCTTCCACCAGTACCCTGCAAGCAACAAGCCCGACCTGGAAGGCCACGCCGCCGTGACACGCCAGAGCGCCACGGAAGGCATCGTGCTGCTGAAGAACAACGGCACGCTGCCGTGGAACAGCGGGCGCAAGACCATCAGCACGGTGGCCCTCTTCGGCGTGAGTTCCTACGACTTCCTCTCCGGCGGCACCGGCTCCGGCTGCGTACACACCCCCTACGTGATAGACATGGTGAAAGGCCTTTCCAACGTAGGCATCAGTTCGTCGAAGACCCTCACCGACATCTACCGCAAATACGTGGACTTCGCCCGAGTGAAATTCCAAGCCGAGCGCCATCCTGCGAAATGGTACCAGCGCGAGGAGTTCGGCCAGCAGAAATACCCTGAGATCAGCCTCAGTCCCATCGCCATCAACAACGAGGTGGACGCCGCCGACGCCGCCATCGTCACCATCGGCCGCCAGGCCGGCGAAGGTGTGGACCGCGACTTGGAGGGCGAGTTCAACCTCACCACGGAGGAGCGCCAGCTCATCTTCGACATCTGCCAGGCCTTCCACGCCGCCGGCAAGCCCGTGTTGGTCATCATCAACTCCGGTTCGGTGATTGAGACCGCCTCCTGGAGCCAGTATCCCGACGCCATCCTCTGCGCCTGGCAGCCCGGCGAAGAAGGCGGCAACTCCGTGGCCGACATCCTCACCGGCAAGGTGAACCCCTCCGGGAAGCTCACCATGACATGGCCCATCGCCGCCGCCGACCACCCCTCGACGCAGAATTTCCCCGGCAACCTCGACTACTACTCCTATAAAGACATGGTGGGCAACGGCTCCCCCATCCCCGGGCACCACTACACCAACCACGAGGAGGACATCTACGTGGGCTACCGCTTTTTCGACACCTTCGGCCGCAGCGTGGCCTATCCCTTCGGCTACGGCCTGAGCTACACCACCTTCGAGTATGGCAAGGCCACGGTGAGCCAAAAAGGCGAGCAGATAGAGGTGAGCGTGACCATCAAGAACACCGGCGACCGCCCCAGCAAGGAGGTGGCCCAGGTGTATGTCGCCGCTCCCAAAGGCACCTTGGAAAAGCCCGCAAAGGAGCTGAAAGCCTTCGGCAAGACACGCGAGCTGCAGCCCGGCGAGAGCCAGACGCTGCGCATGACGCTGCAGCGACGCGACCTGGCCTCCTTCGACGAGAGCCAGAGTGCATGGGTGGTGGACGCCGGCACCTATACCTTCATGGTGGGCGCCAACGTGTGCGACATCAAATCTACCGCCACGCTGAAGGTGGGTGCCATGACCGAGAAGGTGTCCAACGCCCTCGCCCCGAAAGTCCCCCTCAAGCGACTCACACAAGCCAGCAATAACAAGTAAATCCTATAAAACAACTAAAATCCATACACTATGACAACATCAGCCAACACCCAATCGGGCAAATCCCGTGACTACGCGGCTTTCGTGTCCGAACTCAAGCGTTTCGTACCTGAGAAAAACATCTACACCGACGAACTAAGAACCTTGGGCTGGGGCACCGACGCCAGCTTCTACCGCCAAATCCCACAAGTGGTGGTGCGCAGCGACAGCGAGGAACAAGTGGCCCGCATCATCGGCGCCTGCAAGAAATACAACCTGCCCTACACCTTCCGCGCCGCCGGCACGTCGCTCTCCGGCCAGAGTTGCACCGACTCCGTGCTCATCGTTGCCGGGAAGCATTGGGAGCAATACACCCTGGCCCCCGACAAGGAGACCATCCGCCTGCAACCGGGCATCGTCGGTTCGAGAGTGAACGAGATACTGAAGCCCTACGGCCGCGTGTTCCCACCCGACCCTGCCTCCATCGGCAGCGCCATGGTGGGCGGCATCGTGTGCAACAACGCCTCCGGAATGAACTGCGGCGTGCATGCCAACAGCGACCGGATGCTCATCAGCGCACGCATCATCCTCACCGACGGCACCATCGTCGATACCGGCGACGAGAAAAGCCGTGAAGCCTTCCGCAAGAGCCATCCCGAGTTCCTGAAAAAGATTGAGGCCCTCCGCGACAAAGTGCGTGCCGACAAGGAGCTGGCGGAGCGCATAAAGACG
>CADBBP010000187.1 GCA_902792855.1 uncultured Prevotellaceae bacterium
GCAGCCAACAATTTCGCCAAGTCCTTGTCGGCAGACACGCCCTCACCAGATAATTACTACATCAAGGGCAAGATAGCCAAGATAGCCAACAACGGCCTGTTTAGCGCCCAATATGGCAATGCCTCGTTCTACATCTCCGACGACGGCAAGGATGAGAACACCTTCTACGTCTTCCGCACACTCTTCCTTGAGAACAAGAAATGGGTGGAAGGCAACACCCAGATCAAAGTGGGCGACGAGGTGGTGATTTACGGCAAGCTTGTCAACTATAGAGGCAACACGCCCGAGACACAGCAGAACGAAAGCTACATCTATTCGCTCAACGGGAAGACGAGCGACGACGGCAGCGGCGGCGGTGGTGGCACCGACACGCCCGACGATGGAAGCGCAGGTTCCTACAGCAACCCCTACACGGTGTCGGCAGCCATCTCCAACAACTCCGGCAGCGGGAAATACGTGAAGGGCTTCATCGTAGGTTGGGTGTCAGGCCAGGTGCTTGCCGAAGGTGCACACTTCTCCGCCGATGGTTGCGACGTGGCCACCAACGTGCTGATTGCTTCTTCGGCCTCTGAGACCGACTTGAGCAAGTGCATGCCAGTGCAACTGCCGAGTGGCGCCGTGCGTACCGGCCTCAACCTGAAGGACAACCCCGGCAACTACAAGCAGGAGGTGCTGCTCTATGGCAACTTGGAGAAATATTTCGGCGCCCCCGGCCTCAAGTCGGTGACCTACGCCGAGCTTGGCGGCAATGCCATCGGCACGAAGCCATAATCCATTGACATCGCCAAAACAAATCATCCCCCACCGTGTTTGCGGTGGGGGATGATTTTTTATCTTCTCTTCCCCTGATAAGAGGGTTTGTGTGTCTCGCAGTTCTTGAAAGGCACGGTGGTGGTGGGTGTGACGAAGTGGATGGGATGAGCCGCCTCGCCACCGTCGAGCCAAGCCACGAAGCCCTCCACCCATCTCTGGCAGCCCTCCTTGGTGGGATGCAACTCGTCCTCCCTTGCCAAGCGCAGGTTGTAGCTGTCGTAGAAGCGGTCGGCGCCCACGAGTTGTTGGATGAGGTCGGCGATGGTTCTGTCATCCTTCTTCGACTTCACGGCGAGCGGTCCAATCCATGCGAAGGGGATGTCGCCGATGTCGCGCATGATGGCTTTCACCGCCGCCTCTCGTGTGGACAAGTCTGCTTCGCCCTGGTCGTGGGTGCCAAGGCATACGATGATGAACGTGGGTTTCACCTTGCGGATGAGGTATTGCAAGTCGGCGGAGTACGCCCACCGCTTGATGGTGGACTCCTGCCAGATGGAGGTGAAACACGGGAAACCGGTGGCCCATGCATGGTTGTAGAGCCAGGGGCCGATGCCTTGGAGCTGCTCGTCGCCGAAGACGAGGATGCGATGCTGCACCGGCTCCGCCGGTTTGTCGATGACGACATTTTCCACGGGCTTGCCCTGTTGGACGTCGCTTACAAGGCTGTCGAGGATGTCATCATCGATGACTTGCGCCGAAAGGGCGGTGGTAAGGGAGAGGGTGAGAAGGGTGAGGAGGGTTTTAAGCATAATGGGGAAATTTTTGCGGCGGCAAAACCGCCGCTTGCGGAGAACCGATAAACAATGGATTAACAATGGAGGTGATTAAAGGGGGGAAGAGGGCGGCGAGGAGGACGAGGGGGACGAGGGGGGAGCTTGCAGCTGTTGCTGCTTCGAGCGCTGGTGCTGCCACAGCTCGATGCTGTTGATGACGTTTTGCCAGAGGATGTAGCAGCCGGGACCTACGGAGGCGATGGGATTGAGGTAGGTGTAGGCAATCCAGATGGCGAAGTTGGTGTTCTTCTGTCCCAATGCCTGCCCTGCCTCCTGCGTGTGGTTGAAGAAATGGCCGAGGTAACGCCCCACGGCAAACTGGACGAGGCAGATGAGCAAGCCCATGCCGGCGATGAGGCAGAGGAAGCGCGCCGAGGTGTCGGCATGCACGATGTTTTTCACCGTGGTGCCGGTGACGATGGCCAAGGAGACGCCCCACAAGTAGAAGGAGAGGTCCTTCACGCTCACTATCCACTGATGCAATGTATGGATGTAATGCTTGACGACGAATGCCAAGGCCATGGGCACGACGAGCACGAGGCACACCTTGTAGAGGATGAGCCAGAAAGCATGCAGGAAGTCCATGCCCACGGTACTGTCGATGAGGGGGAAACACACCGGCACCATGAGTGCGGTCAGGAAATTGGAGATGAAAGTGTATGAAGTCATCTCCTCCAGGTTGCCACCCAATTTGCTGGTGACCACCGCCGCTGCCGCCGCACAGGGACCGATGATGCACGTGAGCAGCGACTCCATGAGGATGAGTTTGTCGCCTTTGAGATGAAAGGCGAGGATGATGGCAGCGATGATGACGACAAAGAGCACCTGGAAAGCCCCCACCCAGAAATGCCATGCCACAGGCCGCAGCTGGCGGAAGTCCACCTTGCAGAAGGTGACAAACAGGATGAGGAACATGAACAGGGGGAAGATGTCGTCGATGATGGGGCCGAAGAATGCAGCCGCCCCCTCCAAGGCCGGAGTGAATGCGAAGAGGAAATAGACCACCGTGCCCACCACCATGGCGACGGGCAGGGTCCACTCCTTGACAAACTGCAACAGCCTCATGCTACTTGAGAATCAAGCCACCCATGGGTTGTATGGTCACCTTCGCCTTTCCCTTCTTGTCCACCTTGAGGTTGGTGAGAATGGCCTCGGGAATGGCGTTTTCAGTCTTCGCCGCCGGTTGGTCGATATAGCAACTCACCGTCTTCCCCGCAAACATGGGGAGGTCGAGGTTGAGCGTGAGGGGCTCGTTGGTGCCGTTGATGCCAGCCACATACCAAGTTTCGGCATGCCTTCTGGCGATGATGGCATATCGTGTGGGGTATCCGTCGATGAAGCACGTCTCGTCCCACGTGGTGGGCAGCTGTCGCAGGAAGTCGAGTTCGAATGATGGCAGTTCCTCCAGGTTGTTGGGTTGCATGGCCACGCAGTTGACTGCCGACTGTAGCACGATGCCCGTTGCCATCTCGAAGGTGTCGGACGAGCGTCTGTAGTTCCGGCTCTTGTTGTCGGTGCTCATGCGCCTGTTCATGATGATGCCACCCCAGTCAAACGCCCCCAATGCGTTCCTTGAGAAAGGATGCATGGTGAGTTCGAAGCCCTCCTTGTCACAGTGGTGCTGGGTGAAGAAAAGGTTTTCCGATGCCAGTGCAGCCTCGCTGGCGGCGTAGTTGGGATACATCCGCTCCCATCCCCTTGGGATGGTGCAGCCATGGAAGACGACGAACAGTCCGTGCCTGTTGGCGTCTGCCAGGATGTCCTCGTAGAGCCTCATCGTCTCCTGCTTGTCGCTCCCGAAGAAATCGACCTTGATGCCGGCGACGCCGATGCTCTTCAGCCATGCCATCTCCTTCTCCCTTGCCACGGATGTGGACATGCGGTCGCGGGGGGTCTGCGGCGCGTCGTTCCAGAAGCCGTTGGAGTTGTACCACAGGAGCAGTCTGACGCCCTTTCCCTTGGCGTATTCCGACAGTTGCTTCATGCGCTCCCTTCCTATCCGCTCATCCCACCAGTTGTCCACGAGGCAATATTCGAAGCCCATGGCCCCTGCCAGGTCGATGAACCTCACCTGGTCGTCATAGTTGATGGAGTTGTCTTGTCCGATGAGCCAGCTCCAGGTGTATCTTCCCGGTGCGAATGGAGTTGTCGGTTGGTATTGCGGCTCCACGAGGTCGAAGGGTATGGTTGTTTCCACGATGGGCTTGAGCGAGGTGCCGAGGGTGAGCGTCCGCCAAGGCGTGCTTCCCGGGAGGGGGATGCCGGGGAAGACGCTGCCTATCCCATTGAACTCCCCCTGCTCAGGGAAAGCGATGGTGTAACCGTTTCCCGGCTCGTAGTCGGCGAGCCTCGAAGCGCAGTAGTTGCTTCCCACGCCCGTCTCACTGACGAGCACCCATCCGTCGTTGCCCACGCGGAAGAGGCACGGGAACGTATATCCCAGTCCGAACTGTGACTTTTGTGTCATCGGTGCGTCGGCGGTGTATTCCTCCTCGTAAGAAGGCTTGGTGCGCTCCCAACCTGTGAAAGGCCCTATCTGCGGACAGAGGAAGGTGGTGGTGTACGTTGGGAAGTTGAAAGCACTCTCCTCCCGCAGGATGACGGCACACTTGGGGTTGTCGTTCTTCTGCCTTGGGATGGTGTATCTGAATGCCACATCGTTGTTGGAGACGACGAAGCTGACGGTCATCTTCCCACCCTCAGCGTTGGTGAAGTCGAGGTCGAGTTGGTTGGCATTGAAATAGATGTCGGAGGCCTTAGCTTGTGCGAGGGCGTAATTCTTCTCCACCTTTGTGTTGCGTGTGCCCTCCAAGCGGAGGTTTTGGGAGAAGTCGCCGATGTCGGCCACGAAGCCGATGGGCGACGGTGTGACAAGTACTTTCCCTTGGCACTCCACCTGATAACGCGGCTTTCCCTGCTCCACGTCGATGCTCACTATCAAGTTGCCTCCCGGCGAGGCCACGGTAGCTTTGTCGGCCCCTTTTGCCACCAAGGCGATGGCGGCGAATGCGAAAAGAATGGTTTTTCTCATATACATCCTAAAAATATGCTGTTCGTTTTGAGTGTTTTTGAAATTTGGTGTAAAATTAGTGATAATTTTTGAAATGGTGCGCTTTTCTTAGGAAAAATTGTATGAAAAAACATGGTGGTGACTATTCTGCGAATATGTTTTTAACGCGAATTTCCACGAATTAATCAAAAATTTCACAAAAACAAAAAACAATCATAAAAATTATCCTTGTTTCGTATGTCTATGGACAACAATTAACGTATAATTACTCAGGCCCCCCTACTTTTGTACCCTTATGAGTAACAATTAATGTATAATTATATGTTTTATGATATTCACTGAATGGTTAACCAATGGCGTTGAATCGCAACGAAAACGGGCGGCTCGTTCTGAGTCGCCCGTCTTCATGGTGATGTTGTGATTAGATGAGATTGTCTTTCTCAATGTCTTTGAAATACTTGTAGGTACCCACCTTGAGTTCGTCGGTGGCCGGTTCGTCGCACACGATGATGCCATGCTGGTGCATCTGCAGTGCGCTGATGGTCCACATGTGGTTGACGCTCCCCTCCACGGCAGCCTGCAGTGCGCGAGCCTTGTGGTGGCCGTTGACGAGAATCATCACCTCGCGTGCTGCCATGACGGTGCCCACGCCGACGGTAAGTGCAAGCTTTGGCACCTTGTTGATGTCGTTGTCAAAGAAGCGTGAGTTGGCGATGATGGTGTCCGTGGTGAGGGTCTTGACACGTGTCTTGGAAGAGAGCGATGAGCCGGGCTCGTTGAAGGCGATGTGTCCGTCGGGGCCTATGCCACCGATGAAGAGGTCGATGCCTCCTGCTTCTTCAATCATCTTCTCGTAGTTGGCGCACTCAGCAGCCAAGTCCTCAGCGTTGCCATTGAGGATGTGGATGTTCTCCTTTGGGCAGTCGATGTGGTCGAAGAGGTTGCGCGCCATGAAAGAGTGGTAGCTCTCGGGGTGGTCCTCTGCGAGGTTGACATACTCGTCCATGTTGAAGGTGAGCACGTTCTTGAACGAAACCCTTCCCTCCTTGTTAGCTTTCACCAGTTCGGCATACATTCCCTCGGGCGATGAGCCGGTGGGCAGTCCCAGCACAAATGGTTTCTCCGGTGTGGGGCCGAATGCGTTGATTTTCTCAATCACGTGTTCTGCGGCCCATTTCGACATTTTCTGATAGTCGCTTTCAATAATCAGTCTCATAATCTTATTTTATTAAAAAATGATAGATAGTAATCTTTCCAAATTGTCATTTTGTCACAAAAAGGCGTAAAAACCTAAATTTTTGACACTCTTTCAGTGAATAAGTTGACAATATTTTGCAAAAGTAATCATTTTCCACAAAAAGAAGAAAAAAAAGAAGATTTTTTTGAAATTTTTTTTGGGGGGCGAAAATGCCATCAACCAACGTTCTCAGAAAGGCAGAGTGTATGAAAATCGA
>CADBBP010000188.1 GCA_902792855.1 uncultured Prevotellaceae bacterium
GTCGTTGCCGAAGATGTCGCTGTCCATGCCAGTGGTGACAAACGGTTGAAGGGTCTCCGCTTTGTTGGCCGCCAACAGTTTCACATTTTCCACTGCTTTCTTACGGTATTTCTCCGCCCCCTCGATGTCGTAATCGCCAATTCTCATCACATTGGCCAGCACCGTCTGATAAACAGCCGCCAAAGTGGGGTTCCTGGTGTAAGCCGACCGTTCCTCTTCGACAAAGTTGCTGATGGCCACCGGTATGGAATCGGGTGAGATTTCCCCTACCAACGAAGCCTTCATCATCTCAGCGGCAAGCAGTTGCCCGTAATTGGATTCATGTCTGGCTTTCGCCATGATCTGGTCCATCACCCCCATCTGTGAGCGTGGCAGGTGCTTGGTGGAATACTTATATGCCTGTCTCCAAAGGGAATGATAACTGCGCTTTGACACATTTGCTTTGGAAAGAGACCCTACGGCTTCGGTGGGATGTAGTTTGTGGTTGGCCACTTTGAGCGAGACCACGCCGACATCGCCATTTTGACAAGTTTTCTCATAGTCCGTGTAACTCACGTGGGTGATATGGACGACCGCCTTTGATGCGGCGCATGGTATGACAAAATAACCATCGTCATTGGTCACTCCTTGATTGAGGGTGTCCCTTTTGTTGACCGACAGCAATGTCACATTGGCGAAACGCACGGGGACGTGGTTCGCATCGAGCACCTGGCCGATGAAGCGCACGGAGTCGCGCTGCGTACATTCCACAAAGATGTCGGTGTTGAGTTGGGTGATCCGCATGGGATAGTAGCCACACACCTGGCTGACGGCTTGCAGAATGGTGGATTCCTGCACATGGGTGGTGACCCGGAAATCCTCCAAGTCATCATAAACGAAATTGACGGTGATGGTGTCGCAGTCGTTGTCCAGCGTGAGGAGGGCTTCCGACAGAGAGACATCTTGGAAATCGTGGCTCACGGTCTGTGCCTGTGCCACGGCCCATGGCAGGATGACGGTGAGGAAAAGTATGGCGAGTCGTTTCATGGCTTGACGGATGATAAGAGGTTGCTGCTTTTTTATTCGACGATGATGGTGGTGGGAGTGGCTGTCACTTTGAATTGTTGGAACTGGGAGATGCGCTGCAGGAAGATGTCAAGTCCTGCCTCACGGTTCCATTTCAGGTGCAGTCGTATATGGCGTTTTTGCTCGTTTTTGAAGACGGGCGTCACTTTGTATTCATCGCCCACGACCTGCATGATGTTTTCCAATGTCTCGTCCTGAAAGACAACAATGGGATTGGTGCGAGCTTGTGGGTCGGTCAATTCCTTTTTCGGGATTTGGCTGTCGGTGATTTGTGCTGGTTTTTCCTTTTCCACCACCACTGCCGGTTTTTCCTCTGCCGATTTTGTTTTACCCATGGGCAGGAATGCCGCGACTGCAAGGCCCGAGACAAGGAAGACACCGATGAAGATGGCCACCTTGCGCCAAAGCCTTCGTTTGTTTCCCATGGCAATGGTCACGGCGACGTTTTGCTCGATGCTTTGTGGTTCTGTCTCCCTTTGAGCATCGAAAGCCTGTGCTGCTAAAACCATGACGGCATACGTGGCTCTCATGTCATCATCTTGCAGCGTCTTTTGTATTTGTTCTTCGGAACACTCATGCGGGTTGTCGGTGAGTTCCAGTAGTTGTTGTATTTTGTCGGACATGATGGGAATGATTAGGTTGTGGGAATGGTGGACTTTAGTATGGTGATGGCTTTTGCGAGGTGCTTATAGACTGCGGCTTTGCTGATGTGAAGACGGTCGGCAATTTCCTGGTAGGACAACCGCTGGTCGAATCTCATTTTGAACACATTTTTCGTTTGTGGCGGGAAGTCGTTTTCCATCACTTGCATGATGAGGAGGTAGGTGCTTTGCTGTTCATCGGGTTCGGTGGGAACCATGGCATCCTCTACAGGCAGCATCTTTTCCACTTTTTGCCTGATTGTCATCTGGCGCAGGATATCCAGGCATTTGTTTCTCACGCAGGCCAAGAGGTATTTGACGGGAGGGTGTTCTTTGGGAATACCTTTTGTGTAAACACGGAGCATCACGTCGGCCACAGCATCCCTGCTTTCATCCTCATCGTGAAGCAGCGTGCGGGCAAACCTTATCATGGCCGTGTAGTTGGCTGTATAGAGTCTTTCGAATTCCTTTTTTTCCAGCATCGTTTGGAGATGGGCTTTGTTCATATTTCGCATCCACCCAACGGTCGCTTTCTTCCCCTCCATCCTTGCGACAATTGAGCCTTTTACTATATAACGGATAAAAAACGAAAAAACCAACCCTGAAGAACAAAAAAAGATTGAGATATGCTTTTCAACACGCGCTTGCAGTGAAAAGGTGTGATGAAAAAAGAGAAAATAAAAATCGCTTCGCTGGATAAAAAGAATAAAAGGAATAAAAAAAATATTTTACAGACTAATAATCTGAAACGCTGCCGCTTCAATAAAAACGCCTGAAGGCGGAAACAAAAAAATATAAAAACATTCTAATTCCCCGAGCAACCCATCGCTGGATAACATACCACTCCCTTCTCTTTTTATTCGTCTTCTCCTTTTTATCAGCAAAGCGATTTTATCTTCTTGTTTTTCAACACTCGAAAAAACATAATCGCTGAATACATGCGCCGTAACTGTTCAGCGAACATCATAAAACATATAATTTCCATTGAATTATACAAAAATTTT
Organism: uncultured Prevotellaceae bacterium; assembly: GCA_902792855.1. Taxonomy (GTDB): domain Bacteria; phylum Bacteroidota; class Bacteroidia; order Bacteroidales; family Bacteroidaceae; genus Prevotella. The sequence goes on from CADBBP010000188.1 coordinate 2,711, forward strand.
AGCTTATAGCGGTTCAAAATGAGTGAAACTTAAAATTTTCGTCAATTTCATAATAAAATTTATGTCCAATTCGTGGATATTCGTGTTAAAAAATATTCGCTGAATAGTCACAGCGATAACCAATGCTTATGTGGTCGCTTCGCTCAAAATGGTATTTAGAATTTATATTTAAAATTTGATTTAAAATCATTCTAACCTGAATTATTCATAGACATTAATCCTATTATTTGTAAAACACGAATTATCAATAATTTATCACGAATTAATCATTTAATTGCTATTTACAGAGATTTGTTTGTTTTGGTTGGCTTGTATTTTGTAAAATTTTTGATTAATTCGTGGAAATTCGTGTTAAAAAAATATTTGCTGAATTGTTACCATGCGCCGGAAAGACGTTAATATAAGTTAATAATCTCAAGAGTGGTGTGACATTTTGCCATTAGCCGTTTATATAGAATAGAATGACAAACGGCAAACAGATGTTTAAGAACCATATACATAGCATGAGGGTCGAGGACTTTGCACCGATGATAAGTCAGCATGGTCCTGCGCTGATGGCATTTGTTGGCCGTATTGTCACCATCCAGGAGGATGCAGAGGACGTGGTGCAGGAGACTTTTGTGACAGCCTACGAACATCTGAATGACTATGCCCCGGAAAAGGCATCACTAAAGACATGGCTTTTCCGCATAGCTTATCACAAAGCTTTGAATCATTTGCGACGACGAAAACGGCAGTTGGAGATACCTTTCTTGGTGGGCGAGGATGTTCCAGACGAGTTGCCGGATACGACGACAGCCGAACAGTTGGATGAAGCCATCCAGGAACTACCCCCCGAAGACCAGATGCTCTTGCAGCTCTACTACTTCGACCAACGCCCCCTCAAAGAAATAGCCTACATAACGGGCACTGCAAGCGACTCTCTCCATCGTGAAGTATCGCGGCTCAGCAGCCAACTTCACCGAATACGTCAACGACTCAGGATTATCTTAACACGCTTGAAAGATGAATAACGAAGAACTTTCCAACATAGCCGAGCACAGAAAAGAGAGCCATTCTGTCGAGGCAAATAAAAAGTCGGATGAAATCCAACTTTTCCGCCAGGCTTTGCTGCGCCAGAACGACCGGGCTTCAGAGATGAAAATGCCGAACGACATGGAGCAGCGTGTGGTGAAACGCATCAAATCCAAGTCAAAACCATCTCGTTGGCTGTACTCCGCAACCATCAGTGCCATTGCAGCCGGACTCCTGTTATTGACAGGCTTCTATCTGTTTATGAAAGAAGGCAAATCAGAAAGGGAAGAACCGATAGTGGCGCAGCATACGGAGCAACGAGACAGCATGGTGAAAATAGAAGAGAAAGAACCGATGCCGATGATTGCAGAAGAAACACCTGTCTTGGTTCAGAACAAAAAAGTACAGCGAGCTGTAAAAAACGCAAAACAACCAGAAAAGAAGAAGGACACGATATCTGTTGATGCTGCCGATGACAAGCTCAACTACTACATCTCTCTGCTCGAAGCAGAGATGGAAGCAGTAGATGACAGCGTCAGAGAAGCACATCTGGAAAAGCTCATCGCCGCAGATTTCCGCCTGCAACAACTCGTCAACCGCATTGTCAAGGGAGAGGAGCAGCAGGCCCTGAATGAAATGGAAAAAGACAGTACTGCCAATTATATCAATTTCTAAATCAATGAAAGCAATATGAAAAAACAAATAATGATAACAGCCCTCCTGCTGATGCCCGCAGCCTGGCTTCACGCACAGGAGAACAAGCACGCCCAAGCCATGCGCACGGCTTTCGTCGAAACGATATACGGCAAGTTTCCGAAGGGCATTGAAGCCAAGTTGAATAGTTATAACGAAGACTCCACCACTGTGGCATGGGGCGAATGGGGCTGCCTGGATGGTGGTGGACTGGTGCCCAAGGAGAAAATCCACGTGGTGAAACTCTCTCAGACCAAGTCGAACGTCACGGCATCCATCGGACCGCTGTATATCGACGGCCATCGTTTCTCCTTCAATCAAGTGCCCGACGACCCCACGCTGCCGCTGCGTCCCATGCTCGACGCCTTCGACAAGCAGTCACCCTTTGCCAACAGTTATTACAGCTATACGGCGGGCGATGAGCAAGCCGTCTTCCCCGGTGTAAAGATTGCCTGGGGAGAGCAAGGACAGACGTTCCCCCTGCAACTCTACCCGTCGATGAACACCCGTATCATCAGTTTCAAGGATGATGACGGTTTCCGCTCCACCTACCTTCTCACATGGACGGATACGGAGTTGACCGATGGCGACACCAAGCACAAACGCTATATGGTGGAAGGCATCATCTACGAGTTCCATAGTCCGAAAATAGACAACACACCGCAAATGAAGTCCTACGACCCCGATGAATACCTGAACAGGACCAACACGGGATTGGGCGTGGCGCACAACCTGGTGCGCGGGCTCCAGAAGAGCGACCCCGAACGAGCCAAGACCTTGGAGACCGACACCGTGATGGAGAAGAATTACGGCTACACATACCAGGAGATGGTGGCGAAACTCAACGGTTCGTCAGAAATCCCCAATATATATACCAGTTATGATGCCCTGCAGGCAAAAGTGCAACGGATGTGGGAGTTGAGCCGTACTGCCAACATGACCGAACTGGAGGCCATCCTCCACACATTGAACAAGGAGACAGACAACTACCCATTCCTGCTTTCCAACTGGCAAGCCGACAAACTATGTGGCATAACAAATGCATTGGAGGCCACCGTCCCCCCAGGCCAAAGGCAACAGGTGGCCTCAGCCCGTAAAAGCATCAATGCCAAGAGAAACCTGACGGCAGAAATAGACAGCCTTAATGAGCAAGACCAGGACTATCTGAACCGCAACTTCTGGAAACTCAGTCATGACCATGCCGGAACTCAGTTCACTGCCTGTGGAGAGCATTACAGCGGCGATGAGCGGAAAGGCTATTTGGACGTAAAAGGAGATGCGGGTAAGGGATTCGAGGCCGAGACTACGCTACACGGCCTGCACCCCGGCCGCTATCGTGTCTCTGCTGTTGTGCGCGCCTCCGAGGCAGAGCATTCCAATGTTTTCATCTTTGCAAAAACGGGTAGTGGTGATATCTGCTCCAAGGAGATTCCCGCTATGGGTAAAACTGGTGGCAATGTTTGGTTCTCTGCACTATGCCGTGTCGAAAAGCGTGCCAGTAATCACGACTTCGTTACCGCCCTCGACATCGACAAGACTGCGGCAAATGGCGGACAGGGCTACGGCTGGAACCGCATCTGGCTTGATGAGGTCACCGTCGATAACGATGGCAACCT
>CADBBP010000189.1 GCA_902792855.1 uncultured Prevotellaceae bacterium
GAGGCCCGGCATGCCCACAATGAGGATGGCTCCTGTGGTGCATAGTGCCGCCCCTACGGCGAAGTATGAAAGCAGTACGCGGGTGTTGACGAACTTCATAAGGAAGGTGGCGATGAAGCGGCTGCACAAGAACATCACCATGGCAACGATGTTGTAGCGTTGTGCCGTGGCCTTGTTGATGCCCAAGTTGTCAGCATATTGAATGATGAATGTCCAAACCATGATTTGCGCGGCGACGTAGAACATCTGTGTCAGTACGCCCTCGCGATAAACCACGTTGTGCCACAGGTTGTGCAGCGTCTCCTTGGCGGTGTGTGTCTCGCCAATGGCCTTGCGCTCCTCGCTCTCCGTCTTCGGCATCTTCGAGATGGCGAAGATGATGAGCATGAACAGTACGACGCATCCGATGGCGACGTAGGGATTGCGTATGACTGCCAGGTCGTGCACGCGTATCGAGGCTTTCTCCGCCTCGGAGAGCGTGGAGAAGATGACCTGACCGGCTGCGTCGCGCTTGTCGGAGATGAGTTGTGGCAGAACGATGAAAGAGGCCACGCTCATTCCGCACAGTGACCCCATGGGGTTGAAAGCCTGTGACAGGTTGAGCCGCTGCGTGGAAGTGCGCTTGTCACCCAAGGAGAGGATGAAGGGGTTGGCCGTGGTCTCAAGAAAAGCCAGTCCGAAAGTGAGGATGTAGAGCGACATGCAGAAGAAAGTGAAACTCTCGCGTGCCGCTGCCGGGATGAAGAGGAAAGCACCGGTGGCATAAAGGGCCAGGCCGAGCATCACGCCCTTCTTGTAGCTGTAGCGCCGGATGAAGAGGGCTGCCGGGACGGCCATGGTGGCATATCCTCCATAGAAGGCGAATTGCACCATGGAGGCTTTGGTGGCCGACAACTCCATCAGTGTCTGAAAGGCTGCCACCATCGGGTTGGTGATGTCGTTGGCGAAGCCCCAAAGGGCGAAGAGGGTTGTCACCAAGATAAAGGTGAAGAGATACTTTTTGCTGACTAACTTTGGCTTTTCCATGAGGTTTTAGGGTTTAGGGGTTTTAAGGAGGACTGGGATGATCTGGGATGTCCTAGGATGTCCTAGAGTGTCCTAGAGTGTCCTAGGATGTCCTAGGAGTCCTAGGGAGTCCTAGGGAGTCCTAGGACATCCTAGGATTTCCCAGTCTCTCCCAGTCTCTCCTATGATTATTTATAGATTGGTCCGAAGTTTTGGCAGGCGCGGTAGTCGGCACCCTCCTTGTCCATGCCGAATGCGTTCCATGCGGCGGGGCGGAAGATGTCTTGGTCGGGGATGTTGTGCATGCATACGGGGATGCGGAGCATGGAGCAGAGCGTGATGATGTCGGCACCGATGTGTCCGTATGCGATGGCGCCATGGTTGGCACCCCAGTTGTTCATGACAGAATAGACGTCCTTGAAGGCGTCGCATCCCTCGACGGTGCGTGGCACAAACCATGTGGTGGGCCATGTCTTGTCTGTACGTTTGTTGAGGATGTCGTGCACCTCTGGGTCGAGGTCTGCCGTCCATCCTTCGGCTATTTGCATCACCGGTCCGAGACCCTTCACCATGTTGACGCGCATCATCGTCATGGGCATTCCGCCACGTGTGAGGAAGTTGGACGAGTAGCCTCCTCCACGGAAATATCCCCTGTCGGCTGGATACCAAGTGGTGGCTTTCAGGCAAGCTTCCACATCTTCCTCGGTCATCTCCCATGGATGCTTCATCACAGCCCGACCTTGTTCGTCGCTCATGGCTCCGGTGGCGTCGAGCGTGGTGGCTCCTGAGTTGATGAGGTGGATGAATCCTCCGGCGGCGATGCCCTCCGGCTTCTTACCAGTGACGCGCTCCACAGCCTCAGGGCTCCAATAGGTGCGAATGTCGCTGAACATCACACCCATGTTGGTGATGAGATGGCCGAAGAGCATGGAGATGCCGTTGAGAGAGTCGTTCTCCGTTGCCAGCACCTTTGCCTCGCGTATGCCGTTCCAGTCGAAGGAGGTGCACATCAGTGCCTCGGGGAAGTCGAAATTCGGCTTGTAGTCAGTCCATTGCCTCTGTCCCTGCACGCCTCCGAGAATGGCGTTGTGTCCCAATGCCTCTTCCTTGAAGCCAAGTTCCAACAGCCTGGGATTGCCCTCCATGAGGTCGCGAATGATGAGCATGTTTTTCACGGTGAATTCCCAGTCGGCATCCTTCTGCTCGCGGGTTTTCCCCTTGCCTTGGTCGGCATTGTAGTCATATCCCTCGTTGGGCTTGCAGTATTTCTCTGTCCATGCCATTGCCTTCTTGTATTCCTCCGGATCGTAGATGCCCAAGTCCACGCGTCTGAGAATTTCCACCAGGTCCACATACTCTGTGCGCATGCCAAGGTAGTCTTGGAAGAAGTCGGCGTTGACGATGGAGCCTGCGATGCCCATGCAGGTGTTGCCCATGGAGAGGTAGCTCTTACCGCGCATGGTGGCCACGGCTTGTGCGGCCCGTGCGAAGCGCAGGATTTTCTCCGCCACGTCGGCAGGGATGGTGTTGTCTTCGAGGTCTTGCACGTCATGACCGTAGATGCCGAAAGCCGGCAGTCCTTTTTGTGCATGAGCGGCGAGAACGGCAGCGAGATAGACGGCTCCCGGTCGCTCGGTGCCGTTGAATCCCCACACGGCCTTGGGGTAGTAGGGGTTCATATCCATCGTTTCAGAGCCATAGCACCAGCAAGATGTGACGGTGATGGTGGCTCCCACACCTTCGCGTTCGAATTTTTCTGCGCATCGTGCGCTTTCTGCCACGCGACCTATTGTTTCATCGCTGATGACGCACTCCACAGGTGAACCGTCGCCGTTGCGAAGGTTGCTGCTGATGAGGTCGGCCACGGCCTTGGCCAAGTTCATTGTCTTCTCTTCGAGACTTTCGCGGATGCCGCCCTGACGGCCGTCAATGGTGGGGCGGATGCCGATTTTGGGATAGGTTTTCATTGATAATTTGTTTTAGAGAGGTTTTTAGGGGTTGCTGGGATTTTCTAGATATTCTAGATATTCTAGATTTCCTAGATATCCTAGGACATCCTAGGACATCCTAGGGCATCCTATGATATCCTATGACATCCTATAACATCCTATGATTTACTCCGACATATTTTTAATATAAGGGAGGTCTATGAGTTTTTTGAAGCCATAGAACTGTCGAGCGTTTTCAGCGAGGAAGAGGGCTTTTTCTTCTTCGGAGAGTTCTTGCGACTTGATGATGAAGTCGTAGGACATGCGGTATGTGATGGCAGTGATGGTGCGTGGGTAGTCGCTTCCCCACATCAGTTTTTGCGGTCCCACCAAGTCGATGGCTTTCCGGATGGCCTTGACGGCGGAGGGGAATGGATAGAACTCACTGTTGTATAGCCATGTGATGCCACCAGACTCCACCATGACGTTGTCGTGACGTGCCAGCAAGATTTGCTGCTCCCATCCCGGTACGGTGGGCATTCCGAAGTGACCGATGGCCACTTTCAGGTCCGGGCATTCCTCTAACACCTCTTTCAGTTCACCCACCTGAAGGTCGCCATCGGCGAGCGTGATGGAGAGGATGACTCCCTTCGCTTCCATGAGTTTGAACATGCGCATCATCTCGTCGCTGTTGAGCATCACGCGCTTTTTGTCGGTGATGATGCGGTGGGCGGGTATGGCCATCCCTCGGAAGCCGGCATCGATGAGGTCGGCGGCCTCGGCGTAAAAGCCTGGGTGCAGGTAGTCGGCCATTCCGCATGTGAAGAAGCGGTCGTGATACTGCCGCTGCACGAGTTCAAGGTATTCGTTTTGTTGGCCGTCGATGAATTCCTGCACGACGACCGCCGCCGACACCTGGGCGTAGTTCATATTGGAGATGAACACCTCAGCGGAGTTGACACCGTCCACCATGAATGGTGGGAGCATCTGCCTCTCCTCTCCGAGGAACATGGAGCGTCCGTTGGGCAGTGGCTTGATGCGAAGGCCGTTCCAGGTGGTGTCTTGTCTGAGCCACAAGTGGCTGTGGGCGTCTATGATTTTGTACATGGTGGGAGGGGTTTTAGGGTCATTTTTTCATTCTTCCGCTTGCGAGCTTGTAGTCGTAGCTGTGCCTTCCTTCAGCCCTGAAGTCGTCGTGGTATCTTTGCAGCACATTTTTGAACACCTCTTCATATTGGGGAATGAAAAGGTCGTCCTTCTGCTCGAGGTGTTGGATGATGTCGCAGGCGAGCGGTCGTGTGATGTCGAGGTTGGTTTCCCCCTTGTTGAAACTGGTGCCTTTGATGGAGCCCGGGCTGACGTTGAGGATCCTGTTGCTGGAGCCTCCCTTTTCCAGTTCTACGTTGACGCTCTCGATGAAGATTTTGAGAGCCGCCTTCGTTGCCCCGTAGATGGCGAAGAAAGGCGATGACATAAAGCCGGAGATACTCACCATCACGCCGCAATGGAAGTCGCGTGGGCCTTCGAGGAGGTGATAGAAGTGCTTGATGAGGCGCATGGTGGCGATGGTGTTGACGTTGAAAGAGTCGATGATGTGCTGCTCCGGGATGTCGCGGAACAGTGCCAGCCGACCGAAACCGGCGGTGATCATCAAGGCGTCGATGTCTTGGAAGCGGTCGAAGAAGGCATAGTCGGGCGAGGTGAGGTCGAATTCGAAAGCCTCCATCTTCTCCAAGCGTCGTTCTTGGGCGAGCGGGGCCTTGTCCACGACATACACCTTTTCCGTCTGCGGCCTGAGGGCCATCTCTGTCGCTATGGAGAGGCCGATGCCGTTGGCGCCTCCCACTACGAGTATTCTTTTCATATTTCAGTCATGTTTTTCTTATGTGTGAACCGCTCCATCACCTCTGCCATGAAGATGCTCTCTCTCCGGCGCAAGCGTGCAGAGGAGTGCCTGTTGGCAAGGATGCAGCTGATGAATTCCTGTATCTCGTAACGCAGTCCTGCTCCGTCCCATTTGTAGAAGAATTTCTTGTTGTCGTTCTGATCCTCGTAACGCAGTTCGAAATAGTCGGTCTTCCACCATGGCGCCGGGACGTATGCATAGCCTTTGGTGCCAGAGATGACGAGGTTGCCCTCCGTCTTCACGCCCAAGCCTACTTGGAAGGAGCAGACGGCGGAGGGGTATCTCACCACTCCTTTGGTGTACATGTCGACACCCTCCTTGAAGCGGCTGTAGAAATGTATGTCGGAATAGTCCACTCCCATCAGTTTGGCAATGGGAAGCAGGGGATAGCTTCCCAGCTCGTACATGGAGCCACCGGCCTGTTTGGGGTCGAATTCCCTAAGTGTGAGGTTGTCATCCCACAGTTTTGAGAGGGAGGCGTTGATGTCCACCACATCGCCGATGAGTCCCGACTTCACCATCACCATCAAGTGGTTGAATGCTGGGCAGTGAGCCGTTTTGTTGGCCTCCATGAGGATGAGGTTGCGCTCCTCGGCAAGGCGGTATAATTCGATGCCCTCGTCCTTGGAGAGAACCATGGGTGTCTCGCACAGCACGTGCTTGCCGGCCTCCAGTCCTTGGCGTATGTATGCGGCGTGGGTGAGGTGTGGCGTCGCGATGTAGAGGGCGTCCACCTGACCAAGAAGTTCCTCCATGTTGGAGCAGACGGTCACGCCCTCCTTCCCGGTGGCATATTCCTCCGCAGCGGCGGGGGAGAGGTCATAGCAGGCGGTGATGTCGATGGCGTTGACAACGGAGGCCTCCGGGTGGAAGCGGTGTGCCACGCGCCCGCAGCCCACAACGCCCACGCGAACCGACGGTGTGCTCTCGGCACGCAGCATGGTGGAGGAGATGCCCTCCGTCCGGGGGAGATACACCACTTCGCAGAATTCCTTCAAGTAGTCGAATTTTCCCTCCCAGTCGGAACCGATGGCGAAGATGTCAACATCATATTTCTGTATGTCGTCGATTTTCTGACCTACATAGTCCTCAATCACGATCTGGTCGGCGTAGCCTGTAGCCTTGACGGCCTCCACGCGTTCCAGTACGTTGTTCCTGACGTTGAGCTTGCCACGGTCA
>CADBBP010000190.1 GCA_902792855.1 uncultured Prevotellaceae bacterium
CGCCCGACGGACTGCAAGGAGCGGCGGGCGTGACGCTGAACGCCGCACCCCTGCCGACGCCCACCATCAAGGGCAAGCCCGCCATCAAGGTGAAGGACGTTGTCGCCACGCTCAACTATCAGTTGAGCGACGGGACGCACGGCGACCAGAGCGATGTGATATGGTTGCTGGCCGATGACAAGGAAGGGCGGGAAGCCGTGGCTGTCGCCGTCACCACGGGTGAGCCATTACGGCAATACCATCTCAAGGGCAGCGACGCGGGAAAGGTGCTTGTGGCACGGATAAGGCCACGGCATGCACGCAGCGACTATGGCGAGCCGGTCAACGTGGTGTTTGGGAGATTGAAACGCGTGAAAACGGTTGATGACAAAGTGCTGACGACCGACTTCTCCGACTTCCCCTGCCAGTGGCAGCCCGCAGTGAAGGAGGGCTTCTGGACGGTGGACGGCTACAAACCGACCGACACGGCGGAGTTTCCATGGGCCTTCGACCCCTCGCGCCCCATGGGCACGAAACTACGGTGACATGGAGGTGGCCCTCGACGTGGACCCCACGAAGACCGCAGGACAGGGCTTCGGAAGTGCGACAGGACAGTATATGGACGTGTGCTTGAAATTCGACACGCGCACACTCACCGGATACGCCCTCCGCATCATCCGCACCCCGAAGCACGCAAAGGCGGTGGACTTCCAGTTGATGCGATACGACAACGGCAAGACAACTCCCTTGGGGGAGGCGGTGAGCGCCACCTGCTATCGCACCGGGTGTCACATCAAGGTAAGCCTCCACGGCGACAAGCTTGAAGCAAGCGTCACCACCGACACGCCCCTCCCGCAACCCGACGACCCCGCACTCCTCACGCAGGTGCATCTCTCTGCGAAAGTGGCTCCAAGCCCCCACGGCGGCTTCTGCCTCCAGCATACCGGCTCCTGTGGCGAGAGCACCACCATGCTCCACCACCTGAGCATCAAGTGGGAGTGATATGATGGGTCTCTAGATGCTCTAGATATTCTAGATACCCTAGCCCCCTATATTATCGGCAGCGAGATGCCTGATATAGTCGATGACGGCCATGAGGCGTGTCTCGAAGTCAGAGGAAACGATGTCGTATTGGCTGCTCACGCGGTTGATGAGTTGTTGCGAGTAGTAGCGGTCGGGGTTTACTACGGCGTCGGTCATCTTCTCCATGAGCGTCTCGATAATCTTGTAGCCGGAAAGTTCCACGTCGAGCACGGGCTTGCTGTTGTAGATGCGGCTGCGGGACACTTTCTCGCAACGCTTGTAAGCCTCGTGGACAGCCGGACTGACGTGGTCGATGAGGCTTCCGCCGAACTCGCCGAGGAGGATGGCCTCCTCGTTGTTGGCGAATGCCTCTGCGCACTCATGCTCCAAGAGGCCGATGACGGATGCCCGCATATAGACCACCTGCTCGTTGCGGTCGGTGATGCCCTCCTCGATGATGCGGCGCCCCATCTTCTCACGAACCTCCAGGGGGAAGAAACCAAGCAACAGGTCGGAGGTCTCCTCGAAGGACAGGATTTTCAGTTTGTGCGCGTCCTCGATGTCCATGATTTCATAGCAGATGTCGTCGGCGGCCTCCACGACATACACCAAGGGATGGCGGGCGAAGCGCACGCCAGACGGATTTTCTTCTATCAGCCTTAGTCCCAAGTCGGAGGCAATCTTCCGGAAAAGCCCCTCCTCGGTGTGGAAGAAACCAAACTTTCCCTTTTTGCCTGCCATGGTTGACGTGTGGGGGTATTTGACGATGGAGGCCAAGGTGGAGTAGGTGAGGACGAAGCCTCCCTCGCGGCGACCCTTGAAGCGGTGCGCCAGGAGGCGGAAGGCGTTGGCATTGCCCTCGAAATGGGTGATGTCGCTCCAGAAATTCTCGCTCACCGCATCGCGCAGACGAGCCCCGGGGCCTTCGGTGAAGAATGTCTGGATGGCACGCTCGCCGGAATGCCCGAAGGGCGGGTTGCCCATGTCGTGAGCCAGGCAGGCGGCGGCGACGATGGAACCAATTTCCTCGAAAAGGGTGTCGCGTAGTTCGGGGTGCTTCTTGGTGAGGAGCCGGGCAATGTCGTTGCCCAACGACATGCCCACGCTCGACACCTCCAAACTGTGGGTCAGACGGTTGTGTACGAAGACGCTGCCAGGCAGCGGGAACACCTGCGTCTTGTTTTGAAGGCGGCGGAAGGGTGCCGAGAAGAGCAGCCGGTCGCTGTCGCGCTTGAACTCCGAGCGGTCGTCGTGGCGCTCCACATGGCGGTCTTCCTGTCCAAGGCGCTTGTTGGAGATGAGTTGGTGCCAGTCCATGGGGTTATTTGAACACAAAGTCTTCGAGGATGCAGAGCGACTTCTCCTTGGTGTCGGAGGAGAAGGTGAAGAAGATGGCATGCTTGCCGGTAAGCTGCGACAGGTCGGGCAGGTCGGCGCTGAGCTCCGTGGACTCCTTCGGCATGTCGCTCTTCAGTTCGATGGTGCCTAAGAGTTTTCCGCCCTTGGAAGCCCAGGGACTGTCGGCCATCACCTGGATGGTGCCGTCCACGCCTTCAGGTATGAGGCGGAGGAGGAGTTGCAGGCCGCTCTTGTCCTTGGTGGCGGTGAAATTGAAATACTTGTAGCCCACGATGGAGCCGTCGGTGTTGTTCACCACGCGGTTGGTGTTGTTGCGAAGGGCGTAGGGGGCGTCAAACTTGTCGTCGGTGCCGTAGGAGGACTCCACGTATGAACCATAGAAGATGTTGTTGGGCCATTGGTGCTCGGCCACCTTGGGACCGGTGAGCCAGCAGGCGATGGGTCGAGGCCGTCGAGCGAGAAACCCTCGGAGTTGTATTCTCCCTCGGAGATGCTCACCTTGCCGCCCGGGCCCTCCTCCACCTCAACGTCGATGGGAGCCACCATGGCTTGCCGTGCAAACTCGTTGAGGCCGCTCTGACGGTGATAGAAGACATACCATTGCCCGTTGATTTGGCAGATGCTGCCGTGGGTGTTGCCGGAGACGGTGGCGGAGGCTATCGTTTCGCCCTGCTCGTTGGTCTCGCGCCCGCGGCCGTCGATGATGGTGCCGCCGTAGGTCCACGGCCCCAGAGGCTTGTCGCTGTAGGCATAGGCCAAGGTGTAGTTGGTGTCGGGCAGGCCGAATTCCCCATCCTTCGTCCAACGGCTGTAGATGAACACATACTTGTCCTTGATCTTGCGGATGGAGGAGGCTTCGAAGAAACGGAAGTCTCCCGGTTGGTTCTTGCCGGAAACCATGTCCTCCACCACCTTGGCATCGGGCTTCACCGTGGCCATCGTGGCGGGGTCGAGTTCGGCACCGTATGACCGCTCGAAGCCCCAGTAGCCATAGACGCGGCCGTCGTCATCGACAAAGACGGCGGGGTCGAAGCGCAACACACCGTCACACACCTCAGGGTTGTCGGCATTCCAGTTGCACACCTCGAAGGGGCCGTCGGGACGGTTGCTTTTTGCTATCAAGCCATTGCGGGGGCCAACCTGGTCGTTGGGGTAGAGATAGTAGGTCTTCGTTCCGTCGGGGGCGGTCACCAGGGTGACGTCGGGGGCGAAGAGCACGTCGGCTGTGCCGGCGGAGTCGAAGGGCTCGCCCTTGGAATTTTTGTTCACACGCAGTATCTCGCCATCGTAACGCCAATGGTTCAAATCGTCGGTGGAGGCCGACCACACCACGAGTTCCATGCCGCAGTAGTCGGTTATCCGGCTGTCGTGCGAGCCATAAATATACACACGCTCCTTGCCGGGATTGTCGGGGTCCTCAAAGACGTATGGCTCGCCGTCGGGGATGTGCTCCCACAAGGGAAGGTAGGGGTTGCCCACTGTGGTTAGTTCGCTTTCCGACGTTTTGCTCTCTGGGGAGCAACTCGTCAGGGTCAGGCAGCACGCGGCTGTGGCGATGATGATGCCTGCAACGGTTTTCTTTTCCATTTTTGATGATGTTTGAGTAATGATATGCAAATTTAGTGAAAAAAAACGATATCTTGAACTTGTTTTGGAAAAAAGGAATAAATCTTTCCAAATTGGGGGTGCTCACGGCCTTCATCGGACACAAATTCCAAAAACACGATGATGTGAATTGCATGGCGACGGCTTTTAGGGATTTCCCCCCGGCATGGTAGGGGAATGTCCTTGACAATAGTAAAAAATCCCTTTATTTTTGCAAAAAACAATTAAACAGCCTGTGTTATGAGCAAATTATGGTTCCTTTTATTATTGGCCATGCTACCATCGCTGGCCATGGCGCAAGTGGATGACGAGTGCTTGAAATTGGAGGCACTGCAAACCAATTTTGAACAGTTTGCCAGGAAAAACCCGCAGGAGAGGGTGTATCTCCACTTCGACAACACCTCTTATTACAAAGGTGAGCACATCTATTACAAGGCTTTCGTGGTGGATGACGCCACGTTGAAGGCCTCCGACCTCAGTAGGATACTCTATGTCGAACTGGTCAACCCCATTGGCTATCCCGTAGAGACGCAGAAACTGATGGTGAGAAACGGTCAGGCCAATGGCTCCTTCCACCTCAAGGACACCCTCAACGCCGGATTTTACGAGGTGAGGGCATATACCGCATGGATGCTCAACTTCGCACCTGGAAACGGCCATGACTGGGACGCTTTCACCGGCATCCTTGCCAAGGAGTTCTACGGAGAGCGCTTCCAACACTACCTGAGAGGAAATGCGGGCATCTTCAGCAGGGTGTTCCCCATTTATGAAAAGGTGGAAAAAGGGCATTATGAGCAGAGGAGCATTCCCGTGCTGCCGAAAATCACCGCTCCGGTGGAGGCTGGCACGAAAGACCGCTTGAAAATCGACTTCTATCCCGAGGGGGGCAACATGGTGCGTGACGTTTCGACAAGGGTGGCTTTCCAGGCGCACACCACTGACGGCCGCACGCTCAACATCGAAGGCACCATCCTCAGGAAAGGCAAGGAGATAGGCTCTTTCAAGACCGACTATGCCGGAAGGGGAGTGTTCGCTGTCACCACCGACGAGAGTGACGAGAACGACGATGAATGGGCAAGAGGGCTGAAACTGAAGACCAACTACGAGGGGAAGGACTACACCTTCTCGCTGCCCAAGGCCCACAGGAGAGGGGTTGTGCTCAACGTGACGAGGGTAGGCGATGGATGGAAGGCCGTCATCTCCAGGAACGACCAGACCAAGGGAATGCTACTGGGTGTCAACGTCACTTCCAGGGGGCGCACGTTCAAGAGTGGCATCGTGGACTTGAGGAATGAGAAGAGTCAGCAGATGACTGTCAGTGACAACGAATTGCAGACCGGCGTCAATGTCTTCACCCTCTATAACACGGAAGGGAAAGTGGTGGCACAAAGGCTCTTCTTCGTCAACAAACACGACATGGATGGTATGCGAATCAAGGTGGAGATGCCTGAAAACAACATGCTCACACCCAATCAACAGGTGGAGATTGGATGCCAGGTGGTGGACAAGGAGGGAAACCCCGTCAAGGGAAGGAACCGCTTCGCTGTCGCCGTCACCGACAAACGGTTCCACGATGACACCTACGCCGACGACAATATGCTCTCCTACCTGCTCCTCTCCAGCGAGGTGAAAGGCTTCATTCCCCACCCGGAGTACTATTTCGAGAGCGACGACCAAAGTCACAGGGCGGCTCTTGACATCCTTCTCATGGTGCAGGGATGGACAAGGTATGAGTTTGAGCGCATGATGGACGAGGGCGCGAAATGGGAACCCCTCTTCGCCGTGGAGCGGGGACTCAATTTCAGGGGAAGGCTCGTCGATGACCACGGCACCTACGACTACGCCTTGTGGAAGAAGGTGGACAAACCCTTGTGGGTGTTCAACGAACTCACCACCCCATACAATGGCAATGTCGATGCGGAAATCAAGACCGACTCCCTCGGCTTCTTCATGTTCAATTTCAGCCCCTTCTATGGAAAGGGAAGGATGTCGCTCGCTGTCAACAAGGAAAGCGCAGAGAAAATCGGCAAGGCCGCAGCCGGCGTGAAAGGGCATAACATCACCGTGCACACCAAGGGCGTGCCGTGGCATTGGATTGACAAGCACATCATCCCCCTCAACCCCTATTCTCCCGTGGCAAGAAACTATGACTACTATGAGACATGGGCGCTCAACGATGAGGTGGACAAAAACATCTTCCGCGACGGGTGGATGGCGAGGAAAACGAGACAAGACACCATCATTTTCTATAACGAGAAAACCAAGACCTACATCCTCAGCGAGGTGGTCAAGGAGAAGAAACGCCACTGGGCGGACATCTCGGGGAGAAAACCCGTCGCCGTCATTGACGTGGACGACATGATGACCTACCTCTCCAACATCTTCGGCTCCATCAATGATTTCCACTACTCGGAAAACTACCTCGGAATGGGATTGGGAGACAACTTCAGCCTCGTGGGCAACGATGCCCAGAAAGGGGGATGGTGGAACCCCGGTGCGGAGCGGGATGGCAGCGTGCAGAACAATTTCGCCGACGACCGCTTCTTCGCCGACATGATGCGCTTCAAGATTGACGAGCAGAAGAGGAAACAGGAAAGCAATGACAGCATGCCGGCTCCCACACCGTCATATCTCGCCAAGAAAGCCAATTCGCAGCGCATCTACAACAGGTTGATGGGACAGTCGGAATACAAGTTCGACCAGACATATCTGGCATACTACAATTTCTACAAACTTTTCATGCTCATCGGAATCTATGGCACCAACTACACCATGGTGGATGGTGACTTGCTCGGCCCCAACTCCGGCTTCGTGGCTCCGGGAAGTTATGGCTATGAAGAGAACCTGCCTCCGGGGATGAAATTCTTCCCACACGACATCAACTTCAAGAGAATGTCGCTGTTTGCAGATGTCGCCGACCGCTCGCTCATCCACAGGAAATGGACGCACCACGACCAACTCGGGCATTTCGACCCGAAGAATGCCGCCAACTTCGACAAGCAGTTGACATCCATCACGGACTTCGAGACGGAGGAAATCTTCCCCAACAATCAGCCCGCCCCCATTTTCTATGGCTTCCGCATCAATTTCCAAGGGCTGAGCGAGCCCGACGAGTTCTACCAAGTGGACTACAGCAAGGAACCGCTGCCCGAGCAAGGTGACTACAGGCGGACCATCTACTGGAACCCGGGTGTCGTGACCGATGCGAACGGCAGGGCCACCGTCACCTTCTACAACAACAGTTTCACCCAGGGCGTGACGGTCTCTGCGGAAGGGTTGGGCGACAATGGCTTCATCATAATGGAAAAGCAATGAAAATGAAACATCCTGCGCGGCCTTCATGGCTGCTGATGCTGGCTGTGCTGATGCTGCACGTGGGTGTGGCGTCAGCACAGTTGCATGTCGTGTCGAAGGTCGTCAGCAAGAAAACGGGCGAGGCGCTGCCCCTTGCGTCTGTTTATGTCGATGGCGAGAAGAACACCATCTCCAACATGGAAGGGGAGTTTGCCATCGAGGTGGAATCCACCGATGTCCTGCGCATCTCTTACGTGGGCTACAAGACCGTCAGGATACCCGCCACGAGCGTGGGGAGAAAGGTGGCCTTGGAGGCGGAGGACCACACGCTCGACGAGGTGGTGGTGCATAGTGCCGAATACTACGTGGACAAGGTGAGGAGCAAGCAGCGAAGCGAGTTCCGCAAATGGAAGTGGGAGCGATACCAGTTCTTCTACAGGCAGACAACGTTCACTGATAACAAATGCACCACCTTCCTCGAGTCTTTCTTCTCCGGGCTCTCCGCCATACAGGTGAGAGAAATCGTCCTCCTCACGGGAAGATACTGGACCGTCGCCAGTTCGCTAACGACCAACCCGCTCAATTACTACACCTTTGCCCTGGTGCCGGTGGCGGACTCCAATTTTGAAGAGGGCGAGCAACTCGTGCCGCTCATCGGTTTCTACAAAAGATATTACCATGTGGAATGCCAAGGGCTGAGCGATGGGGAGCGCGACATGTATGTGCTGCATTTCGTGCCTAAGAACATGGAGCAATGGTCGGTGGAATGTGACCTCTATGTCGATGCCGAGACGTTCCAGCTGCTTCGCTACAAGGGCTTCGGACACAAGGACAACGTGGAGAACATCGTCAGGGGGGAACGCCATGTGGTGCCCGTGGATTACTTCTTTGAGGTCAACTACATGCAGGAGAATGGCTTCACAGAGGTGCAGAGCGTGCATTTCGATGTGAGTTTCCAAGACTTTGGAAGGAAATACCACACCTCTGGACTCTTGTTCAACGTGGGGAAGCGATTCGCGTCAGGAAAGAACAAATTGGGATTTAGCGACAACCTCCTGCGCGAGATTTCAAAAAAGGGCTACGACCCGAAATTTTGGCGAGAGAACGAAATCGTCAAGCGCACCCCGGTCGAGGAGGAGGTCATAGAACTTGTCGAAAGTGACAACCTCTTCGGGGTATATGGAAACTAAGGCGAGACCTACATGTTTTTTCATCAAATAGTCGTGAATGTTTTGGCTGTTGCCGCTTTTTTTCGTACCTTTACGGCGCAAATGTAAATCATTGACATGTATGGAAGAAGGAAGATACATCAATCCCTACACCGATTTCGGCTTCAAGAAGCTGTTCGGAACGGAGATGAACAAGGACTTGCTTGTCAGTTTTCTCAACTCACTGTTCAACAACCTTGAGAGCGAGATAGAGGACGTGCAAAGAAACTGGGCGACGGCTACGGCGACCGCCGCTCGATATTCGACGTGTATTGCATGACAAAGGATGGGTCTCGGTTCATCGTCGAGATGCAAAAGGCGGAGCAGGCGTATTTCAAGGACAGAAGCCTCTATTACTCCACGTTTGCCATCCGCGAGCAGGCTCCAAAGGGCCAGCGGTGGGACTACCACTTGGACAGTGTCTATACGGTTGGCGTTCTCAATTTTGAGTTCCGTGATGACGAGTACCCCGCTGACAAATACCGCCACGAGGTGAAATTGAAGGACGTGGAAGACAACCATGTGTTTTATGACAAACTGACTTTCGTTTACCTTGAAATGCCCAAGTTCAACAAGTCTGAGGACGAACTTGAGACGATGTTCGACAAGTGGATGTTCGTACTTCGAAACCTCTCACGATTGCTCGACCGCGTGTTCGACAAGCTTTTCCGTCAGGCTGAGATTGCCAAGTATTCCGATGCTGAGCGCAGGCAATACGAAGCAAGCCTCAAGGAGTATTGGGACTACAACAGTACCATGGACACAGCATTCGGAAAGGGAATGGAAAAGGGGATAAAAGAAGGAATGGAAAAAGGGATAAAGGAAGGCTTGGAGAAGGGAAAGGAAGAGGCCAATCGTTCCACTGCCCTTAGGATGAAGTTGAGGGGCTTTTCCTTGGAGGACATCGCTGCCATCACCTCGCTGCCCTTGGATGAAATAGAAAAAATGTGAGTTTTCCCAACTTTGGCTTTGGCTGAAAGGTGAGTGTTCGACAAGCTTTTCCGTCAGGCGGAGATAGCCAAGTATTCCGATGCTGAGCGCAGGCAATACGAAGCAAGCCTCAAGGAGTATTGGGACTACAACAGTACCATGGACACAGCATTTGGCAAGGGAAAGGAAGAGGGGATAAAGGAAGGCTTGGAAAAGGGAAAGGAAGAGGGGATAAAAGAAGGCTTGGAAAAGGGAAAGGAAGAGGCCAATCGCTCCACTGCCCTTAAGATGAAGTTGAGAGGCTTTTCTTTGGAGGACATCGCTGCCATTACCTCGCTGCCCTTGGATGAAATAGAAAAAATGTGAGTTTTCCCAACTTTGGCTTTGGCTGAAAGGTGATAACAATGCATCTATGAAGAAATTGATGAGATGGCCTCAACTGGGGCGACCAAGGCAATGGCACGTACAAGAACCCGGTGCTCAACGCCGACTATTCCGACCCCGACGTCATCCGCGTGGGCGACAAATATTATATGGTGGCGAGCGACTTCCATTACATCGGCATGCAGGTGTTGGAATCCGATGACATGGTCAACTGGCGGTTGGTGAGCCAGGTGTATGCACGCTTCGACCTCCCTGGATGGGACGCCAACAACCACTACGCCGGTGGGTCGTGGGCGCCGAGCATACGGTGGCGCGACGGACGCTTCTACATCTATTTCTGCACACCTGACGAGGGACTCTTCATGACGACAGCCGAAAGCGCCGAAGGGCCATGGGCACCATTGCACTGCGTCAAGGCGGTGGAGAAATGGGAAGACCCTTGTCCGCTGTTTGATGACGACGGCAAGGTGTATTTGGGGCGCAGCCGCCACGGTGCCGGCCCCATCATCGTGCATCGCATGTCGGATGACGGGCGCGAACTGCTCGACGACGGTGTGACGGTATATACCGGCCCCGTGGCGGAAGGCACGAAATGGATGAAGCGCAATGAATACTACTACCTCGTCATCCCCGAGGGCGGGGTGGGAGAGGGCTGGCAGACGGTGCTGCGCTCTAAAAATGTCTATGGGCCGTATGAAAAACGCGTGGTGCTCGAACAAGGTTCTACAGCGGTGAACGGCCCTCACCAAGGGGCCTTGGTGGACACACCCGAAGGAGAGTGGTGGTTCTATCATTTCCAATCGACACCTGTCTTGGGGCGCGTGGTGCATCTGCAGCCTGCACGATGGTGTGACGACTGGCCGCTCATGGGGGTGGACATCGACGGCAATGGCATCGGCGAGCCGGTGGCGGTGTGGACGAAACCACGCACCGGCGTGGAGGCCACACCATCGCTTCCTGCCACCTCCGACGACTTCTCCTCCCGTCAGTTGGGGTTGCAGTGGCAGTGGTGCCACAATCCCGACAATGCCCACTGGAGCCTTGGAGGGCGTCCGGGGTGGTTGACGCTCGACGCACTGCCGGCCGATAACCTGAAGAATGCCCGCAACATGCTCACGCAAAAGATGATGGGATATGCTGGAGAGGTCACCACGATGATGGACTGCCGCCAGTTCGCCTCTGGCACCCGGGGCGGTTTACTGTGCATGGGAAAGACCTTCCGGTGCATCGCCGCAGGCCCTGAAGGACTCTATGTGGAATGCGACGGACGCCGGGAGGTGGTGACCCGCAAGGTGCCATCCCGCCTATGGCTGCGCGTCACCCTCGATGCTGTCTCCAACAGCCACAGGTTCTCCTATAGCACCGACGGCAGGCATTTCATCCCCGCCGGGGAGCCGTTTGGGATGCAAGCCGGATATTGGAAGGGGGTGCGCGTGGGACTCTTCGCGTTTGGCGAGGGCGGCAAGGCGCAGTTCGACTTCTTCAAGTATGAGGTTGAAAGGTAACATCTCTCTTTCCTCCTCCTTCATCTTCATTATTTACAGCGTGCAAGTATGCTAAGAGAATTTCAAGGATAGGGAACGCCCTGAATGAGGTTTCCTAAAGAAATCCCCCGAAAGTCACAGGCTTTCGGGGGATTTCTTGATTCTATTTGAACAGCAGCGGGGCCAGTTCCTTCAGGCTGCGGCGCCAGGTGAGGAACTCATGGCCCGTGTTGGGCGAGACGTAGCCGAC
Source organism: uncultured Prevotellaceae bacterium (assembly GCA_902792855.1). Classification (GTDB taxonomy): domain Bacteria; phylum Bacteroidota; class Bacteroidia; order Bacteroidales; family Bacteroidaceae; genus Prevotella. The sequence continues at coordinate 11,517 of CADBBP010000190.1, forward strand.
GGCATTCAGGCCTGCGGCGGTGAGGGCCTTGACGCTCTCGTCGATGCCGCCGGGGTTCTCACGCGAGCCGCAGCTCTCGAAGATGAGCTTGGGCTTCGGAGTGCTCTTGTCGTCGAGCTTCAGGTCGGCAGGCAGATAGGTGCCACCGCTGAGAAGACCGTAGTAGCCGAAGACACTGGGACGGCTCAGGGTGATGGCCTTGGTCTCCATGCCACCCATCGACAGGCCGGCCATGGCGCGGCTCTCGCGACGGGCGATGGTGTTGAAATGCGTGTCGATGTAGGGCACCAGTTCATCGACGAGCACCGTCTCGAAGGCTTTGGCTACGGCACCGCGGTCTCTGCCTCTGCCACGAAAACCTTCATTGGTCATGCCGTAGGTCATCACGATGATGAACGGTGTCACCTTGCCCTCGGCTATCAGGTTGTCCATGATGAGGTTGGCATGTCCTTGGTTGCTCCAGGCCGTCTCGTCCTCGCCCCATCCGTGTTGCAGGTAGAGCACGGGGTATTTCTTCTTGTCGTGACCGTAGGTGGGTGGCGTATAGACAAAGGAACGGCGCACCTGCTGCGTGCTCTCGCTCCAGAAGAGCACCTGCTGCACGTTGCCGTGGGGCACGTTCTTCATGGCATAGAAGTCCTGGTCGTGGGCGGGAATCTCGATGCCGCTCTCCCAGCGCGTGGAACCGTAGTAGTTGAGGGTCCCGGGGTCGTTGACGGTGCCGCCATCGACGGTCAGGTGGTAGTAGTGGAATCCTTCGTCCAACGGACCTTCGGTCTGGCCGGTGAACGAGCCGTCGTAGGCTTTCTTGAGCTTCGTGCCGCCGCGACCGCCCAAACCGAGGCTGACGGTGACATCATTGGCATGGGGGATATCGACACGGAAGCGGGCGTAGCCCTGTGAGTTGACCATCGGGAAATCCTGGCCTGGCTGGTTCTTCGGCGATGGGACGAAGTCCTCCTTCACCCCTTCCAACTCAGGAAAAGCCAACTCTGGCTTGAACGGGGCGCGCTGTGCCTGCTGACCTTGACGCCCCTGGCCAGGACGGCGTGGCGGACGGGTGGGCATCTGCCACAACGGAGCCTTCATGTCGCGGATATACTCGTAGGCCATCTTGGGCTTGTAGTCCACGTCGAAGGGAAGTGGATAGTTGTTCTGGCCGAGCCAGGAGTCACGGTCGCTGAGGTTCCAGAAGGTCACGCAGTCGATGACGTCCTTGTGCTTGCGGAACACGCGGAACACACGGGCGTACTGGTCGGCGAGATGTTGCTTCAGAGAGTCGGTGACGGTGGCGCCATCGCGGCTGAAAGCCAACTGGCCGCCCATCTCCTGATTGGCGCGGATGTCGAGCTCGGTGACGTGGATGTGATTGACCACCTGTTTGTAGAGTGTCAGTGCCTTGTCAACATCTTCCTCGCTGGGACCGTAGATGTTGTAGTGGCCTTGCATGCCGATGCCGTGGATGGGCACACCGGCGTCCTTCATCTTCTTCACCATGTTGAAGATGCGCTGGCTCTTCACGGGGTCGCACTCGTTGTAGTCGTTGTAGAAGAGCAGCGCATTGGGGTCGGCAGCGTGCGCATACTCGAATGCCTTGGCAATGAACTCGTCGCCGCAGAGCTTGTACATCACCGACTGGCGGTAGGGATCCTGCGCGTTGGCATCGTCGGTCATCGCCTCGTTCACCACGTCCCAGGCATAGACCACATCCTTATAGCGCGAGACGACGGCCTCGATATGGTTTTTCATCCGCTCATAGAACACCTCCTTCGTGGGGTTGTCTTCGGTCATCCACCGGCCAATCTGAGAGTGCCACATCAGGCAGTGGCCGCGAAGCTTGATGCCGTTCTGGCGAGCGAAGTTGGCGATGCGGTCGGCTCCCTCCCAGTTGAACTGTCCCTGCCTGGGCTC
>CADBBP010000191.1 GCA_902792855.1 uncultured Prevotellaceae bacterium
GGCAGTTTCCTGATGGGCGATGTGAACGATGACGGCATCATCAGCGTGGTCGATGTGATGTTGCTGGTCAACAACATTCTTGGCAAGGAGCAGGATGACTTTTTTCCTGAGCGTGCCGACATAGACGCCGATGGCCTCATCTCCATCACCGACGTGACAGCCTTGGTGTCGCTCATCCTCGCCAACTGACCTCCTTTCGTCTGCAAGGAAAAAGCAAGCAGCCAAGCCATTGCCCGTAAATGTGGGCGACGGCTTGGCTGCTTGATGTTTCCATACGCTTACACCAAGTGTGGCAGGCGTGCCATTCCCTTTGCCAAGTCCTCGTCGGAGAGTTCGTAGTTGCGAAGGTCTCCGTTGATGTACTGGTCGTAGGCCGTCATGTCGATGAGGCCATGTCCGCTGAGGTTGAAGAGAATGACCTGGCTCTCGCCCGTCTCCTTGCATACGTCTCAAGCTGTGGAATGTCCACACCTTTCATATATCCGTCCTTGATGAGTTGACTCACAATCATTCCTGCACCGTGGTAGCGCAGGCCTCCGGCATGTATGTTGGCGGGTTTGAAGTCGTGACCCAAGGTGTACATGGGCAGCAGCGGGGTGTAGCCGGCCTCATCTCCGAAGTCGTAGTCGAAGACGCCACGGGTGAGTTTGGGGCAGCTGGCGGGTTCTGCCGCGATGAACTCCGTATTCCTCTCTCCAGTGAAGTTGTGGCGCATGAAGGGGAATGCCACGCCGCCAAAGTTGGAGCCGCCTCCGAAGCAGGCAATCACCTTGTCGGGGTATTCGCCGGCCATCTGCATCTGTAACTCGGCCTCCAAGCCGATGATGGACTGGTGCAGTGAGACGTGGTTGAGCACGGAGCCAAGGGTGTATTTGCAGTTGGGAGTGGTGGTGGCCAACTCCACGGCCTCCGAGATGGCGGTGCCCAAGGAGCCGGTGTGCATGGGGTCGCGGGTGATGATGTCCTTCCCGGCGCGTGTGGACATGGAAGGTGAGCCTTCCACGGTGGCTCCGAAGGTGCGCATGATGGAGGAGCGGTAGGGCTTCTGCTGCATGGAGATTTTCACCTGATAGACGGCGGCCTCCAGTCCGAAGACTTTGGCAGCATAACTCAAGGCTGCTCCCCACTGGCCGGCGCCGGTCTCCGTGGTGACGTTGGTGACACCTTCCTGCTTGCAGTAGTAGCACTGCGCCAAGGCGGAGTTGATTTTGTGCGAACCAAGTGGGTTGACACTCTCGTTCTTGAAATAGATGTGTGCCGGTGTGCCAAGAGCCTCTTCCAAAGCATAGGCGCGCACCAATGGTGTGGCGCGGTAGTATTTGTACATTTCCAGCACGGGCTCAGGGATGTCTATCCAGGGATGCTCTGCGTCGAGCTCCTGCTTGGAGCATTCCAGACTGAAGATATGAGCCAAGTCCTCGGCGCTCAGCGGTTGCTTCGTGCCGGGGTGGATGGGCGGAAGGGGTTTGTTGGGCATTTCGGCCTGAATGTTGTACCACTTTGTGGGAATCTCACTCTCTTGGAGGATGAATCTTTTCTGTCGAGTCATAATTTTTTTGGATTTGGGTAAATCTGTTGCAAATGTACGCATTATTTTCTCAATCACTTGCATTTTGACACAAAATATTTCTTATGGGTGGCATTTTTTATGAATTTCGCCCCCTCTCTTTCTTTTCAACACCATTATTTGCCGAATAAAAAAAAAGATGTACCTTTGCACGCGTAATATGGAACAAGAGATAAAAATACCTTCTGGGGCGAATGATTGCCGCCGTGCGGCCTACGCCTCCTTGCACAAGCAGGTTGCCAGCCTTGTGTCGGGCGAGCGCAACTTCATCGGCGTTTTGGCCAACGTGTCGTCGCTGCTGCGCATGACGTTTGGCGAGCGCTTCTTCTGGGTGGGCTTCTACCTTGTGAGCAAGGGAAAGTTGCGGCTCGGCCCTTTCCAAGGCACGCTGGCGTGTTTCACCATCGAGCGTGGGCGCGGCGTCTGCGGAACGGCGTGGGAGCGTGACGAGAGCATCGTGGTCGAGGATGTGGAGCAATTTCCCGGACATATAGCATGCTCTTCGGAGTCGCGCTCGGAAATCGTGGTGCCTCTGCACGACGCTTCCGGGGCAGTGACGGGTGTGCTCGACATCGACTCCCGTGAATTGGGAGCCTTTGACGACGCCGACCGTGAGGGGTTGGAGGCTATCTGCAAATTGTTGAACAAGGAAAAATTCGATATTCAATGGTTATAGACATCGTTTTAATCGTCGTGGGCATCGTGCTGGTGCTGTGGGGTGCCGACCGTCTGACCGACGGGGCGGTGGCCGTGGCACAACGCCTCCGCATCCCGGAGATGGTCATCGGACTTACCATCGTGGGTCTGGGCACTTCCATGCCCGAGTTGTGCATCAGTTTGGTGTCGGCGTTGAAAGGCACCTCCGACTTGGCTGTCGGCAACGTGGTGGGTAGCAACATCTTCAACACGCTGCTCATCGTGGGTGTGGCGGCCATGGTGGCTCCCATCACCATCCTTCGCTCCACGGTGTGGAAGGACATGCCGTGGTCGATGCTGGCCGGTGTATTGCTCGCAGTGCTTTGTTTTGACGGTTGCGTGTCGCGCCTCGACGCGCTGATTCTCTTCGCCATCTTCCTCATTTTCATGGGCTACACGCTCTATCAGGCGAAGAAGGGGAAGGCTGAGATGTCGGCTGAGGAAGCACGCTCCGCCCGAACGCCCCTTGCTGCTGCAGGTCTGATCATTCTTGGTTTGGCTTGTTTGGTGGTGGGGAGCAATGTCTTCGTGGATGCTGCCACCCGCGTGGCACGCGCCTTGAATGTCTCTGATGCTGTCATCGGCCTTACCATTGTCGCCGGAGGCACGTCGCTGCCCGAACTGGCTACAAGTGTGGTGGCAGCCCGCAAGGGGCAGAGTGCCATCGCCATCGGCAATGTGATAGGCAGCAACGTCTTCAACGTGTTGCTGATTATCGGCCTGACGGGGTTGATTTGCCCCATGGAGTTGCAAGGCATCACGCTCATCGACTATGCGGTGATGACGCTTGGAATGGCCATGCTGTGGTGCTTCTCCTACACCCGCCTGTTGGTGGAGCGGTGGGAGGGAGCCGCCCTCACTGCTGTTTTCGCCACCTATATGGCATGGCTGCTGTATAATGCCGTGGCCATGGCTCCGGTGGCAGCGGCTTAGAAGCCGTAGAGTTCCTTGAGCTTCTCGCCTAATTTCTCGCCGCGAAGGTCATAGGCCACGATGCGCCCCTCCCCGTCGAGCAGCACGTTCGACGGGATGGCCATCACGCCGTATGCCTCGGAGGCGGCGCTTTCCCATCCCTTGAGGTCGGAGATTTGCACCCAGTCCATGCCCATCTGCTTGACGGCGGCCTTCCATTGCTCTTCCTTTTGGTCGAAGGAGACGCCGACAATCTCGAAGCCCTTGCCATGGTATTTCACGTAGTTCTCCACCACGTTGGGCATCTCTTTGCGGCAGGGACCGCACCAACTGGCCCAGAAGTCCACCAAGACGTAGTTGCCCTTGCCACACCATTCGTCCAAGTGGCGTATGGTGCCGTCAAAGTCGCGCATGGCGAGGTTGACGAACTTCCTTCCAGGCTGTTTCTTCTTCAGTCCCTCGGCATACTGCTTGGGCACCGACATGCGGGGGTGCTGCCAATAGGGGGCCTTGTCCATGAGCCATGGCTTCACCTGCTCGTAGCTCATCTCCATGAACATGTCGGGGAGGAATGCGGCCGGAACCATGGTGTTGGCGTAGGGCTTGAGGATGTCTATGCGACGGGCGATGCGGCTCTCCATGAGGTCTTTCATTTGCTGGCGGGCGAAGCGTTCATCGCCCTCTTTGGCCAGTGTCTTCAGGGTTTCCAGCCTTCCCTTGAGCGACTGGTCGAGGGAATCGAGGGATTGGTCGCACCGGAAGGTCATTTCGTTGAGGTGGGAGCCTTTCACCGCGTGCTTCACCAAGTCCACGTCCAAGGTGTCGCCATCGGCGAAGAACGGGATGTAATAGTCGCGTGAGCCAATGCCCATCACGGCATCCTTCTCGATGGGGAGCGAGGTGGCGAATGTCCCTTGCTTGGCGGGAACGCGGGCATAGAGATAACCGTGTGCCAAGTCTATCACCAGCACGGAGTCCATCGTCATGGGACACACGCCCCGCAAGTGCATCTTCTCCTGGGCTTGCATGGAGACGGCAACTGCCATCATCGTCAGAAAAAACAACTTTCTCATAAATGGAAATGTTTTGAACATGTCTTTGTCACGAATGGGTGCAAAGATAATTGTACGGACGGAAATATCCAAATTTTGAGTGCTCTTTTTCATCCAAGCCATCGTGATTTTTCGGACACAAAAAATGATTGGATGTGAGTGAGGCACATCCAATCTATCTATCGACAGGCTGCTCTGCCCTTGGCTAGGCAACCATGTGTGTTGATGGTATTCCCTTTTGTAGGATATTCCACCTCCTTGTCAATACTTGTAATTGTGCAGGCGCTCCTCGGCCATGCGCTCGTATCGCGTTCCAGGCTTGCCATAGTTGGCGTAGGGGTGGATGCTGATGCCGCCGCGAGGCATGAAGAGGCCCGTCACCTCGATGTAGCGTGGGTCCATGAGCGCGATGAGGTCTTTCATGATGGTGTTCACGCAGTCCTCGTGGAAGTCGCCGTGATTGCGGAAACTGAAGAGGTACAGCTTGAGGCTCTTGCTCTCCACCATCCGCTTGTCGGGGATGTAGCTGATAATGATTTCGGCGAAGTCTGGCTGTCCGGTGATGGGGCAGAGCGAAGTGAACTCCGGGCAGTTGAAGCGCACCCAGTAGTCGTTTTCCTGGTGGCGGTTCTCAAAGGTTTCCAGCACCTCCGGGGCGTAGGTTTGGACGTAATTGGTCTCAGCTCCAAGCACTTTCAGCCCCTCGTCTTTTCTCTTTTCGGTCATGGCGGATTAGATGTTGAATATTTTTAGGATGTCGTAACTGATGCCCTCGTCATAGACGTCCTCCTGCTCGTGTTGCTTGACGAATGTCACCACGCGGATGGTCACGGGCAGCACCACCACCTCGTAGGCGGTCTTCAGAATCAACTGCCAGAGCATCATCTTTGGCAATTCCGAGGTGGGGATGACGCCCAAGAAAGCCAAGGGGAAGAAGACTAAAGAGTCGGCTCCCTCACCCAGGATGGTGCTCCAGATGGCTCTCAGGGAGAAATGCTTGCCCTTGGACTGCACCTTCATGCGGCTCATCACGTAGGCGTTGATGAAACTGCCGGCGAGGAATGCAGCGAAGGAGGCGAGGGCGATGCGAGGAGCCAGGCCGAAGATGGCGTGGAAGCCTTCGTCATTGCTCCAATAAGGGGCGCCGGGAATGGCGTCGCACAATGCGCAGAGGGAGACGAAGAAGAAATTCATCGCAAATCCCGTCCAGATGAGCAGGCGGGCCTTGCGGTAGCCCCATACCTCGCAAACGCAGTCGTTGATGATGTAGGAAACGGGGAACACCAGCAAGCCACCGGTGACACTCACCGAACCAAGGGCTATCTGCTTCGTTCCCAAGAGGTTTGCCGCTATCAGGCAAACGGTGAAGAGGATGCTGAACAACAGGAACAGCACGCTCACTTTTGAAGGGTTCTGTCTCATTTTCTTGTTTTTTAAGAGGTTTCCAAGCACTCTGTTTATTAAATCGGCTGCAAAGGTAATACTTTCCCATCATACTTGCAAGAAAACGGAATAAAAATAGATGTTGTCTGCCCGTTAGGGCACTCCTTGAAAATATTCGCGGAATAGTTACACAGCAATACCGACCTCTTAATTTATGTTAAATGTGGTTTTTTTTGTGCAGTCTATTGAAGATAATGAATACAATATATAGAAAACATTCTTATATTTGCAGATAATTACAAAAACTACAGTCTTATGAAAAAGTTTGTATTGATATTTTTCTCCATATTCTTGGCTTTGAATGTGTTAGCACAAGGCAAAGAGCCAAAGGCCATCGTTTTGACCGATTTGGAGCGCTCGCTGGTTGAGCAGAACAGCGACTTCGCCTTTAACTTGTTCCGCAAGACACGCGATACAGAAAATCAAGTCATCTCGCCACTAAGCATCACTTACGCGCTCGGCATGCTTAACAACGGAGCCGAAGGCATCACGCAAGAGGAGATATGCCAGGTGCTCTCCGGAGGAAGACAGACCGGATATGCCGATGCTCACGGAGAGCGCCTTGCTTGACGAGGATACACGCGTGGCCATTGCTAACAACATCTATTTCAATGGCGACAGGAAGGATGTGTCGCTGAAATCGGCATTCAAAGAAACCGCGGCCACATTCTATGACGCCACACCCTCCGTGCTCAGGTTCAGCGACGAGGCATCATTGGGCATCATCAACCAATGGGTGAGCGACAAAACCGATGGCATGATACGTGACTTGCTGAAGCCGAAGGACATGGCAGACCCCAACCTGGTGAGTTTCCTGCTGAATGCCATCTGCTTCAAAGGGGCGTGGGGCAACCCCTTTGACGAGCAGTACACTGTGAACTCCTCTTTCGACGGCGGCAAGCGAACTGCCATGATGATGTCGCAGATGAGCGAGTTCCGATACGCCGAGACCGAGCTCTATCAGAGCGTCATACTGCCATACGGAAACGGTTCCTACCAGATGACACTCTTCCTCCCGCACAACGGTCATTCGCTCAACGACGTGCTGGCTGCCATGAACGGCAAAAACTGGAACGAGGCGGAATACCAGAACCGCACCGTGAAACTAAGCATGCCACGCATGGAGACGGACACGGAACAAGACTTGGTGGACATCATGGCCACGATGGGTATGAAAAACGCCTTCTTGAAATACAACGGCCATGGCTTCCTGGATTTTTGCTATTTGGGAGATGACGAGGAAAACTCAGACCAATGCTGGATAAGCTTGATGCGCCAGAAAGCCCATCTGAAGCTTGATGAAAAGGGAACTGAGGCCGCTGCCGCCACTGTCATTGCAGTAGCAGACAAAACCATTCCCAAATTTGTGGAGTTCATCGCCGACCACCCGTTCCTATACGTCATCAGCGAGCAGAGCACGGGCAGCATCTTCTTCATCGGTCAATACATGGGCGAACCTTTGAAGAACAAACCTGTGAAGCCCATGCTCGTGCAAGGAAAGGCATGGAATTACATCTATCACCATTTTGAGGACAAAGCGGAGCCTACCGGTGACAACTACCCCGAAGACTTCTACGACGAGACCCTCTACGAGGTGAGATACTACGTGAAGGGTGACACCCTCATCAACGGGCGCAAATACGTGAAGATGTACCGCTACGATGAAATGAGGGGAAGCAAATACTACGGTGCCTTCCGAGAAGATGAGGAAGGCCGCGTATGGCAGTACGACCTGATGGGCGACAAGCAGGACTTCATGCTATGCGACGTCACTTGCAACAGCTATCCCGGTCCTGCGTATTTGAACCTGCCTGATGTCATCAACATCAACGGACAATTGCTCCATCGCTATCACTGGGAGAATTTGATTGGCGTCGAGGGCGTGGGTCTTGAGGGAAAAGGGCTGATACACTATGCGTTTGAACCCGAGCCCGACTGCATCTGCGACTACGAGTCGTTTGA
>CADBBP010000192.1 GCA_902792855.1 uncultured Prevotellaceae bacterium
GTATCCTACCACTCAGCAGAATTATGCAACCGTCATTGATGACAATTATTCCTGGAAGGGAACATATTGCGGCACGCAGCCCGACAGTTGCTATGTCGTCTCTGACAACCAACTTGTCTTCCATGAGACGAGCATCGACGTCCCGGCGTTCAGGGGATGGCTCACCACCTCCGAAGAGGTGCAATACCAAAACATCGCACTCGAAATCAAGAGCGATGAACCTATTGTTCCACCACTCAAAGTAGGGGATGTCAATGGAGATGATGCAGTGGATATCGCCGATGTCATGCTCATCGTGACCATCGCACTGGGTGATGAGGTGCAGGAGGAATTCAAGTCAAGGGCTGATGTCAACGGTGACGGAGACGTGGATGTCACCGATGTGATGATTGTCGTGCAAATGATTCTCGGAAGTAAATAAAACTGCTGCCATGGAGGGTTTGGGCAGACGGCAGGCTGAGGTGTGCTATGAAGAGGTGAGGCTGATGCTCGACACGGTCGATGCTGGAAGCGACAACCTTTACGACAGGGCATACAGGCTTTTTGTTGCCATCCTCGACCGACTGACGGCGGATAGTTCGCTGCTCTTTGCCGGAACTTACTCCAAACTCGACTTCGTGGCGCGCAGGGAGTCTCTTCCCAATGATTTGCTCAGAAGGCTGAACGCATTCAGGTGCAGGGCGACGGGAAGGGACAATGACGACAGCAACTTGGCGGAGGCGTGGCCTTTCGATGTCAAGGCGTTGTGCTACTTCATTGCTGCTGTCTATCATACACCGGTGCCGGAGCAGTTGGCGCGACGCCTTCCTGCCACCTTCCCTCCCTTGGAATACCAGGGAAGGATGGAGGGATGCATCAGAGGGGTGGTCACCAGGACCGACGGCTCCCTCCTTTTCTTGCAACCCATGGACATGGATGCCAGGGAGGTGGCCGTTTGCTGTGCGGAGGACAGTCCCTTTGGCGACTTCACCTACGTCTTGTCCATCGTCAAAACGGGAACAAGGGTGAATGTCATCAGGCCAACGCTCAAGGATGGGGTGTATCATCCACAACTCGTGGTGGTCATGCCCGACTTGCTCATCGACATTTCCGCCGTCGCCGCCTGTTTTGAGAGCTACGCCGACACGCACCTCGCACATCTTTTGAACTTGCTCTCGCCGTCTGCCAACAGTCAGGCCATCCTTTTGGGTAATTTTGCCGGGCAACTGCTCGACGAGGCCGTACACAACGACAGCCGACCTTTGCCATACGCGCAGAGCGCACGCTCGTTTTTCAGACAGTCGGCCATGAAACTTGCCACTTGCCCCGACATGCAACCCCAATTCCACGAAGATGCCAAGGCGCAGCAGAAAAACATTTGCAACATCGTAGCAAGGCAGTTGACGCAACTGCAGGGGTATGCGCCTGAAAAGGTGTTGCTCGAACCTTCTTTCTTTTGTGAGATGCTTGGTTTGCAGGGGCGCATGGACCTCCTGCAGACGGATATGAAAGTGCTCGTGGAGCAGAAGTCGGGAAAAAAGGACTGGAAGGGAGGACACCTGGAGAAGCATTATGTGCAGATGCTGCTCTATCTGGCACTGCTGCATTACAATTACGACATACCCAACAACCAGATAGAAAGCTGTCTGCTCTATTCCAAATACCCCGATGGGCTCATCAAGGAGGGGCCGGCGCCAAAACTGCTGTTCGATGCCATGCGCATCAGAAACAACATCGCTCTCATGATGGAGCAACTTGCGGAGGGAAAGAGCAGGGTGCTGCTCGACGCGCTCACGCCGGACCAACTCAAGGTGAAACCGATGGTTGACAAGTTCTGGACGGTTTACATACGACCGAAACTCGATGCCGTGCTCGCCCCCATCCACCAGGCAGACAGGCTTACAAGGGACTATTTCCATCGCATGTTCACCTTTGTGGCAAGGGAGCACATCCTCGCCAAGGTGGGGACGCCTGCGAGGGAGGCCAGCGGCCTTGCCGCTCTGTGGAATGCATCGATGGGGGAGAAGCAGTCGGCGGGAAACATCCTCGCACCTCTTGTCATCAAGCAACTCCACGACGAGGGGAAAGGCCAGGGCATCACTGAGGTGACGCTCTCCGTGGAGGAGGCCGAGGGGGTGTATCTGCCCAACTTCAGGGAGGCGGATGCCGTCATCGTGTATGCCTTCCATAAAAACACCGTGCCCGACCCCACCCACACCATGGTGTTCAGGGCGACGATGTTGAGGCTCGAAGCGGGGGAGGTGGTCATCGCACTGAGGGCTCCGCAGAAAAACAAAACCGTTTTTCACATGGGCGATGAGAACATCAGGTGGGCGCTGGAGCACGACTGCATGGAGACGACGTTTTCCACACTCTATCGTTCCGTGGCGGCCATACTCACCGCTGGGGTGGACAGGAGGAAGCTCATCCTCGCACAGAGGGCGCCGGAGGTGAACACGGGGGCGGTGCCGTTGGCGGGGCAGTCGGATGCCTCTTCACTGCTTCGTCGGTTTGTCAAGGCCAAGGACTATTTCCTGCTCATCGGCCCTCCGGGGACGGGAAAGACTTCCCTCGGACTGGTGGCCATGTTGCAGGAGGAATTGGCCCGGGGCGGGACGGTGCTGCTGCTTTCATATACCAACAGGGCAGTCAATGAGATATGCTCTAAACTCGTCGAGCAAGGCATTGACTTCCTCAGGTTGGGTAACCCGTTGGCATGCCCGGAGCGGTATCAAGACTTTTTGCTCGGAAAACGGGCGGAGAATTGCGGCAATGTGCAACAAGTGAGAAACCTTATTGCCAACGCAAGGGTCATGGTGTCCACTACGTCCACCATGTTGTCCAACGTTGACTTGTTCTCACTCCGGGCATTCTCGCTTTCCATCGTCGATGAGGCTTCGCAAATACTTGAGCCGCATCTCCTTGGCATATTGTGCGCCAAGCATGGACGCGGGGAGGCCATACAAAGATTTGTACTCATTGGAGACCACAAGCAGTTGCCGGCTGTGGTGCAGCAATCGGCAAACGACTCCATCGTGAAAGAGAACAACCTGCGAGGCATCGGACTGAGCGACTGCCGCCTATCCCTCTTCGAGCGATTGCTGAAGGTGAATGCGGGGCGCGACGACATCGTGTTCCATTTCACCAAGCAGGGAAGGATGCACCACGACGTGGCGGGATTCGCCAACAAGGCGTTCTACAACGACAGGTTGAGAGAGGTGCCGCTCAGTCATCAGTTGGAAGACCTTTCATTCGCGGATGTTGACTCCGGCGACCCTGCACAGAGGTTGCTCTCTTCGGCAAGGTTGCTGTTCATTGCCTCCCATCAGGCACCCACTCCGGGGATGGAGAAGGTGAACGAGGAGGAGGCGAGGATCATTGCACGTTTGGTGCATGCGGCTTACTGCCTCTATTCAAAGGATAAATCAAGGGGCTTCGACCCCGATGCAACGGTGGGGGTCATCGTGCCTTACCGACATCAGATAGCCACCATCAGGAGGGAACTGGAAAAATATGGCATACCGCAGCTCATGGGCATTTCCATCGACACCGTGGAAAGATTTCAGGGTAGTCAGCGAGAAGTCATCATCTATGGCTTCACGGTGCAGAAGCCTTGGCAGCTCGACTTCCTCACGGCCAATGTCTTTGAGGAGGACGGATGCATCATCGACCGAAAACTCAACGTAGCCCTCACCAGGGCACGGCAGCAGATGGTGGTGGTGGGCAACCCAGACTTGCTAAAGGAAGTGGAGGTGTTTGCCAAACTCATCGACTATTGCAAGAAGCATGGGACGTTCTGCGAATACCTGTTTAACACCTAAATCCTCGAGGTCTCCAAAAATGATGAACATAAGTTGGTAATCATTATCGAACCTTTTATAATAAATCCCTTTTTTCATGGTTGAAAATTTGGAATTCTCGCTTGATTGTCTTATTTTTGCAAGACCGAAGACACATAACATTTTTTAGTTACCTTTTCTGTCCATGATGACCGAGCAGCAGAAACCCAAACGGATCCCCTATGGGAAGCAAAACTGGGAGGACGTGCGCCTCTCCAATTTCTACTATGTCGATAAGACCCGCTTCATTCCCGAGATAGAGGCCGCGAATGAGTATTTCTTCTTCATCCGTCCCCGCCGCTTTGGCAAGTCGCTGCTTATGAATATGCTGAGGCAATACTATGATATTCGTAAAGCACCGCTTTTTGAACGTCTCTTTGGTGACCTATGGGTGGGTCGGCACCCTACGTCGGAGCATAACACCTACTTGGTGTTGTATCTCAACTTCTCCGCCTTCTCGGGCGACTTGGAGGGATACAAGGAGCGGATGGACGGCTATTGTCGCATACAGTTTGAGGGGTTCCTCAGAGACTACGCCGACCTGCTACCCACCAACTCACTTGACATTCTTCGTACAGAGAAGGGTGCTGCCAATCAGTTGGCTGCTCTTACACGAATTTGTGATGAAGCGGGGCGACAGATGTACCTGTTCATCGACGAGTACGACCATTTCACCAATATTATTCTCACTGACCCGGGCACGGAGTGGGGCTATAAGGCAGAAACACATGGCAGCGGTGCCTACCGAGGCTTCTTCAATGCCATCAAGGCGGGTACCGACAGTGCCATCAAACGTCTGTTCGTCACCGGCGTGAGTCCCGTGACGATGGATGACCTGACCTCTGGCTTCAATATAGGCACCAACTACACCATGAACTCCAAATTCAACGCGATGGTGGGGTTCACTGAGCAGGAGGTGCGCGAGATGCTCGACTACTACCAGCAGTTCTATCCTTTCCGCCACACTACCGACGAACTTCTCGAAATTATGAAGCCGTGGTATGACAACTACTGCTTCAGCGTGAAATGTCTCAAAGAACCTCCATTGTACAATAGTGACATGGTGCTCTACTTCATCAGCAACTATACGGACGGAAACGGGCAACTGCCTGACAACATGCTCGACAACAACATCCGCACGGACTACGGCAAGTTACGTATGCTCATCCGCAAGGACCGTGGTTTCGAGCACGATGCCTCGGTCATCCAACACATTGTGGAGACGGGCGGCATCACGTCAAAATTGAAGGACTCGTTCCCCTCAGAGCGCATCACCGACCCTGACAACTTTGTTTCGCTGCTCTATTATTTTGGACTAATCACCATAGCGGGGACATACAGGGGAAAGACGGTGTTCCGCATCCCAAACCAGACGGTGCGTGAACAGATTTACGGCTATTTGAGTGACACCTACCGTGACAACGACCTGTCGGTTGAGGAGCACGTCCATAGCCAGTTGCTGGAGAGTATGGCCTATGAAGGTAGCTGGAAACCGTTCTTCGAATACATCACCGGGACGCTGAAGCGCTATGCATCCCAACGAGACTTGCAGAAGGGAGAGGCGTTCGTACATGGTTTCACGCTGTCGCAGACGTGTATGACGAACCTCTACCTGCCAGTATCGGAGTTGGACGCCGGTGTGCGTGATGTCTCTGGAAGCAGCGGTGGCTATGCCGACATCTACCTGCAGCCGATGCTGGGCATCTATCCCGACATAGAGCACTCTTATGTGCTTGAACTGAAATATCTGCCCTCGAAGGCGACAGATGCGGTGTTGGCAACAGCCCGAAAGACGGCCATCGGTCAAATCACGCGCTACGCGGAGAGCGTGGGGGTGGAGCGAACCGCCGGGAATACGAAGGTGCACCGTCTAATCCTCATCTGGCGAGGCATGGATCTCGCCGTGGCAGAGGAACTCTTGTGACATCCTTTCCCTAAAAAAATCTAACAACCTTTTATTCTTCTATCACCTTGGGGCCGCGCACCAACTCCTTCGTGCTCAATCCGCTCTTGATTTCGATTTTCAGTCCGTCGCTCAATCCCGTTTTCACTGGGCGGCGCTCGTAATGCTTCTCGTCACCCTCGCCTCTGATGACCCACACGTAGGTATCGTCGCCCTCAAACATCACGGCGCTCTCC
>CADBBP010000193.1 GCA_902792855.1 uncultured Prevotellaceae bacterium
CTTCCACTTCGTACGTCGACCGTTGGTTCTTTAATTGGCTTTGACTTTCGCTTCGCACGTCGATTTTCAATTCCCTTTGGCCGCCGACCTCTGGTTCTATAATTCGTGATAAAAAAGAGTGGGAAAGTTCAATTATGAATCTTTTTTTGATTTTTTTCTTCACTACGCAAAAACACTGCGTAGCGGTGTTATAATTTTGCACCCAGTTAGAAAAATTGAGTTCTTTGAAAGTGTAATATAAGAGTAGTGAGTGCCGTAGGAGAGGATTGCTTCGCAGTGGTTAGAACGTCGAATTGGGGTTTCGAAAGTCGCGGGTCCGACTCCCGCCACCAGTTCGCTGGTGTAGTTCAAGATACCTCTTCGCCTGTCGCCTCACTAAATCTAAGCAAGTGCCGTAGATGAGACTTACTTCGCCTGTCATGCCGTATGTCGCCGGTTCGAGTCCGGTCGTGGGGGAAACCCCATGTAGCTCAGTTGGTAAGAGCAACGTAAAAGTGTCTTTTCGCCTGTCGCCTTGCTTTTCATGTCACTCCTACCCACAAGCGGTTGCCGTAGTGAAGAGATACTTCATGATGATAACTGATCATTGAACAGGTTTTTTACAACCGACGCTCTCCACGACTGTTGCACCGCTTTATCAGATGTTTAACAATAAAGATGTAAGAAGATGAACTGGAATTCGAAATTGAAAGAGCAAATGACCGTGACGAACCATGAGGGAGCCAAGGCATACGCCATGACCCCTGAACTGGAGTTGTACACCGCCGTGGTGACGGCATCGCTGAGCGACCTGTTCTACGAGAAGCAGGACGAGCGTGTCAACCGCATCGCCGCCCTGATGGGCAAGGTGTCGCCGGAGTTCGTCGCCCGTCTCGCCGTCTATGCCCGCACGCAGATGCATCTCCGCAGCATCCCCTTGCTGTTGCTCGTGGAGCTCGCCAAGGTGCACAACGGCGACGACCTCGTGGCCCGTGCCGTGGAGAAGACCGTGTTGCGTGCCGATGAGATCATGGAGTTGCTGATGTGCTATC
This sequence comes from uncultured Prevotellaceae bacterium, assembly GCA_902792855.1. GTDB lineage: Bacteria > Bacteroidota > Bacteroidia > Bacteroidales > Bacteroidaceae > Prevotella. The sequence goes on from CADBBP010000193.1 coordinate 1,032, forward strand.
AGTGGCGCAACCCCTCTGCCGACCCCCGCAAGAAACTCGGCAAACTCTCGCGCCAGATTCAGAACGGCCTCCAGCGGGCTTTCAACCGCTTCGACGAGTACCAGTTCGCCAAGTACGACCGCGACAACCTCGAGGTGAAGCTCCGCGACGCACTCTTCCTCGTCCACCCCAAGGCCAAGGATGAGCAACAGCAGGCCCTGTTCGACAAGATTGTGAACCGCCAATTGGAGACGCCCTACACTTGGGAGACAGAACTCTCAGCACTCGGCCAGCAGCAGTTCGCCTCTGAGGAGGAGAAGGCCGTGGCCTTCCGCGAGAAATGGGAGGAGCTCGTCCGCAGTGGCAAGCTCGGCTACATGGCCCTGATGCGCAACCTGCGCAACATGCTTCAGGCTGACGTGTCATTCGCTGACCTGCAGGTCGTCTGCGAACGCCTCTCTAATGCCGCTCAGGTGGCCAAGTCGAAGCAGTTGCCTTTCCGTTTCCTCTCGGCATACCGTGAGGTGGAGCACGTCAACAGCACCGGCACCTCGGCACTGATGTCCGCCTTGGAGGCAGCCGTGAAACATTCCGCCGCCAACATCGAGGGCTTTGACGAGAACACCCGCGTGCTCCTCGCATCGGATGTCAGTGGTTCCATGTGGGCAAATGTCAGTGCCAAGAGCACCGTCCGTTTGTACGATATTGGTCTGCTGCTGTCGATGTTGCTCAAGAGCCGCTGCAACCAGGTCATTGCCGGTATCTTCGGTGACTCATGGAAGGTGGTCAACATGCCCTCCGACAACATCCTGATGGCAACACGCCAACTCGAGCGTTTGGCCAACAGCGTGGGTTTCAGCACCAACGGCTACAAGGTCGTTGACTGGCTCATCGAGCACAACCAGGTGATGGACAAGGTGATGATGTTCACCGACATGCAGATGTGGAACAGCACGGGGAGCGACTCCACCTTCGAGAAGTCGTGGAGGCGTTACAAGCGGCTCGCCCCCCATGCCAAACTCTACCTGTTCGACCTCGCCGGCTACGGCCAGTCGTCCTTGCGCCTTGCCGAGCCCGACGTCTATCTGATTGCAGGTTGGAGCGACCGCGTGTTCGACGTGCTCTCGGCCATCGACAAAGGAGCCGACGCCCTCAGCATCATCAACAGCATTGAGGTATGAAGATTGTCAAAGGAAACAGCTACAGTTTGATTCCGTACTTTACGATGCGCTCCTCCATCATTCCATCTGGCATGAAATGGAGGAGCGTTTTCGTGATGGTGTTGAGCATGCTCTGACGGATGTAGTCCTCGCGGATGTAAAGGGAGACACGGCGCTGCGAGAGGTAGTCGCCCTCTATGCGGCGCACGTTCTCACGTTGCTTGTCGGTGAGGAAAGGCAGGTGCATCTCGGGGATGATGGTGAAGCCGCCGTTCTCATCGACGATGCGGATGAGGGTCTCGATGCTGCCCGCCTCATAGATGTGCCGTCCTTTGGTCCGGGCCTTGCAGAAGCTGAAAGCACTCTCGCGCAGGCACTGCGCCTCCTTCATCACCCACATCTTCTCATGCTCCAGGTTCTCCGGCTTGAAGACGGGAAGTTTGCGCCAGCAGTTCTCTGCCAGATAGACCATGAACTTCTCCGTGTAAAGCGGTATCTCCAGCACTCCCTGCCGGGTGTTCCCGCTGATGGCGATGCCGGCATCAAGATGGCCCAACATCAGTTCGCCCAACATCGTGTCGGCTTTCATCTCCTTGATGCTGAGCTTGACAGCAGGATAGTCCTCCACGTAATACTTGATGAACTTCGGAAGAATATAGGGGGCGATGGTGGGACCGACGGAAAGAGACAATTCACCGGACACGCTGCCCTTCTCTTCGTTCACCAGCAAAGTAATGCGCTCCGCCTCGGCAATGGCACGTTCGGCCTGACGGATGATTTTCTCTCCGTTGGCCGTCGGAGCGACACTTTTGTTGCTGCGCTCAAAGATGCGCACATCCAATTCTTCTTCCAGTTTCACCAGCATGGCACTCAGGGTGGGTTGGGATATGCCGCAGGCTTCGGCAGCCTTGGCAAAATTGCGGTGGCGGTCGATGGCTACGATGTATTTCAGTTGCTGTAAGGTCATTGGCTTCTTATGATAGATAAAGTCGATGCAAAGATAGAAAAATTCGTTCACATTTCTATTATTATCTTTGTAATTTTGCAGTCGAAACAGAAAACGAAAACGACATGGAACAGAAGAAGAACAAGAAAAAGAACTTCCACCGGCATTTCGAGACCAAGGGCCTGCCGCTCTATTGGATCCTTTTCGCCTACCTCGTCATCGCATGGTTCTATCCAGTGATAGGCCTGCTGGCACTCATCTGCATGATCGGCCCTGTGCTGACCTCCATCTGGCGCGGCAGATACTGGTGCGGCCATGTCTGTCCGAGGGGAAGCATGTACGACCGCCTGCTCTCAAAATACTCGCCCCACAGACCCATACCGAAGTTCGTCCGCACCTCCGGGTTCCGGCTGTTCATGGTGCTCTTCATCTTCACCATGTTCGGCATTCAGTTGAGCTTTGCCAAAAACTGGGGCGACGTGGGGCGCGTGTTCTGGACCATCATCCTCATCACCACCATCGTGGGCATAACGCTGTCGTTCATCTATGCCCCCCGCACCTGGTGCAGCTTCTGTCCCATGGGAACCATCTCCCGCTGGGTGGCACCCAAGAAAGAACCGTTGCCCAGAGGATTCAAGAGCGTCCACGTGAGCAGTGCCTGCCAGATGAAATGCAAGAGCTGCGCCCGCGTCTGCCCCATGCAACTCACGCCCTACGACTCCCGCGGCGAGGCGGCGGGCTACCTGCACCCCGACTGCATCAAATGCGGGAAGTGTACGTTGGCTTGCCCGACAAAAATCATGCAACTAACAAAATAAACAATACGATTATGGAGCATATCAAAGACTATCAGCAGTATCTCAGAGGATACGACTACACGGGAAAGACACCCGTCATCATCGATTTCTATGCCACCTGGTGCGGCCCCTGCCAGGGCATGGCACCATTGTTGAAACGGCTGGCACAAGACTATGAGGGACGTGTCAAAGTACTCAAGGTGGATGTGGACAAAAACCAAGCACTGGCCATGGCTGCACGCATCCAGTCCATCCCGACCCTCTTCTTCATCACCAAGGACGGTGACATCGAGCGGCAGGTGGGCGCACTCCCCTACCAGGAACTCACAAGAATGGCAGAAAGAATCATGGAATGAAAGCCCCCCACAACGTTTGAAAATCCCAAAGCATGGTGATGCTTTGGGATTTTCGATTGATAACATAGGAACTGTAACTTATTTAATTACTGAAGTTTCCCACCTTATTTCATCACGAATTTAAGAATTAAAGAACTGAAGTTTCCCACCTTTTCTATCACGAATTTGAGAATTAAAGAATTTTCCGGTACGATTGGAAAGTTACTCATCGTTTATTTTTCCAATGTTTCCACCACCTCTTCCAGCAGGCTGATGATGGGCAGGTGTTGTGGGCAGGCGCTTTCGCATTGGCCGCACGCGATACAGGCCGACGCCTTCTCACCACCAGGCCGCCACCCATATTCGTTGCGCGCCTCGGTGAGATTGCGATACATCTTATAGACATTCATCACGGCAAAAATCTCAGGGATGTGAATGCCCATGGGGCAGCCCGGCGTGCAGTAATGGCAAGCGGTGCAAGCGATGTCTGTAAACTGTTTCAAGGCTTGGCAAGCCTCGTCTATCACATGCTGTTCCTCGTCCGTCAGCGGTTGGAAATTTCGCATGAACGACACATTATCCTCCATCTGCTCCATGTCTGACATGCCGCTGAGCACCACCATCACCCCTGGCAATGATGCCGCGAAACGGACGGCCCATGAGGCAAACGACGCATTGGGATTGGCACTCTGCAGGATGTCCTTCACCGGCTGGGGCGGATTGGCCAGTTTGCCTCCTTTCACTGGTTCCATGACGATGACAGGCTTTCCATGACGGGTGGCTATCTCATAGCAGCGACGCGAACAAATCAACGGGTCTTCCCAGTCAGAATAGTTGATTTGCAGCTGCACGAACTCCACATCGGGATGGTCGGTAAGCAGTTGGTCGAGATGCTCCGGTGTGGAGTGGAAGGAGAAGCCGTAATGCCTTATCACCCCCTCCGCCTTCAGTTTCCGCATGTATTCCCAGATGCCGTAGCGGTTGTATTTGTCGTTATTCCCCTCGTCGATGCCGTGGAGCAGATAGAAGTCGATATATCCTGCTCCCGTCCGTTCGAGGCTCACCTTGATCTCGTTCTTGGCTTCCTCCTCGCTCTTGGCGGCAAAGTCAGAAGCATTCAACTTGTCGGCCAGGTAATAGCTCTCGCGAGGGTAACGGTCGCAGAGCGCAGCCTTGGTGGCAGCTTCCGAACCCTCATACACGTATGCGGTGTCGAAATACTTGCCGCCAGCCTCCAAAAAGGCATCCACCATCCGCTTGGTGTGTTCCAAGTCGATGTCCTTTGTCCCTTCTATCCTGGGCAGTCGCATCATGCCGAAGCCCAGTTTCATGCAATTGTCAATGAGTTGAGTTTCCATATTTCACTATATTAATTCAAGTTTCTCTTTTGTATTCCATTCAGCGAATATTTTTTAACGCAAATTACCACGAATGTGACTTTTCTGCGAATATTTTTTTAACACGAATTTCCACGAATTAATCAAAAATTTTTTGCAAAAAACAAGCCAACCATAACAAATCCCCTTATTATGCATATCTATGGCCAACAATTAACGTATAATTACTCAAGCCCCCCATTTTTGAACCTCTTTACCTTATGACCTCGCGAACATACTACTCCGCTTCATTACCTGGGCTTCACACTCTCTCATGGCTTCAATGGTCTTTTGCAACACCTCGTCCAAGGGCCACCCCAGCATTTCCGCCCCTTTTTCAATCACCTCACGAGAGCAGCCTGCGGCAAAACCCTTCGACTTGTACTTCTTCTTGAGGGACTTCAGTTCCATGTCTTGAACGCTCTTCGATGGCCGCATCAGTGCTGCCGCCCATATCAGTCCGGTCAGTTCGTCGGTAGCGTAGAGCACCTTCTCCATCAGGTGTTCAGGCTTTACATCTACATGCAGGCCGTAGCCATGGCTACAGATGGCGTGAATCATTTCTTCTCCCACGCCTCCTTCGCGAAGCAGTTCAGGTGCCTTGATGCAATGTTCCTCTGGATACAATTCATAGTCAATGTCGTGGAGCAATCCAACCATGCCCCAGAAATCCA
>CADBBP010000194.1 GCA_902792855.1 uncultured Prevotellaceae bacterium
GTGTCGCTGGCGAGCAGCACGCGGGTGTCGGGTGTGAAGCCGGCGATGTTGCCTGCCGTGTGGCGGACGGCCTGCTCGAGTGCCTGAAGCACCATGGAATGGTTGCCCTTTCCCTTCTTCATCCGTTTCTCCAGCTTGCGCTGCAGCTTTTCCTCATGATGCATGAGGTATGAGAGGCGGTCGCTCAGCCTTTGGCGGATGGCCTGGCATTTCTGGTTGGGCTGGGCATACTTTTTCTTGCCGCGTTCTCTCAGCCGGAAGTGAAACTTCTTGGGATGATAGTCCAAATTTCCACGGATGACAGCCACGTCAAACAGTGAACTTGCGGCGTGACGGTGCCTTTTCACCTTTCTTAACCAGGTGGGGTAGATACCCTGCATCATCTCGGCCATCCTCTTTTTGGCCTTCCCCTTTTTCTTCCTGGTCTTGGACATTGCATTCTTGATGTCCATGTTTGTCCAGTCTTCACTTCCAGAGAGTTCCAGGAAGGCGGAAAGGAAGCGGAAGGGGAGTTGCTTGCTCCGCCTCACGGCGGTCTCGTCCGACAGGAACCTGCAGACCTTCTCCAAGCTCTCGTAGCCAATCCCAAGGCACAGCAAGTTGCGCAGGTTGCGCAGCGTGGCCATGTAGCCCAGGCGGTTGCTGGCGATCAGCTTGCTCCATTCCTCGCGCTTGGCTGCCTTTTCCTCCTCTTTTGAGGTGAAGTGCCTCTGTCCGAGAGCCGACAGTTGGGTCTCCCATGTGTAGGGGGTCTCCAGTGTGCCGTTGAGCACCTTTCGGAAGAGCAGCGCCTGTGCCTCGTCCTTCGGTTTCGGATGTGCCAGGAGGAGCACGTCGCGCATCGTCACCACTTTGTTCTGGCGTCGGTCGTACTTCGCCAGTTGGTACTCGTCGAAATGGCAGAACGCCTCTGCCAGTCCCTTGAGCAGTTGGTGGCTCACCTTGTCGAGATGCTTCGCGTGCGTGCGCCATTGGTAGCACATCAGCAGTTCTGCCATCTCGTCGGCGCGCTGGATGGTGCGGCTTACGGCGCGGCTCACGAGCGAGTCACCCTCGTGCTGCATCGAGAGTTCCACGAGCAGGAGCAGGGGAACGCTGCGCAGGTGCATCTGTTCGCGGGCGTAGATGGCCAGCTGTGCCACGAACACCGGGTCGACCCGACGTACCAGGTCAGCGATGCGCTGGATGCGCACCTCGCCACCTTCGTAGTACTTGTCCTCCGTGCCCATCGTCGTCACGACAGTGGTGTAGAGTTCCCATTCGGGTGTCATGCGCCATGCCACGGCTCCCTCATGGTTGGTGGTCAGATTGTCACAACGAAGCTTGTCGTTGTAACTCATAGTCGCTTATCAGTTGTTCAAAGAGCGCTTCTGTTGAAAAGCAAGGGCGGCGATAATGCCACCTTCCTACGCTTCGGTTCGTCCATGAATGGATTTCCCGGCTTGCGGTCTCAGGTGGCGGGGAGAGCGGTAAAAAATTTGGATTCACTTTCGTGACATCCGGTAAATTTGCCCAGACTGTTCTGAACAGGAGGTTGCCCTGCCTTTCCGCCAATGGTGTCGGCCTTTCGGCTTCCAACCGTTGCGGCTATCTTCGTCAATGTAGAAAAATTCGAAGTATCTCTCCCATGCGTCAGCCGCCCTTGTCGATCTCACTCACTTGGGGTTTTGAAACCCCTTGTTCGTGATTTCTGATGCAAAGGTAGGTTCGAAGTGCGCAGGTTTATTGCGCACTTGCAAAAAAGTTTTGGAAAAAGTTGTTTTTTCAGTGTTTTTCGTAGTTGGCGAGCATCTTTTGTAGCCTTTTCTGTATCTTGCCTGCCAGTGAATCGGGTGAGATTACGGTTATTCCCTCTCCGAATCCCAAGATGTCGCGCTCCAGTTCAAAGTTGAGGATGACATCTATGCTGAAGATGACACTGCCATCCTCCATCTGTGAGACCTCCTTCTGACTTTGGTGGAATGGTTTGGTGGTTACGTATGGTACCTGGGAGGCGCTCACTCGGAATTCTATGTGCTCCACCTTGTCATCCGGCCAACGTGACACACCAATCATCTCGCTGAAATATCGCTGAGGATGGAAGGACTTGTCCTTTACATAGCGCTCGTTTTTCGGGGCAGGGGAGACCTCCTCGATTCGGTCGAGTGCTAAGTTTTGCAAGATTTGCTCTGTAGAGTCGTGCCTTCTGCCGAAAACGAACCATCGGTTGCGGAACTCCTTTAAAATATAAGGAGAGAAGCAGAACGTTTGTGGCTCAGGCCAATGGAAGGATAGGTAGGTGATGTTCATCGGCTTCTTTTCTACGATGGCGTCGTGCAGCGGTGTGATGTGATCCAGTCCGCGCAGGCGGTCGTTGCTCTCCAACAGTATTACAGGCTCCACCCTGTAGCGCATTGAGGCAAGATGGTCCTCCAGTCGGTTCACCACGTCCTCCACATCGTCGAACCCCTTGAACGAGCTCATCTGCTTGAGCAGGTCCTCGTCCCCGGGCTGCAGGCGCGAACCCTGGATGTGTGGCGTGCGGGGGTATTTGATGATGATGTCTTCGAGTTTCATGAGTGTGGTTTGGTGGTTTTGAGATGTGTGGCATGGTCGTGCGGGGATTACCGTTGTGCCACCATGATGCGGTGGTTGGTCACCGACATGAACTTCACCTTCTTGCAGCCATGCTCCAGAAAGAGCGATTTCAAGTCTTCATTGGAGAAGAGGTGGATATGTTCCGGGTTGTCGTCGGGCTTCGACGGCACCGACACGACGATGTAGTTGCGTGCCAGCCGGACGGCGTTGCGCACCACGGCATCGGTGTCGGGGATGTGTTCCATCACCTCCAGCATGGTCACCACGTCGAACGACTTGTCGGGAGCGTTGTATGAGCAGATGTCATCCATGACGGGGTGCAGGTTGGTGATGCCACCGTCATGCAGGCATTGTAGCAGTTCCACCCGATGGGGAAGGATGTCGATGCACGTCACCTCCAGGGAAGGGAAGTCCCTGAGCAGGGGGAAGAGGAACGCACCTCTTCCGCTTCCCACGTCGAGGAGCGACTGGCATTGTCCTGCCGGCATGACGCCTTGCAGGAAGCCCAGCACCGCCCTCACCCTCGGCAAGTCCTCCTTCACCTTGAAGTAATGGTCTTTGCGCTCAGGGGCTTCGGGCATGCCCTTGTGTCTTTTCTCATATCCCCGGATGTAGGCCTCCAGGAGGGGAGTGACGTATTGTTGTTCCATAGGTCGTTATTTTCCGATTTCTTTAAGGCAGTATCTCACTGCCTCCTTGAGGTTCTTGTCTTCGTCGCTCATCACCTGCAAGGCTTTCCCCCATTCAGGAGTGGATGTGACATTAGGGTCATTCCTTGAATTGTTGATGACCTTTCGGATCTGGTTCCATCGTCTGAATTTGTTTCCAAGAAAGAGGTTGAGCCATAATGGTGTGTCTTGGCTGAAGACGATGGATCCGTCTTCGTCGGTTGTCAGTTTGAGGAAATCAATGTCCACCTGTTCCATCTGGTCGCCGAAATCATCCTTTTGGATGGCGCCGCTTGCGTATTCGGACAACAGGCTGGCCGCCCTTTTCTCAACTTCGGAAAATTTTGTCTTCTTTTTCCTGAACTTGCCGAACAAGTCATCCAGATAATCGAAACTCATAATCAGTCTTATTCAAAATAGTAAAGGTTGTTGTAATTGTATTGTGTCAGTTCGGACCCCACGTCATCCAGTTCTCGCATCCTCGCGGGAACGTCCTTGAGGGCATGCTGGCTGATGCAGTCCCGCAGCCGGGAGGCAAACTTGACCATCTCGCGGTCAATCTCCTCCTTGGTGGTTGCGACATGCTCTTTGGACGCCTCGTACAGTTCGGAGATTATCATCCCGGAGAAGAGCCCGTGCAGCTTGTAGTCTTTTGCAAACTTGTCGGCCTTGCACCATATGCCGATGCAGGTCTTGCCCCGTAGGAACTGCACGTGGCCGCTGTTGACAATCAAGCGCTCGAAGTCGAGGTTCTCGTCGAGGATGGTGCACAATCCCGCCTCGTTGCCGTGCCCGAGCATCATTATTGTGTCGTCGCCGCGGATGGCGCGTATGACGTCCATGTTGGTGCTTTTCTCCGTGATGCGTGCCTTTATGTCCTCCCTCTGGTTGTAGAGCAGGGATAGGAATCGTGTCGTGGGGTCATTGGCATGTATGATGGTCATAAGAGTAAAATATTGTGACTTGATGTTGCTCTTTTGCAGTTGCCAACAGATTATGGTCCTCACATCCCCCATGATGGAGGATTGGCGGCATGTCGGCGGGGTGCCGGTTTTGGATGCTCGGTTGATGGCTATTTGCAGCAAAAGCTTTTGCTAAATATCCATTTCGTCTTGCCACCGTCTTTGGGGATGAAATACATATCAAGTTTGAATTCCCCTGATACGGAGAAATTTAGTATGAAGCGATGCCCGTACTTTGCCGTAGGCACTTGGTGGGTGCCCTTTACGATGTCGGAAGGATTGAGTGTGTCGGGGTTGCGATAATTTTCATCCCATGCGAACCCATCCCAAACATATTCTTTGTCGGGTATGATGAGTTCTTCCTTGATATCCTCCGGACTCACTTTCAGGAGCAGAACTTCCGGCATGTCTTTTTCTTTCATTTTCTTCAATATCCTGAATCCACTGCTTTGCTGCTCCAAATTCAGGATGGAAATATTTTTAAACACCTCTCCTGTTATTGCAATGACACCTTCTCTTGCCTTTCCGTTCTTCATCAGCAACTTGTCGCACAAGACAGTTACGTTGTAATAGTTCATTTCCGGAAGCCCCATTTTTACATCGACGTCATCAGCATATGAGCCCATGTTCAGTGATCCATGGCCTGCCAGTTGCATGACACGTTTCCTTGCTTCCTCATATTCATGATTGTCGTCAAGAATATCAGTCTTCTCTTCTTCCATATGTCGCATGGTTTTCTCCATATCATCAGTGTCATGCTTACCCTCTTTGGGCTGGCAGTCCACGGCTTTCTTGATTCCAAACAATCTTCTTAGATCCATAAAAGATATTCTTTATTATATGATTTTTGGGCAAGGGGGAAGTCAGTTCATGAGAGTCAGCCTGAATTCCTGTTGCGCATGGCATTTGGGGCAAATGAGCATGTCGCCCGCCCTTCCGCACAGCTGTTCCCATGTCCATGATGGCGAGGAGAAATACACCTGTATCAGTTGTTCTCCGCAGTCGGGGCATGTCTCATAAGAAAGGCATACTTTCTCCGGGTAATTCAACATGCTGTCGAAGACATGCTCCCATGGGAAGTAAACCAGTTCTTTTGTTCCGGAAAGTCTGATTTCCTCAATAAGTGCTTTAATTTTTTCTTTGTCCATGAATCTTCATTACAAACGTTTGATGTCATATCACCTTGTTGCCGTATTTTCCTTCGAACTCCCTCACGACATTCTTGAAGTGAGGTGTGAGATATTCAAGTCCCTTGTCGTAGATTTCTTTCGGGATGCCGAAGAATGCCTCTGCAATGGAGCCTGTGATGCAGCCGAGCGTGTCCGAGTCACCACCAATGCTGATGGCGTTTCGTATGCAGTCCTCGAAGTCCGTGCCGTCGAGAAAAGCCACTATCGCCTGTGGCACAGTGTCCTGACAGGTGGATCCCCATCCGTAGCTGCCACGGATGCCGTCGCATGTGAAGGCAAGGTCATATCCGAATTCCTTTTCGATGGCTTTCCGGATTTTCTCTTTTGTCGCACCCTGGCGTGCCATCAGGATGCACAGTGCCGTCGCCTGTGCGCCCTTGATGCCCTCCGGGTGGTTGTGTGTGCATTCGGCGGAGCACTTGGCAGCTGCCAGCACCTCCTCCTTGGTGTCGTATGCCCATCCC
>CADBBP010000195.1 GCA_902792855.1 uncultured Prevotellaceae bacterium
CCACCAGCCACCGACTGTTTTGTACACAAACTTTCAGCAAGCTCATTTGGTAATTGCGACGGTCGATGCCCTTCTCCAACACATCCATGTCCACTTCCAGTTCCTGCTGCATCTTCATTTCACTGAAAAACATCCACACGAACGGGTTGAACCAATTGAATGCGACCAGAAACAGCATCAAACACAATTTGAAGAAATGATGGTGGTGGATGTGGCATTTCTCATGTATCAGGGCATGACGCCTGACATCATCGTCGAGGTCTGACGGCAAGAACACACTATGAAAAAACGAGAAGGGGGTGCCGCAAGGTGCCGTGAAAACGTCCACCCCCTTATCCTTTGTTTCAAGTGTGCTTTTCTTCCGCATGCGCCCATACCATAGCATTTGCACGAAAAAGCCTGTCAGTACTGCCACGACACCGGCAGCATAGAGCCATGTCAAGAGGTTGTTGTGTTGCAGCATTGAAAAGTCATTACTCAATACATCCGGCAACGTTGATACCTCCTGACTTATTGGGCTGTCCGCAACCTCTCCCATTTCAGAGGATTGTGGCAGCGTTACTTGTGTTGTCGCATGGTTGGAGTATGCAGGTTTATCTACTTCGACCGTTACAGACAAAGTGATGAAAGTGCAGAGAGTCACAGCCAATATGGCAACAAAAATAAATGCTTGCGCCATTCGGGCACGACATCGCAGACGTATAACCCAATAGTAGAGCGCAAACATGACGCCTGCCAGTACTATTCCCTCCAGTGGATGGAGGCACCAATTTAGTTCCAACATCCGACTAAGATTTTTGATGGTTGATGATGTTGATGATGTCACTTATCTCCTTATCACTCAAGTTCTCCTCCTTTGCAAAAAAAGAAACGAGTGATGTCAGGGAACCACTGAAAAAAGTGTTTTTCACATCTTCCATATAATTCCGCATGTAGTCCTCGCGTTTTACGATGGCGCAGAAAAGATGTGCCTTGCCTTTTTTCACACTTGACACAAACCCCTTATCCTTGAGTATTTTCAGGAATGTGAGCAGCGTGGTGGGGGCTGGCTTGGGCTCGGGTAGGCCAGCCATGATTTCCGATGAATAACCCTGGCCTCCGGGAAGCTCCCAAAGGGCTTTCATCACCTGGGTCTCTGATTTGGTGAGCTGTTTCTTGTCTTTCATCTTCTAAACTTTTAGAATTACGCCACAAAGATATTCTAAAAACTTAGAACAAGCAAGGAAATCTTCTAAAACTTTAGAAGATTAACGTTTGTTAACCGTCGTGTCTCCTTACTACGTAAGCAAAACCATGTCTTTTTCTCGCTATGGAAGCACAAATTCAATAAAAAGATGTATCTTTGCACCGCCTTGGAAGGAGTCGCCGAGATAGTCTTGCAGCCCTCGAACAGGCGAGATTATTTCAGAAATGAATTGGATTATTTTGATTTTCGCGGGACTTTGCGAGGTGGCATTCACCTATTGTCTTGGACGTGCCAAGGGCGTATGTGGCTCGGAGTGGTGGACTTGGATAGCAGGGTTTGCAGCATTTTATGTATTGAGCGCTGTATTGTTGGCCAAGGCCACCCAGACACTACCAATAGGCACGGCATATCCTGTCTGGACAGGAATAGGGGCAGTCGGTGCCGTACTCGTGGGCATATTCATCTTCAAGGAACCAGCAACATTCTGGCGGCTATTTTTCCTCACGACACTGATTGCATCCATCATCGGACTGAAAATCATCTCGTAATGGATTTGATTCGTAACTTTAGATAAGTTACCTCCGCTCGAAAAAGGAAAAAGAAAAGTTTCCTTTCCTTTTTCCTTTTTGCTCGTTTATTCGTAACTTTGTCCCCAGAAAGCACGAGGAGCCTCCTTGTGACCATGCAAACACCTAACAACCCATTGAATCTATGAACATTTTGAAGACATTCTTGACCATCTGCCTGAGCGGGACGATGCTTCAGTCGCCTGCCGCCACCATGGAGTATGAAAGCACCTCCGACAACCCATTGCTGCAGCCAAGCACCCTGCCCTTTGGCGCCCCCGACTTCAGCAAAATCAAGTCATCCGATTATCTTCCTGCTTTCAAGGCTGCCATCCAGCAGAAGCGCGACGACATCAACCGCATTGTGTCCGAGAAGAAAAAGCCCACCTTTGAGAACACCATCGTCGCCTATGAGCAAAGCGGCTTGCTGCTCGACCGCGTGACCAGCATCTTCTATGCACTCGTGAGTGCCGACAAGACACCTGAGATAGCCGAGACACAAAAGGCCGTCACCCCCATGCTCACCGATTTGGAGAACGAGATTACCTTCAACAAGGCATTGTTCGAGCGCATCAAATACGTTTACGACCATCAATACAAGTCCTTGAAAGGCGAGGACAAAAAATTGCTGGAAGAGACCTACAAGGAATTCGTCCGTTCCGGCGCACTCTTGTCCGACGACAAGATGTCGCGCATGAAGGAACTCAACCTCCGCATCGCCGAACTCCAACAGCAATGGGGCGACCTTCTCCCCACAGCCACCAACAACTCCGTGGTGTGGGTGAACAGCGAGGAGGAGCTGGCCGGACTTAGCGAGGCCGACATTGCCCAATGCAAGAAAGACGCCGAGAGCCGTGAGGGCAAGACCCCCTACTGCATCGTCATCATCAACACGACGCAGCAGCCTCTGCTCGCCAGTTTGGAAAACCGCCAGCTTCGCAAGCGCGTGTATGAGGCATCCATCCACCGCTCCGACGGCACGCGGTCGTTCAACACCTTCCCCATCGTGGTGGAGATTGCCCGCCTTCGCGCAGAGAAAGCCCTTCTGATGGGTTACAAGAACTACGCCTCTCTGTCGTTGGAGAAGACGATGGCCAAGACCCCCGAACAAGTAGATGCCTTCTTGCAGCAACTCATCCGCGAGTATGCCCCCAAGGCTGCGGAGGAGACCAAGGCCATCCAGGCTTTCGCCCGTGAGTATGAGGGAGCCGACATCGACCTGATGCCTTACGACCGTTTTTACTACTCGTCAAAGATGAAGAAGGCCACTTACAACTTCTCCGAAGACGAGGTGAAGCCTTATTTCAACATCGACAGCGTGTTGGTGAACGGAGTGTTCTACGCCGCCCATCGTGCATACGGCCTCCAATTCAAGGAGCGCAAGGACATCCCCGTCTATCATCCCGACATGAAGGTATATGAGGTGCTCGACCGTGACGGCAAGACGCTCGCGCTCTTCTACAACGACTATTTCCGCCGGCCCACGAAGCGCGGTGGCGCTTGGATGAGTTCCTTTGCCAAGCAAAGCAACCTGCGTCAGCAGACACCCCTCATCTTCAACGTGTGCAACAACGCCAAGGCTCCCGACGGGCAGCCCTCCCTGCTCACGTGGGACGAGGTGACCACCCTCTTCCATGAGTTCGGCCATGCCCTTCACGGCATTCTCTCCAACTGCAAGTACAACGCCCTGAGCGGCACTGCCGTGGCTCGCGACTTTGTGGAGATGCCCTCCCAGTTCAACGAGTCCTTCGCCTCCATCCCGGAGATTTTCGACCACTACGCCAAGCATGCTGTCACCGGACAGCCCATGCCGTCGGCATTGAAGGAGAAGATGCTCAGTTCCATCAACTTCCAACCCGCCTACGCCCTTGGCGAGAACCTTGCCGCCACCTGCCTCGACTTGGAGTGGCACAAGTTGTCCTTGGAGGAGATTCCCACCGCCCCATACGCTCAGGCTTTCGAGACGGCCGCCCTCAAGGCAGCCGGTGTCTATGACGAGCAGATTCCTCCCCGCTACTACACCTCCTATTTCAACCATGTGTGGGGTGGCGGTTATGCCGCCGGCTATTACAGCTACCTGTGGACGGAGGTTCTTGCCACCAACATAGCCGACTATTTCAAGGCTCACGGCCCTTTGAAGCCAGAGGTGGGCCAGGCTTTCCGAGACAAGATTCTCAGCCGAGGCAACACGCGTGACCTGATGGAGATGTTCACCGACTTCACCGGGATGAAGTCCCCTGACACGTCATCATTGCTGAAAGCCAGAGGGTTCTGACCAAACACAAAGGGTGCTCCATCGAAATGACGATATGAACAAAGAGACAAGACTATGAGACTAAAACTGAATACTTTTGCAGCGACTCCGAAAAAAGTTGTCTTCAAGTTGCATTCCATGGAACGAGCACGCCATCTCTTCCAAAAAATGAGAGCCATCAAACTGCTTTTCCTTTCCTTTCTGCTTCTTGCGCCTATGGCCATGAACGCCCAAGGCACATACACCAACCCCATCCTCGGTGGTGACTTCCCAGACCCCACCATCCTACGCGACGGAAAGGACTACTACCTGACCAACTCGGCTTTCGACTATGTGCCGGGGTTGGTGGTGTATCACTCCCGTGACCTGGTCAACTGGGAACCGGTCAGCTATGCACTGAAGACCTACCTTGGGAGCATCTGGGCCCCCGACATCAAGAAACACAAAGGCAGATACTACATCTATTTCACCGTCCACGGTGAACGTCGCACCAACTGCGTGGTATGGGCAGATTCCCCATACGGCCCGTGGAGCGACCCCATAGACCTCAACATCGGCGACATCGACCCCTGCTTCATCGAAGGTGATGACGGGAGGTGCTATCTGGTCATGAGCGGCGGAAACCGCTGGACACTCTCCGATGACTGCCTCTCCGTGGTGGCAGGCTCTAAAGTCCATTTCTATGACGGATGGCAATATCCCGAGGAATGGGTCACCGAAGGCTTCTGCCTGGAAGGCCCCAAACTTTACCACATCGGTGGCTATTACTACTACATCAGCGCGGAGGGTGGCACCGCCGGCCCTCCCACCAGCCACATGGTGGTGGTGGCACGCTCGAAGTCCATCGACGGTCCGTGGGAGAACATGCCTTCCAACCCTCTCATCCACACCTACAACAACAGCGACCGCTGGTGGTCTCGTGGCCATGGCTCTCTCATCGACACCCCCGAGGGACAATGGTATTGCGTCTATCACGCTTATGAGAATGGATTCTACAACTTGGGAAGACAGACACTGATGGAACCCATACATTTCACCCCCGACGGATGGATTGCCTCCGACGGCGGTGATGCCAGCCACCCCCTGCCCCTTCCTCCACAGGCGAAGGCAGAAGGCGGGAATATCAGCCGCCTTGCCCATCTGCCGGAATTCCGCATCGGTCTCGACTGGCGTTTCTACAAACAGTTCTCTCCCTCTCGCACCACCATCAAGGACGGTGTGCTCACCCTTCAGGGACAGGGAAGCTCCCTAAGCTCATCTTCTCCGATAATGTTCATCGCGGGCGCCCATCGCTATGAGATAGAGGCAGAGATAGTGCTCCATGGTGAGGTGAAAGCCGGACTATGCCTCTACTACAACGCAGACTACAATGTGGGAACCGGCTTTGACACCAACCGCCGCTATCGCTATCGCCGCAACAAGTCCAACGGCGTAGGACAGTCAGGCAGCAGCCATCTGTGGCTGCGCCTTCGCAACGACGCGCATGTAGTGACGGCGTTCTGGAGCCAGGATGGAAAGGAATGGAAACGGGAGACTTGGGGACAAGAGGTATCGGGTTTCAACCACAACACGCTCTACGACTTCCAGAGCATCCTCCCGGGGCTGTTCTGCGAAGGCGAGGGCTACGCCACGTTCAAAAACTTCAAATACCGTGAACTAAAGCCATAATCATTTACTGATGTTTTCCACCTTATTACTTTGAGAGATTTGTCGAAGCTCCACGAGGAACGCAGTAATTAACTGAAGTTTCCCACCTTTTCTATCACGAATTTTAGAATTAAAGAACCAACGGTCGACGTACGAAGTGAAAGTCAATTTTCTTTATGATGGAATTTG
>CADBBP010000196.1 GCA_902792855.1 uncultured Prevotellaceae bacterium
GAGGCGTCCGCCAAGCCCCACTTCCACCACGGCCACATCGACTTGCTGCTGTGCGAACCAGTCGAAGGCCATCGCGGTGGTGAGTTCGAAGAAAGAGGGGTGTAGCGGCTCGAAAAAATCGCGGTGCTTGGACACGAAGTCCACAACATATTGTTCATCAACACATTCGCCGTTCACTCGCATACGTTCGCGAAAGTCCACGAGATGTGGTGAGGTGTAGAGCCCTACGCGTTTTCCGGCTGCTTGCAAGATGGCTGCAAGGGAGTGTGAGACAGAGCCTTTGCCGTTGGTTCCGCCTATATGGATGGTGGGGAATCGACGATGGGGATGCCCCAAATGCTCGTCTAAGGCGAGCGTGTTGGACAACCCTTCCTTGTAAGCTCCGGCTCCCACTTTCTCCCGTTTCCTTGTAGGTCATCGGCGGAGTGGGTTAGCTGAAATAATTCTTGAAGCGTTGGAAGATACTTTGCTTGGTGGCTTTGTCGCTTTTGAAATTGTCGCTCTTCTGCATCTTCTCCAAAGCCTCGCGCTCCTCGCGTGAGAGGGTTTTCGGCACATAGACACTGATGTTGACGATGATGTCGCCCGTGCCGCTGCCATAGCCCTGCACGGCTGGCAACCCTTTGCCGCGCAGACGCTTGGTGGTGCCGGGCTGTATGCCTGGCTCCAGGGTGATTTTCAGTGTCTTGCCGTCCACGGTGGGGATTTTCACCTCTCCTCCAAGAGCTGCTGTGGGGAAGTCGAGCAGGAGGTTGTATATCAAGTCGTTGTCCTGACGAACAAAGGTGCTGTCGTCTTCCTCTGAGATGAACACTTGGATGTCGCCGGCCACCCCGTTGTGCATGCCGGCGTTGCCTTTCCCCTGCATGGTGAGCACCATGCCGTCGGCCACGCCGGCGGGGATTTTCACCTCCACGACTTCATCGCCTTTCACCACTCCGTCGCCTCCGCAGTGCTGGCACTTGTTCTTCACGATGGTGCCTTCGCCGTGGCAGGTGGGGCAGGCTCCCTGCGTCTGCATCACGCCGAAGAGTGTCTGCTTGGTTTGTACTGTGTAGCCGCTTCCGTTGCAGGTGGGGCAGGTCTCTGGTGTGCTGCCGCCCTCACAGCCTGTGCCGTGGCATTCGGGGCAGGTGATGTCTTTCCTCACGCGGAATTTTTTCGTCACACCGCTGGCCACTTCTTGCAAGTTGAGGCGCACCTTCAGGCGCAGGTCGCCGCCTCGGTATTTGCGCTGCGAGGAGCGTCGCTGTCCACCGAAGCCCCCGAAGCCTCCAAAGCCACCCTCGAAGACACTTCCAAACATGGAGAAGATGTCATCGACGGTGAACCCACCTCCGCTGAAGCCTCCGAAGCCTCCTGGGGCGTCAAAGCCGAACTGGTCGTATTGCTGCCTCTTGGCGGGGTCGTGCAGCACATCGTAGGCCTCGGCGGCCTCCTTGAACTTCTCCTCCGCCTCCTTGTCGCCGGGATTACGGTCGGGGTGGTATTTGATGGCTATCTTGCGATAGGCTTTCTTGATTTCGTCCTCGCTGGCGTTTTTGGACACGCCAAGCACCTCGTAGTAGTCTCTCTTGGTTGCCATTGCTTGCTATTATTGTCCTACTGCCACTTTGGCATATCGGATGACTTTTCCGTTGAGTGTGTAGCCGGTCTGCACACAGTCGATTACCTTGCCTTTGTTCTCGTCGCCCATCCCGGGCACCATGGCGATGGCCTCGTGATAGTCGGTGTTGAAGTCCTCTCCCGTGGTGGGGATGACCTCCACGCCCTCTCCCTTGAGGATTTTCATGAATTTTTTGTAAATCAGGTCCATGCCTTCGCGGAGCGTCTCCACGTCGTCGGTCTTATTGCCGTTCTCTATCGCCCGCTCGATGTCGTCGATGACGGGCAGGATTTTGGTCAGCGTCTTCTCTGCGCCGTTGAGAATCAAGTCGGCTTTTTCTTTCAGCGTGCGCTTGCGATAGTTGTCAAACTCGGCTACTTTGCGCAGGAACTTGTCATTGAGTTCGGCAATCTGCTTGTTGGCGGCCTCCAAAGGGTCTGTGGCCTCTTGTGTCTCTTCGTCAGCGGCTCCTTCATTGCTGTTGTCCTCTGATTCAGGCTCTTGAGGATTGTTCAAATCCTTTTCTTGCTCGTCTATTTCTTCTTTTTCCTTGTCTTTTTTCATAATTGTGAGTTTTGTTTACTTTCCTTACAGCAAAAACCTTGCCATTTTCGTTATTTCTGCCACCGTTGATTATTCGTTCATGATGATTTCCACGGTGGCTGTCACGTCTGAGATGGTGATGGAGCCGTCTCCGTTGATGTCGGCATTGGCCTCCATGAAGTTGGTGATATTTTTCTGAAGGATGTGCTCTATGGACAGGCTGACATCGGCAACGGTGAGCATCCCGTCATCGTTGGTGTCGCCGACAAGGCCGTTGATGAGCAACAGCGCTGGTGCCGTGGCTGCTGGAAGGCTGGTGGTGAAACAGGCTTCGCCAGCTCTAACCGAGGCTTTGGAGGCGCGGCGGAATGCACTGCCGGTGCTGTTCATCACGTAGCCGCCGGAGACAGCATTGTCTCCCACGTTGCTGGCAAACCGGTAGTTCTTGCTTGCAACGCTGCATGCGGGCGAAGCCAGCACCATGGCGTTGGTGGCGTTCAGCACGAGGGGCTTGTCCTTGCAGTGGGCTGTGGTTCCGATGATGCGAGGGGTGTTGGGTGTCCAGGTTGTCGCGTCGGCAAAGGTCACGGTGTGTCCGTTGTCGCCGGAGAACTCCCACAGCCAGTAGCCGGGCGTGTCGCCGTCCTTCTCCTTGAGACGTGGGATGGCCTTGCCGTTGGAGATGACGTTTTGTACGGCGAAGGGGAGTGTGATGGTCTGCCACCCCACGTGTGTGTTGCAGGCAAGGGTTGGTGTGCGGGTGTAGTTCGCCTTGCCGGTGTGGAAGTTTTTCGGCACATGGTAGCCATGGCCATCCACGAGGTGGAAGGTTTCGGCTTCATGTCCCCTCACCACGTTCTTGCCTTTCAGTACGCTTGGGATGGAGGCCTCCGGGGCGATGTAGTAGAGGGTGTTGGGGTTGTTGTTGGGCTTGATGGTGTAGGCTTCGAGGAGTCCCAGTTCCTCGAGGCTGACAGCTGCTGCGTTGGAAGGGATCTCGATGGTTTGGGTTGGGGCGGTGGCTTGGCGCTCTCCGTCTGCCGTCCAGGTGATGACCCCGGGCTTTACCGTCTTTGCGCCTATGGTGATAAAGGAGGTGATGCAGTTGAATATCTTGATGTTGAATTTCTCGTCCACACGGATAGGGAAAGTGTAGTCCACGGTGCCT
The DNA here is from genome assembly GCA_902792855.1 of uncultured Prevotellaceae bacterium. Taxonomy (GTDB): domain Bacteria; phylum Bacteroidota; class Bacteroidia; order Bacteroidales; family Bacteroidaceae; genus Prevotella. The sequence continues at coordinate 3,318 of CADBBP010000196.1, forward strand.
GTCTCACCGGCGGGGATTTTGGTGGGGATGTTGATGTTGTATGCCGCCCAGGAGCCCGATGGCGTGGGCTTCTGCAACTGTATGGTGATGAAGGTGTCGTAGTCCTTGTCGGATGTATTGCTAAAGGTGGCGCTTCCTTCGATGAGCGAGCCATACAAATAGTTGCCCTCCGTATTCTTCACCTGCGATGACACCATGGTCAGTTTGGGCGTTGGATTGGTCTTGGTCAGTGTGAATTCTTCTTCGCAATAGAGTACGTTGGAAGGACCGGCGGCTGTGGAGATTTGCATCTTGTTGGTGAGCGTCTGCCGGTAGAAATAGAATTCCACGTCGTCCTCGCCTCCGGGTGGGAGGTAAACTTGTTCGTAGGCGACACATGAGGTATTCATATAGAGGTATAGGCGGGTGTTGACCTCGCTTTCCCCCTTGTTCCTCACATGGGCGGTCACACAAAGTGGTGACACGCCGCGCTGGAAAGTTTGTTTCGCTTCCGACACCTCCAAATCGGGGATGGTCGTGACCTTCGTGGTTGTAACGGTGTATTTTCCGTTGCTCTTCACCACTTTCAAGTAGTTGTTTTCCGAGTTGAGGTTTGGAAACCATTCCCCTGAGGAGCCGTTGCGGTCGATTCCACGGATGGTGTAGGCCCCGTCGCCAAGTCCTTTGCCGAGCCCGGCGAGGGTGAAGGTGCTGTCGATGGTCGTTTTCACACTCGACAGGCTGTAGTTCCCCATCGGTTTCATGCCAAGCAATCGTCCTTCGCTGTCATATAGTCCTATGGCGATGTCGTAGGAGGGGGCCAGTCCTGCTTGGCTGAAACTATAATACACCTTGGCGTTGGCCAGGCCGACGGAGTTGTCGTAGGTGTATGTGCCCTTTGTTGTTTTTTCGCCGGAACTGTTTACAAGGGAGATGCTGTTGGTGGCGATGCCGCTGCAGGAGGGCAGCGGCCCCCTTTCCACCTCCCATGGGCTGACGCCCACGAGTGCATGCTGGTTGATGGAGTACCCTCCGCATCCGGTGCTGCCTCCCACGCCTTGCGAGGTGGGGTTGAGTGCTTGAAGTTTGAAATAGCCGTTGGCCAGACCGCCCCATCCCCAGTTGATGTGAAATAGTCCGTTGCCGTCGTAACCGTCGCAGACGAAAGCGTGCACGGCTCCGGACGACTGTGCGCTGAAGAACACCGGTCGCCCGGCGGTCAGTTCGCTGTGTATGAGCCGTTCCCATTCCACGGCTCCGTAGTTGTTGCGGCACACCTCTCTTGCTTGTCCGTTGTAGCCGAAACAATGGTGCAGGATGTCGCAGAGGGCGGCGGTGGGTGCGCTGGATGCGCTGGAACCATAGGTTGTTTTTGCGGCGCGACCGCAATATTGCATCAGGGTGGCCACGGCCAAATTGGAGGTGTCGTCGAGGTTGTCGCTGTTGGGGTAGGAGTCCGTCATGGAGGCCCAGTCGAAAGTGGTGGGCGGCAGTGCCGGTAAACTACCGTAGGCAGGTATCTCGGTAGTGCTTTTCAAGGGCCATTTGTGGTAGTACATCACCTGTGCCAGTGCTGTTGCCACGCAACCGGTGGGGGTCTGCTTGCCGCTGATGGTGGGGCTTAGCAGGTTGTAGGGGTATTTCTGGTTCCAGTTGCTGGTGAGCAGCGGAAGCACCACCTGCCACGAGGTGTTTTTCACATCGTCGGATGACGAGGTGGTGGCCGCTGTCCTTGCCTGGCTGATTTCCTCTGCATAGCTGTCGAGCAGCACTTGCATGTTGTCGGGGATGAGTGAGGTGTCAAAGTGGCCGTGGTCGGCGTAGCCCAACACCTCGCCGCCATCGTCGCTTGCGATGATGACAAACCCTTTTTCGCCAGGTTGGTTGAAGACGTAGTAGCACGCCTCGTCTGTGTCCTGCTGCCGACCTGCTGGCCGCCCTTGGTGGGCGAGTGTCAGTTGGATGTCCTTCTTTCCCCTCGATGACAGGAAGAGGCTGGCTCTCCGCATGGCTTGTGTGCGAGGGTTGGGGGTGCCGGGGAAGGCGCTGACGGCTGCGGTTGTCAACAGTACGAGGAGTGCTCTTCTCATGGATGATGTTTAGTTGCTCATGATGATTTCCACGATGGCTGTCACGTCGAGGACGGTGATGCTGCCGTCGCCGTTGATGTCCGCGTTGCCTTCGATGAAGTTGGCCACGTCTGAGCCAAGGATGTACTCCACGGTGAGTGAGACATCGACGATGGTTAATTCGCCGTCGCCGTTGACATCGCCTAAAAGGCCGCCGATGGGCAACTGCGAGGGGGCGTCAGCTTGTTTGAGCGTGGTTGTGAAATAGGCTTGTCCTGACTTCACCGTGGCGTTTGCCGTGCGAACGAAGGCACTGCCGGCAGCGTTGAGAACGTAGGCGTTGCTCACCGCCTTGTCGCCCGTGGTGCCGTTGTATTGGTAGTTGGCACTCACCACCTGGCTCACCGTAGAGGGCAGGACAATGGCGTCGCTGGCACTCAGCACGAGGCTCTTGCCCTTGCAGTTGGCCGTGGTGGCGATGAGGTAGGGTGCATTGGGCACCCATGCTTCCACGTTGGTGAAGGTTACGGAATTGACATTGTCGTGGTCAAACTCCTTCAGCCAATA
>CADBBP010000197.1 GCA_902792855.1 uncultured Prevotellaceae bacterium
AAGACATGGCAACACCCACCCAGAGCGAGCAGCGCACAACCCTGCTGCGCAAGAACATCTTCGGCTCCTTCCTCATCAAGGGATGGTCGGCCGTCGTGGTGCTGCTGATGGTGCCCCTCACGCTCAACTGCCTTGGAGAATACAAGAACGGCGTGTGGCTCACCATCAGCAGCATGCTGGTGTGGATAGAGAACATGGACATCGGACTGGGCAACGGGCTCCGCAACCAGTTGACAGCGCACCTGGCACATGGCGACACCACCGCTGCGCGCTCCCTCGTCTCGTCCGCCTTCGCCATGCTCACCGCCATCATGCTGCCCACCATGCTGGTCCTCACGCTCCTCGTGCTGTGCACCGACACCTACGGATTGCTCAACGTCGCGCCGCAGCGGGTGGAAGGTCTCGACCAAGTGCTTGTAGCCACCATCGTCTTGGTGTGCACCACCTTCATCCTGAAACTCATCGGCAACTTCTACATGGGTCTTCAACTGCCCGCCGTAAGCAACCTGCTCGTGGCCGGAGGGCAGACGCTTGCATTGGCAGCCACCTGGCTCGTATGGCGCTCTGGCAGCCATTCCCTCATGCATGTAGCCCTCGCCGCCACGGCCTCCCCCCTCGCCGTCTATCTGCTCGCCTACCCCTGGACCTTCCACCACCGGTATCCGCAACTGCGGCCCAGTTTGCGAATGGCCACCATTGCACAAGCCAAGGCGGTGATGACCATGGGCGTGAAATTCTTCATCATGCAGATGTCGAGCATCATCCTCTTCATGTCGGCCAACATCCTCATTTCCCACCTTTTCACCCCTGCCATGGTGACGCCCTACCAGGTGGCCTACCGCTATTTCAGCATCATGCTCGTGGCCTTCACCGTCGTGTGCATGCCCTACTGGAACGCCACCACCGACGCATGGGAGCGAGGCGACGTGGAGTGGATTCGTCGTGCCACGAAGCGCCTCAACCTGATGACACTCGCCATCTTCGCCACCATGACCCTGATGGTGGTTGTGGCTGAGCCCGTCTATGCCCACTGGGTGCCCGGCCTCCACGTGGAGCGCAGCCTCACCATCGCCATGGCCGCCTATATCTTCATCATCATCTACAGCATGCGATACAGCTACTTCATCAACGGCATTGGGAAGCTGTGGCTACAGTTGGTCTTCACCACGGCGGCGGCCATCGCCTTCATCCCCCTGGCATGGCTCGCGGCACGCCTCACGGGCGACATCACCGGCTTCCTCGCCACCATGTGCCTCATCAACCTGCCCGGTCTGGTGGCCAACCGCATACAATTCCAAAAACTCATCACAGGAAAAGCCAAAGGGATATGGAACAAGTGACAGACGTCTCCATCATCATCGTCAACTACAACACGCTCCACGTGCTGAAGCCCTGTCTCGACAGCATCGAGGCACACACCCACGGCGTGAGCTACGAGGTCATCGTGGTGGACAACGGTTCCACCGACGGTTCGACGGAGGCCCTGGCCAACGACCCAAGAATAAGATACATCCCCACCGGCGAAAACCTCGGTTTCGGAAAGGCCAACAACCGTGGATTGGAAGAGGCAAGGGGGCGATACATCTTCTTCCTCAACTCCGACACGCTGCTGCTCAACAACGCCGTCAAGCTTTTCCTCGACTTCGCAGAAAAACGCCAGGAACCGACAGGAGCCATCGGTGCCATACTCGAGGACAGGCAAGGCAACGCCATCCACTCATACGGGAAGTTCCCTCGCATGCGCGACGACTTCAACAAACTCCTCCTCACCCCCCTGCGCAAAGCCCTGCACCTCCACCGCGAAGCCCCTCCCACCCTTCCCGACACGTGGATGCCTGTGGACTACGTCACCGGGGCCGACCTCTTCGTCTCCCGCCACATACTCGACGAATGTGGAGCCTTCCACCCCGCATTCTTCATGTATTTCGAGGAGAGCGAGATGCAGCACCGCTTCGTGCAGCACGGCTATCCGAGCATACTCCTGAGAGGCCCGCGCATCATACACCTCGAAGGCGAGGGCGGCAAGGACGGGAAGAGTTCCAAATTCCTGCGCGACTGCCTCAGACAGCAGAAGAGCGAGTACATCTATTTCAAGCTCACACGCCCACGGTGGAAATACATCCTCTTCCGCATAGGGCACCCCATCCTCCGACAGACGATGTGGCTCAACCCCCACGCAACGATGAGCGACAAATGGCGGGTGGCCAAGGAACTGTTCACAACAACCGGCATATAAAAACGAGAGAAAATGAACATACTGATTGACGGCCGAGTGTGGTCGAGAAACGCCGCCGGCATCACCACCTTCCTCACCTGCGCGCTGACCGAATGGGCAAAGCAACGGCCAGGAGACACCTTCCACGTGCTGCTGCCAAAGGGGAAGGACCCCTCCGTGGAGACCGGCCCGCTCACCCCCAATATACACCTGCACGACTATTCCGGAAAACTGCCACGGCGGCTGCCCAACATCTTCGCCCTGCAAGCCCTCGTGCCACGCCTCTGCCGAAAATGGGACATCGACCTCTACTACACCCCCGTGCCACACCTGCCACGGTTGTTGCCCTCCAAGGTAAAGACACTCGTCACCGTGCATGATGTGGTGAACATCGAGATGCGCGAGACGATGGCCTGGACCAACCGTCTGGCCACCAGCGTCTTCTTCGGACCGGCGGTGAGAAGGGCCGACTACCTGTGGGCCAACTCCTACTACACCAAGGGGAAAATCGACCAGTATTTCCCTCACCGCAAATGCCATGAGGTACTGGTGGGCGACGCCGCCGACCGGCACCTCTACCACCCCGAGACCTACAGCGAAGAGCAAAAGGCGAGGGTCCGGAGCAAGCACGGCATACAAGGACGCTTCCTGCTCTTCGTCGGTTCTCTGGAGCCACGCAAGAACCTGGAGTTCCTGCTGCAGTTGATGCCACAACTTTACCAACACCACCACATACAACTCGTCGTGGTGGGAGGAAAGGGATGGAAGAACTCCGCACTCAAGGACATCGTGTGCCAGGAAGGCTACCCCCGCGAGGCCGTCATCTTCTGCGGATACGTCACCAACGACGAGCTTGCCGACCTCTATCACAGTGCCGACTGCTTCGTTTCCGCAGCGAAGATGGAAGGTTTCGGTATGCCTCAACTTGAGGCACTCCTCTGCGGATGCCCCATCATCACCGCACACAACACCGCCATGGTGGAGGTGGCAGCGGGAAAGGACGGAGCCACCACCGTGAAAGGCTACAAGCCCGATGACTGGGAGCGGGCCATCGTGAAGACCTTGGAGCAACGCCCAAGGGTCAAACAAGAACAGTTGGCGGAATACGACTGGGAGGACATCATGAGCCGCCTCATCACCTTCATCCAAAACACTTGACACGCCATGCCACACCTATACGTCAACGGACGCTTCCTCACACGACGGATGACCGGCGTGGAGCGTTTCGCCTACAACACCTGCAAGGCCATGGCCGCCATGGGGTATGAGTTCACCATCGTATGCCCGCATGCCACCATCGCCGAGGGGTATGATGTCAGCGACCTCCACGTGGTGCACTACGGACGTGGCAACTCCCATTTCTGGGAGCAATGCGTGCTGCCCTTCTATCTCCTGAGCAAAAGAGACAGCGTGTTGTGCAGTTTCACCGGACTGGGTTCCATCCCCGTCAGCCACAAGGTGATGACCATCCACGACCTGTCGTTCTTGGAGAACCCACGATGGTTCTCCAAACCCTATTATTGGTGGTACAAGTTGATGACACCCCTCGCCGCCCGCACCTCACGCCGCATCATCACCGTGAGCAAGTTCTCCAAAGGTGAAATCCAACGTTTCTACCCCTTCATACCAGACGAAACCATCCACGTGGCCCACCCCGCGGCTGACACGCAACATTTCACACGCCTCACCAATCTCCAACCACCTGCAGAACGTTTCGCGCTCGCCGTCTCATCCCTCGACCCCCGCAAGAACTTCGCCCGCTTGGTGGAAGCCTTTCAGGGAATAAACGGCTGCAAACTCTACATCGCCGGCAACGCCAACCGCGTCTTCGGAGAAGGAGAAGGCACAACGATGAGCGAAAATGTGAAATGGCTCGGACGCGTGAGCGACGACGAGTTACTACGCCTCTACAACCAGGCAGAATGCTTCATCTTCCCGTCCATCTACGAGGGCTTCGGCATACCGCCTGTCGAGGCAATGGCCTGCGGCTGCCCCGTCATCGCCTCCGACATCCCTGTCGTCTGCGAGGTGTGTGGCGACGCAGCCCTCTATTTCACTCCCACCGACCCCCAGAGCATCCACGACACCATCTGCCATTACCTCGAACACAGCGACACCCTCAAGCCCCAACTGCGTGAAAAAGGTTTCTCCCGCTGCCAACGCTACTCATGGGAAAAGACGGCAAAGGCCGTCATGGAGGCAGTGGAAAAAGCATAAAATTGTGCTGCAACAATGTTGCAGCATGGAAGGATGATGAGGAGAGAGGTGTAGGGAGATAGGCTGCGCCTTCCAACTAAAAAATAAAAAAGCATTTTTTATTTTGTTTTGTATTCGGCTTGCACTATCTTTGCAAAGGAAACCACAAACCAAGGACGATGGAACAGCAAAAGCCCAAGCGAATCCCTTATGGAATGCAGAACTGGGAGGACGTGCGCCTCTGCAACTATTATTACGTGGACAAGACTCGCTTCATCCCCGAGATAGAGGCGGCCAACCACTTTTTCTTCTTCCACCGCCCTCGCCGTTTCGGAAAGTCGTTGCTGATGAGTATGCTGCGCCAATACTACGACGTGCGCAAGGCTCCGCTCTTCGAGCGTCTTTTCGGCGATTTATGGATTGGCCAACATCCCACCCAAGCCCACAACACCTATTTGGTGCTTTACCTCAATTTTGCTGCGTTCTCCGGCGGACTGGAGGGATACAAAGAACGGATGGACGATTATTGCAACATCCGATATGTGTCGTTCTTGCGAAGCTATGCTGACTGCTTCGCCCCCAACGTGGAAGAGGAACTCAACATGCGTGAAGGTGCCGCCAACCAACTTAGCTTTCTGTCAGACGTATGCGACAAAGCTGGCCGACAGATTTACCTCTTCATCGATGAGTACGACCATTTCACCAACTCCATCCTCTCCAGTCCCAGCACAGAACTTGGCTACAAGGGGGAAAAACACGGAACGGGAGCTTTTCGCGCCTTCTTCGATGCCGTCAAATCCGGGACGGATGGCGCCATCAAGCGGCTTTTTGTCACTGGCGTAAGTCCCGTGACGATGGACGATCTGACCAGCGGCTTCAACATCGGCACCAACTACACCATGGAGCCGGAGTTCAATGCCATGGTGGGCTTTACCGAGGAGGAGGTGCGCGAGATGCTCGACTACTACCGCCAGCACTTCCCCTTCCGCCACACCACCGACGAGTTGTTGGACATCATGCGGCCATGGTATGACAATTACTGTTTCTCTGTGAAATGCCTTGACGAGCCACCTATGTACAACAGTGACATGGTGCTCTATTTCGTTTATTTCTACACGAAGGATAAAGGTCAACTACCCGAAAAAATGCTCGACACCAACATCCGCACGGATTACGGCAAACTGCGGATGCTCATTCGCAAGGACAAGGGTTTCCAGCACGACGCCTCCGTCATCCAGCACATTGTGGAGAC
>CADBBP010000198.1 GCA_902792855.1 uncultured Prevotellaceae bacterium
TACTTCCTGTTGCTGACCTTTCTCTGTGGCAGGGCGTGGAAAGCACCCAAGCACCCCGTCATGCAGTGGGTCAAGCAAGGGTGTGTGCTGGCTGCTGTCGCCGGCTGCCTCTACTATTTATGGTATAAGGACGACAATTTCCACCATGAGTTGCGCATGCAACGGTGCGTGGAGGAAGCCGACTGGGAAGGGGTCTTGGAAGAGGGAAGGAAGCAGGACTGCGAGCCTACAAGGGCCATCGTGGTCATGCACAACCTCGCGCTGAGCCGACTGGGGCGGCAATGTGATGAAATGTACAATTTCAGGAAAGGGTCCAAGAAAGTCAACACGCCGCTGCCCATCTACATGTATCACATTGCAGGACGCCTGATGCTCTATCAATACGGCATGTTGAATGAATGTCATCGCATCTGCATGGAGGACGGCGTGGAATATGGATGGAATGTGGAACAGCTGAAATACCTGGCCCGCTGTGCCATCTTGGGAGGCGAGAAACAGGCGGCAAGGAAATTCCTCGACATCCTCCGGCAAACCTGTTACTACGGCTCGTGGGCCGACCACATGGAGAAGTTGATGAACGACAAGCAACTGCTGGCCAATGACGAGGAGACGGGCCCCATCACCCACATGATGCACTATGAGGACCATTTGGATGCAGTGGAAGGATGGGTGGAGAAATGCGTGATGACCAACTTGGCGCAGCATGATGCCAACGACCTCTATTTCCAAGAGCAGGCCGTGCTTGGCGCGATGTGGACCAGGGAGCCCGATTACTTCTGGCCGCGCTTCGAGCATTACATGGACTTGATAGGCAACCGCCCCGTGCCGCGCATCTTCCAGGAAGCGGCCTGGCTTTTCGCCAACATGCAGCAAATGGAGGGCTTGGAGGAATGGACGCTCGAGAATGGCATCAAGGAAAGTTTCTCTGCGTTCATGCAACAGATGGAGCAGGCCAAACAGTCGCCCAACGGACCACAAAAGCAACTGCTGCTTGAAAGGTTTGGAAACACCTACTATTTTGATTTCTTCTTCTTAAGGAACCTTACTTATTATTGATATGAAAAAACTCCTTTTTTTCGCCGCTGCAGCAACCATGCTCGTGGCCTGCGGCTATCAGATACCACAGTCGTTCAGCGAGTCTGACGAACTGCCCGACATCTATCCCGACTACACCGATGTCACGGTGCCTGTCAACATCGCACCGCTGACGTTCGAGATTGACGGCAAGGCCGACGGCGTGGTGGCCCGGCTGACCGCCGGCAATGAAGAGTTGGTTTGTGGCGGCAGCAAGGTGCAACCCGATGCCGACGACTGGAAGCGGCTGGTGGAGAGCGCCACGGGCGATGCCATCAAGGTGGAGGTGTATGTGGAGAAGGATGACCAATGGACGCGTTTCAAACCCTTCAACATCCATGTGTCGCCCGATTCCATCGACCCTTACATCAGCTATCGACTCATCTCCCCATCCTATGTCACATACGAGGAACTGACCATCAACCAGCGATGCTTGGAAAACTACGACGAGAGCGTCATCTACGACAACATGCTCTGCTCGGAAGGGGCCGACGGACAGTGCATCAACTGCCACAACTACCAGCAATACAACCCCGAAAGGATGCAGTTTCACGCCCGTCAAAACCTGGGGGGCACCATCATCGCATACGATGGCGTCATCCGCAAAGTCGGTATGGGCAACGACTCCATCTTGTCGGCCGGCGTCTATCCCACATGGCATCCCTGGCTCAAGTTGATTGTCTATTCCACGAATAAGACGGGGCAGATTTTCCACTCCGTCGATCCCAACAAAATCGAGGTGTTTGATACGGAAAGCGACCTCATTGCCTATGATGTGGAGAAAAACGAGGTGACAAACATCGAGAACGACCCCGCGGAAATGGAATGCTTCCCCTTCTGGGCGCCTGATGGCAAGACGCTCTACTATTGCAGCGCTCATTTCGAGTACAAGGACAGCATCGACAAGGGAAAGGAGTTCGTCTCACGCACAGAGGAGTTGAAATACAACCTCTACAAGAAAAGCTTCAATCCCGAGACCATGCAGTTCGGGCCTCGTGAATTGGTTTTCGCTGCAGACTCCATCGACAAGAGTGCCACGCTGCCGCGCATCTCACCCGATGGACGCTACCTGCTGTTCACACTTGGCAACTATGGCGTCTTCCACATCTGGCACCACGATGCTGACTTGTGGATGCTCGACCTCCAGACGGGCAAGGTGCGAAACATGGAAGAACTCAATTCGCCCGACACCGAGGGGTATCACTCATGGTCAAGCAACGGACGGTGGGTGGTGTTCAGCAGCCGCCGATATGATGGCAACTACACACGCCCGTTTATTGCACACATCGATGCCAACGGGCGGGGGAGCAAGCCTTTCGAACTGCCTTGTGCCAACCCCGACTATCATCGGCAGTTCTTGAAATGCTACAATATTCCTGAGTTCATGCGGGGGCCGGTGACCATCAGCCCACAACGGTTTGCTGACGCCATCAAGAAAGATGCCCAACCTGTAAAGTATGTCGGGCATCTGAGTAAATAACTGAAATGTCTCTATGTTTTTATCACGAATTTTAGAATTATAGAATTTTCTTTAATGATGATGGAATTTATGAGAATTTGAGATGAAATGACAAGTCATTTCCTTACTCTATTGCGTTCGCGTCACTTGCGACGACAATTCTTCTAAATTCTCTTCATCTGCTTGTGAATTCTTAAATTGGCTTTCCCTTTGGCCGCCGACCTCTGGTTCTCAAATTCGTGATAAATAAAGTCTTTTTAATACATTCGTTATTTCTTCTTGAATGTCAGCTCTTCGCTCGTGTATTTCGAGAGCATGTCGAAAATCTGGCGCAAGTCGGCATAGCTATTCTCGGGGTGGGCTATCTTGTTGATGCTGACTTGGCATGACATCTGCACACGCCCCTCGGTGGTGGTGGTGAGGATGCGCCCCTCTATGCCCTTGTCGGGAGTGGTGATGGTGGTGTTCCTCCGTTCACCGTCCATCTCATATCCCTCTGGCAGGGTGATGTTGATGACGATGCGGTCGCTGCTGACACTTGGGAACTCCACCGGCATCTTGCGCTTCTCGGCGGTGAAGGGATTTGTTATCATCTTGTCAGGGAAGGGGCAGATGCTGATTTGCCCGTCCGCCACCTGGCCCTTCTTGGTGAAGGTCGTCTCATTGGTCTCGCCTCCCTCGTTGCGGTTGACCTGCTTGCCGGTGAGCGTGCCGTCGGCGGACAGTTTGGCGTCGATGACGGTGCTCCGCTCTGCTTTCGACTCCTGCTGCAGGTTCGCCCACTGGCTCTTGCCTTTCTGCACCAGTCGGGCCCTCTCCACCAGCATCACCTCTGGCAGCATGTTCAGCCACCCGTTCTTGTTCGAGGCGTCAAGATAGATGTTCTTGCCCGTTGGCATGACGACCCCCACGATGAATGTCGAGAGTTTGCGCACGGAGGGGAAGTTGTAGGGCAGCATTCCAAGGTCGCGCGTCCTGAGCATCACGGGAGAAGCGTTGAGGCCTGCATCGTGGAGCGACTGGATGAGCAGCAGGTTGATGTCGGCATTCGAGCCTTCACCCTTTTTCAGCGTTTCCAATGTGGGAGCCGGACTCAGCGCATACTTGCCGTTCCATTTCACCTTGCCCATCACCAATTTATAAACAGCCGCCACACGCTCGCGCATGTCGGCAATCTCGTCCACCTTGGCCGCCTTCAATTCGTCTGACAGCGGACTGTGGTCGTTCAAGTGCATGCCCAAGTCGTCGGAAGTGAGCACCATCTCGTCTATCTGGTCCCACGTCTTGGCATAGTCCATCTGTTTCATGCCTTGCAGGCGGTATTGCTTCAGTTCGGCGGTGATGCCCGCCCAGTAGTCTTGGGCGTTCCACACATAGTCGTCCTTGGGCATGCCCATGAGGTTGCGCCCGATATAGACATAGTGGTTGGTGTTCACCCACACGGGTTTGGCCAAGGGGTCGCTCTCCACCTTGTAGTTCAACGTGCCAACCGTACAGGTGTAGGTCAGTCGCTGGATGCCGTGGTCCTCAATGTTGAATATCAGGTAGTTGGGGATGTTCATGTCCAATTTGGCAAAGACCACGGGAATCTCGCCTTGGGCATACCAGTCGTGCAACTCCCAGAAGAGTTGGCTGTGGACAGTGTACTCGTATTCAATCACGGTGCCCTCCTTCACGTTGGGGACGGTGAACTCCATCTGATAATTGTGCTCGTCGATTTTCGTCTTCACAATGTCGGTTTTCTTCAAGGTGGTCTTCACCACCTTGCTGCCTTCCTGGTTGAAGGCGGCAGCCTTGATGTCCTCCACGCTCTCGTCGGCATCGGTGCCAAAGACTTCTTCCGTCATGGAGCCTGTCTCCCCCTCGAAATAGGTGTTGGAACTGCCGCCTGCCGCAAATGGCAGGGCCAGGGCGGAGATTTTCAAGCCGCCGACATTGTTGCCCACCGACATGGCCACCTGGTAGGGTATGACCACCTTGGCGAAGCGGGCGCCATTGGGTTTGAGCACCTTGATGCGGAATTTCTCACGATAGTCCACCAAGAAACCGCTGGTCTGCACGGTATATTCCACATCGGTGAGACGGCACAGCACCACGGCGTCAGCTTCTGGTTCTGCCTCATAGACAGTCATCTGCATCTCTTCCTTCGTGGGTTTGCCGAACTTCATGTTTACATCGCTCTGAGCTGCTGCCGTCAGGCATGGCAAAACCAGCAACAGAATTATTTTCAATACGTTTCGTCTCATATTCTTCAATATGGATTGTTAAAGGTGAGTTCTATTCTTTCCAATGTCTTTGTGACGCATGTTCACGCTGCAAATATATATTTTTTTTGTTACAATACCAAGAAAAATCCAAAATGTTTGTAAAAAGCGGTGATGAAGCTGGTGTGGAGCGAGGGGAGAGCGTGAATCTTCCATGGGGGAGGTGTGCACAAATGCTTGACAACAAGAAGAAAAAAAACCGCTATACGCTAATAAAAACTATAAAAAGATTTTACCAACCAATAATCTGAAACGCTAAAGCTTGGTAAAAACGCCTGAAGGCGAGACAAAAAAATATAAAAACATTCTTGCAACAAATTGAGGCAAGAGGGCGGTGCTGCTGTAGGGAGCCTCACCCCCGGCCCCTCTCCGAGGGGAGAGGGGAGTGGTATGTTCGTGAGGTCATAAGGTGGAGATGGGCTTTATAATGTTGTAAACCTATGGCCTGGTGCTGCTGTAGGGGCGGACTTCATGTCCGTCCGCTCGTCCGAAAGGGCGAATGTTGTGCGTGGGCCTTTGGGCGTTAGGAATTACATGAAGTAATTCCCTACGTGCGCAACGGCTCCTTGGAACGGCTTCCTTTTGTTAGAATGTTTTTATATCTTTTTTTTCCATGCCTTGGCATTTTTTCTTAAGCATCCGCGTTTTCCAACTGACAAAATTTTTTATTCCTTTTATTCTTTTTATCCAGCGAAGCGATTTTTTTATTTTTTCTTTTTTACTACTTGCAGTCTATTAAAAAATATGATTATCCGCATCTATCCGTAACCACCTCGTCGCCAAATGGCAATTGCCAAAATGTGAGTGTGCACGTAGGGAATTACTTCATGTAATTCCTATTACATAAAGTAATTCCCTACATTGGATGCCAGTTCTTGGCGTAAACGAACTTGACATTCAAATTAGGGCGCGGTTTGCGGATAATTGCGGATAATCATTTTAAAAAATGCAGCCTCCAAACGCACTGTCTGGAGGCTGTCATTTTCATTTATTGAGCGTTTTTCCGCAAAAATGCTTGTATGGGCATTTCTGGCACGTCTTCTTGTCTTTCGTCGGCTCAAAGGGAGCATTGGGATCCAGCATCCGCGAAACGACCTGTGACAGCCCCTCCTCGAAAGCCGCCGCATGGTCGCGGATGTCGAGGATTGGCTCTTTGCCGAACTGCAGCAGCGGACTGTAATCCTCGCCCCCTGCATGCTGGATGAACAGCAGTGCCGGGCGCACGGCCAAACCATTCGGGTTTGCCTCTGCGTCACGGCTCACAAGCAGGGAGTAGAGCATCGCCTGGAGGTAGTAGTCGCTGTGGTTGGGGATGTTTGCGGGGTCGAAGATGTCGTTCACCCCTTCAAGCCATTTGTCTATCGCCTTGCCCCCCGTCTTGTAGTCCACCACGCGGATGTGCCGCCCGTCGTTGTCGCTCACCTCGTCCAAGCGGTCGATGCGCCCGCCCACGAGCACCTCGCGCGTGCCCTGCGATGTCGTCACCGTCAGCGGCCCATACAACGCCCCCTCCAAGCCACGGATGGTGAACGGCGTCAGGCGTTGGTCGATGCGCAGCAACTGCCGCAGGTAGTGCGTGATGACCCGTCGGTTGATGAGCTGCAGGCCGTTGTAGTCGGGATGCGCCCTCGGGTTGTCGCTCTTGAAGAGATGCTTGGCGAAGGCGCGGTCGAGCCCTCGCTCCACCACCGTGCTGTCCTTCAAGGCATGGCTCAACAGTTCGCTGCTCACGGGATGCCCCGCATGCGCGAAAGGATGTCGCTCGTCGATGCTCTCCCTGTCCACGCCCGTCAGTTCGTCGTAGATGAACATCGACGCGTCGTGGAAGATGTCGCCGAAGAGGCGGTTGTCTATCTCGTCGTCGGCAGCGTCCGGCTCCTTGATGCCCGCCACGTGGTTGTAGAAATATTGCAGTTCGCACCGCAGGAAGCGGTTGATGGACGAGGGGGAGATGGTCTTCAGCGCGTCCAAGCGCTCCATCACCTCCGCCGTCTTCTCGATGGCCGGGCGCACGCGGATGAAAGGCTGCTGCTTCGTGGTGAGGGCCTTGCGGCGGATGGTGTGCGGACTCTCCACCATCAGCTGCAGCATGAAGCGGCTCTTCTCGCCCGTGTTCTTGTCGTCTGCGGCGTTGCCATACATGATGGTGATGTCGCCCGCCCGTTGCAGCAGGCGGAAGAAATAGTAGGCATAAATCCCCACGCGGGTGTCGATGGTCGTCAGTCCGAAGGCGCGGCGGATGCTCTGCGGGATGAACGACGGCGTGTCGGCGTCCTTCGGCATGTTCCCCTCGTTGCAGGAGAGGATGAGCAGGTGGTCGAAGTCCAGGTTGCGCGTCTCCAACACCCCCATCACCTGGAGGCCCACCGCCGGCTCGCCGTGGAACGGCACCGTGGTGGTGCGCGTCAACTCGTGCAGCAGGCGTTGGTAGGTGGTGGCGTCCACGCGCAGGTCGCCGCTCTCGATGAGCCCTTGCAACCTGTTGAGCAGCGTGTAGGTGCGGAAGAGGGCCTCGTGGGTCAGCGGGTCTTCGCTGTGTTCGCGGGCCGCCGCCGCCACGTGGCGCACGATGTCGAGGAGCCAGCGGTTCACCTCGCGGGTGGCGTCGTATTCGTGCGCGGGGTCGCCCGAGGTCGTCGTGTCGCGGAACAGCAGTCGCGTGCCGTCGTCCACCACCAATTCCTCGCGGGTGGGGTAGTGGCGGTGCTCGTCGGTGAGCAGCGTGCAGAGGCGTGAGGCTTCGGGGGTGACATACGCGGCGTAGGGATGGCGGAGCACGGCGAGCACCTGTCGCTGGCGGTAGCGACCGCGCCCGGCGCCGCCCTGGAAGGCCAGTTCCGCCAGGAGCGTCACCAAGGAGGCCGCCCCGGTCTGCAGCAGGGGGAAGCCGGTGGTGATGTTCACCTCTTCCACACTGTCGGGGATGCTGTGCAGCACGGTGGGAAGCAACCCCTCGTCGCACAGCACCACGGCGCTGCGGTTGCCGGCCGCCACCCGTTCCTCGCGGGAGAGCCACTGGCTCACGTAGCGGCCTTGCATGCTGCCGGTGGGGGCGCCGATGAAGGTGATGTCCTTCGCCTCGGAGAAATGATCGTAGATGGGTGAGGCATTGTCGAACGCGTTGGGGAACTCGTTGAGCAGCTGTGCCACCATCTGTCCGGCCTCCGAGGCCATGCGGCCGCCCATGGGCAGGTAGTAGTGGTCGAAGTCCCAGTAGAACAGGGCCTGCCCGTTCTCCTTCAGGCGGCGGAAGAGGCGGCGCTCCACCTCCTGCAAGGCGTTGAACCCCACGAAGACGTAGGTGGCGGAGCCGAAATCGCACTCCTCGTCCTCCACCACCTCGCGGTAGAGGGCTCCCTCGTAGGCGAGCCCCCGGTTGCGCAGACGGCGGCGGTAGTCGGTGTAGATGTCGCCGAAGCGGCTCCACAGCTGCAGGAATTTCTTGCGCAGCAGACTGGTGTGGTCGTCGGCGAAGTCGCGGAAGAAATGGCGCAACACCTCGCGCTGACGGTCGCTCAGGTAGTCGGCGGTGTCGTAGGCGTGGAGGTCGCCGAGGTTGGCGAACACCCCCTGCGCGTTGGCCATGCTCTTGTCGATGTCGTCGAAGTCCGACAGCAGCACGCCGCCCCACCCGTAGAAGTGGTCGAGCGTCTCCGTGCTGCCCGTGCAACTGGTGAAGCTGCGCCACAACTCGCAGATGAGCAGGATGTCGTCGGCCACGGAGAGGGGGGAGTGCGAGCGGAACAGTTCGCTGATGGTGGTGTGGCGCGGGCACCACAGGGGGCGGTCGCTCAGGGTGGAGAGGTGCTCGTTGAGGAAGAGCGAGGCGCGCTTGTTGGGGAAGACGATGGTGAGTTGCGACAGGTCGTCGCCGTGGCGGCGGTGCAGGTCGCGGGCCACATGTTCCAGGAAGGCGGTGGTGTGGGGCATGGCTATGGGGTTACGGTCATTATCTTGTTACGGCTCACATACCAGAGGTAGCCCTCCACCGCCGTGTGGCCCATCAGGGCGAGTTGCTCCATGTAGCGCGACACCTGGGTGTGGTGCTCGTGGCGGGGGGCTCCAAACTTGAAATCGACGACGATGGTGCGGTGGCCGTCGCTCATCACGCGGTCGGGGCGAAGTTCCACCGGGCGGCCCTTGGCGTCGCGGAAGAGGATGGGGCATTCGTTGTGCAGCGTCCAGTGGGGGGAGAACCACTCGCGCACCTGCGGCGACTTCAGGGCGCGCTCCAGCAGGCGGCGAAGCTCCTCGGGACTTGTCTCGTCGTAGAGCACGCCGTCCTGTTCCAACTGCTGCAGCACCTGCTCCAGGTCGTCCACTGTCCGCAGGCGGGAGAAGATGTGGTGGAGCAGCGTGCCGCGCTCGATGTAGCGCGAGCGGCGGGCGTCGCCCTCGCTTTCGGTGAAGGCGAGGCTGGCGTTGCTCTGGCGGAACTGCGCACGGCTTTTGTGGGACTGCAGGGCGAAGGTCTCGGACTCCTCGCTGCGGAGGAAGATGTTCTCGCTCTGGGACTTCTCTTGGTGTACGGCGGCGGCCTCGTCGAAGCATTGGCCGTAGTCGAGCGTCGTGGCCTCGTCGGTCGTCGTCAGCGTGGCCTCCAGGGCTGGGAAGGAGGTGGTGGAGCCGTCGGGGAGGGTGGCTTCCACGGGGTGGAGCAGCAGGGGGAGGGCAAGCTCTATGAGGCGGCTGCGGCCGGAGTGGGTGGGGCCTTCCTTGGCGTTTTTCGACTTTTTCTCCCCATAGACGAAGAGGCGGCTCTTGGCACGGGTGAAGGCCACGTAGAGCAGGTTGAGGTTGTCAACGCTGTTCTGCAGGTGCTCATGCAGGTAACTGCCCTCGTAGGCCGTGCCGAGCATCTTCTTCGAGCCGTAGTCGATGGGGAGCAGCGGCAGTTCGTTGAAGGGGGGCTCGTCGGTGTGGCACCAGATGATAGTGTCGGTGGTGCGCTCCAACTGCCAGTTGCAGAAGGGGAGGATGAGGTTGTCGTATTCCAAGCCCTTGCTCTTGTGGATGGTCACCATCCTCACGCCGCGTCCCACGCTTGGAGGAAGCGGCTGATGTCCGACGTGCTCTCGAGAAGGTGCTCGCAGAGGCAGTCGTGGAACGTGCAGACGTAGGCTTCCTGGCCGGGCACGAGGTGGAGCTGGAAGAGGTTGTAGAGGCGCTCCACCACGTCGGTGAGGGGGAGGGAGCGCAAGAGGGCGTGCTCTTCTGCCGTGCGGAACCCCTCGGG
>CADBBP010000199.1 GCA_902792855.1 uncultured Prevotellaceae bacterium
TCTATGGCCTCACCAAACTTCTGTTCCTCCAAGTGGGTATGGATTTTTCCACCACCAGCTTGATTTACGCCATTGCCGTGATAGCCGTATCATTGTCGTGTGCAACGCTGGCAAGATGGCTATTGCCGCCAAAAGACTTGCGCATCGAGGCTCATTTATGGTTGACGGTAATGGTGTGTGTGCTCAGCTTGCTGCTCACACAGAACGGCGAAATCATCTATCGCTCCAACGTGAAGACCGTAGATTGGACGTCGGTGGTGCTCACCCTGACGGCTGCTGCAATCGTAATGACTGTAGGCTTCATAGGGAGTAAAATGAAATGGAAATCAAAGAATAACAAATAATAATGGAATTAATATCAAAAATGCTTTTCGGGATAGCCAACTCGCTGCTCATTCCCGACATCATTCTGCTCATCGTGTTTTTCATACGTGCCTTGGTCCTTCTTGGCAGCACTTACAGCCAGTTCATGGTCAGAAGGAGGAATGAGCGTCGCCTCGCCATGGCCATCAAGGAACTGAAGCCAACGGGCATTGATGCGCTGCGCGACCTCTTGCCTGAGAAGCACGACTCCCTCTACACGGAATATCTTGCCGACATCCTGCACCATCCCTCCAATGATGCCTATACCGACTATCTGCTCACACATTATGAGACGGAGGTGGCAAAGGATGTGAACTTGGCAAGACTGCTCACCAAACTTGGTCCGGTGTTGGGGCTCATAGGAACGCTGATTTCCATGTCGCCCGCACTTGTGGGCCTTTCCACGGGCGACATCTCTGGCATGGCCTACAACATGCAGGTGGTCTTTTCCGCCACTGTCGTGGGACTGGTCATCAGTGCCGTGGGCTTGTTCACCCAACAACTGAAAACACGTTGGTATGCCAAGGATGTCAACAACCTTGACTTTGTATCACGCATGTATGCCGAAAGCCATGAGAAGGAAGCGTAGGAGCAATTTGTTGCAGGATGATGACAACGACCCCCTGAGCGTGGTGGTCAACTTGTTCGACGTGGCGATGGTATTCGCCGTGTCGCTGATGGTGGCGATGGTGATGCACATGAACATGGCTGAGATTTTCGGACAGGAGGATTTCACCATCGTGAAAAATCCGGGAAAGGAAAACATGGAGATTGTTACGAAGGAAGGCAAGGAAATCAACACGTATAAAGCCTCTGGTGAGAAGGCCGACGGTGACGGAAGTCTGGGGCGACGCCTTGGCACGGCTTACCAGTTGGAGGACGGGCGCATCATTTATGTGCCCGACGAGGAATGAGCCTTTCTTCGTGAAATCATGCCGTAATTCATAAAAAAGTGGCGATAAGCTGCCAAATGTGGTCGAAAAAAGGCACTTTTGGCAGCTTATCGCCATTTTTTTCAATTTTGACATCTGATTTTTGTATTTTTGCATGAACAATGCACCTCAAGCAATAACAGGGAATATTTTTATTTTTTTGCATTTAGGGGTATTTGATTTGGCCGTTTCAGGGTCTTGTAGTTGAATAAAGACCAAAAACCGTTTATGGATTACAGCAAACAAGCGTTTGAACACCTGTTCAAGGATCATTATCCACACATGTATCGCATGGCATTCTCGATGGTGGAGAATGCCGACGATGCGAAGGATGCCGTGAACCAGGTGTTCGCTCAAATCTGGAGGGGCAAGCCTCAGGTGGCTGCTGCGAGCGTCAGGGGCTATCTGTTGGCTGCAACCCGCAACCAATGCCTCCATCTGCTACGCTCACGACAGTTGCAAAGGCAGATGGAGGATGAACTGCGGCAAGACATGGCTGAAAGCGAGAGCGAGGAGCGCAACGAACTGCTTCAACAACTGCAGCAGGTCATCGAAGACAACCTGACGGAGCAAGACCGGAGGGTGCTGAGACTGCACTATGAGGAAGACATGACCTATGGCGAGACCGCCAAGGTGCTTGGCATCAGCGCTGCAGCAGTCAACAAGCACATCACACGTTCGTTGGCCAAAATCAGAAAGAACTTTAATGCAAAGTAAAGATGAAAACCGAAGATATTGACAAGAAGATAGGCATGCCCGACATCGACGATGAGTGGGCAAAGTTTGAGCGAGAGGTCATTGGCGAAGAGGAGACAACACCTCGAAAGCGAGTCCTTTGGGGGTGGACTGCCGGCATCGCAGCCTCCATTGCGCTCGTGGCAGGCTTCTTCCTTTGGGGGAATGGTGCTGAAAAGCAGATTGACAACGGTGGTGAACTGGCACAAGCAACAAACACCCAGACAGAGGTAAAAAATATTGTTGCCAATGACGATGAGACCCAAGAAGAGACAACCGACAACATTCAAAGTGAGGCCGTTGCCGAGGACAGCAGAATAAATAATCAAACAAGCAATATGATAGCTATGGGGACGCTTCGGCCAAACGACAATGTGGATAATCCTCAGTCAAAGGACAAAGTGGCTAATCCTCAGTCTGATAATAGGGTGGGGGCTTCTCCTTCAAACGACAATCAGGAGGCACAAATACCTGCCACAAACAACAAGACTGATGAAAAAATCTTTACTGTGGTGGAGCAACAGCCATCTTTCCGTGGCGGAAACATAGCCTTGCAGGAGTTTATCAAACAGAACTTGAGATACCCTTCTACGGCTCAGGCATACGGAGTGGGCGGCAGGATTATCATGCAATTCATGATTGACGGCGGGGGGTATGTGTCAGACGCCAAGGCCGTCAGATATTTTCTACAATATGACACATTGCTCCTGAGCCGCGAGTCGGAAGCCCGGCAAATACAATTGAAGGAGCAAATCGCCCAAGAATTGGAAGAAGAATGTGCCCGCGTCATCGCCATGATGCCACGGTGGATGCCGGGAAAGATACAAGGTAAGGTGGTGAGCACAAAATACAATATGCCATTCCTGTTCAAACTACCTGGTCGTGAGGAGCAATGACCTTTATGGAGCGTTAAAGAATAAAATGATTGAACATAAAAATGCAAAGGATATGAAAAGGAAAACCATTCTCACCATCGCACTGTTTCTTATGAGTTTGGCCACGCATGCCACGGGGCAGGATGGCGACATCATCTCTATCGACGGCACACAATGGACACTATTGGGCCAGCCCATCAGCAGGGACACCGTACTCTGGCGCCAAGTGAGGGCAGCCATCCCTCAGCAGCACGTCGTCATTTCCTCCAATTGGAGCGGCATCACCGCCTTTTGGAGCATCAAACAGGACATGCTCTGCTTGGACAGCATACAATTTCTGCGTCCTGCAGCTGACAATAAATCTTGCCCGGAATGCATTCCTGCTGAGACACTGCAACGTGTGTTCAAGAATTATTTCGATGGCAAGCAGATTGTGGCGGGATGGCTGAAAGGAGACATCCGCGTGGGCAAGGGAAAGATGCTCTACTATGAGCACATTGGCTACGAAAGAAATTATGAAGAGGAACAAATCATCTCTATCGACCACGGAAGGGTGAATGGTGTGAAAGCCTTTCACAACCATGTCGTGGATGGTTTCTCTTTCGACCAAGGACGCAGGTCATTGCCCATGTGGGCAGAGACCTTGCGCGTGGCTCCGGCACAACTCAGGGAGATGTTCCCCCTGCATGTGGAACGCTACCCAGAATTGGCCAATGAGAAGCGCATCGTGTTCACCATCCGGCGGGCCAAGGTCGATGAGACCGGCCACTTGGTGGAATGCGAGGTGAAGGTGCTGAAACCTTGTGACAACAAGCAGCTTGCCGCGGAGATGGAAGAATTGATGAAAGCCTACCACCCCTGGCGCGTGTCTTTCATCAATGGTGAATACCGTGCCAACGGAATAGAAAGATACACCTTCTCTTATCCATTGGAATGATGGTGTCACCTTGCATCATTCCCTTGAATCATTGACATATTCGCTGGGCAGCATGCCAAACTCTTTCTTGAAGAGTTTTGTGAAATACTTCGGTGTGTTGAAGCCTACTTCCATGGAGAGTTCTGTCATCTTGATGCCGGGCTGCTGGCGCATGATGCGGCATGCTTCCTTCAGGCGGATGCTGTTGATGAACCCGGTCACCGACTGGCCTGTGAGCGCCCGTAGCTTGTTATACAGGGTTGATGAGGAGACGCACATGTCGGAAGCAAACTGCTCACGGTCGTAGTCAGGGTCGTCGAGGTGCTGTTTCACACAGTCGATGGCTTTTTGGATGAAGGTTTCGTTGGGCGATGAATAGTGTTGCTCCTCAACTTTGAAGTCGGTCTGACTGCTGAACTTCTTGCGGATGCGCTCCCGGTTCCGGATGATGTTGTCGATGCGCAACTGCAGGTCCCCCATCCTGAAAGGCTTCGTGATGTAGGCGTCGGCCCCCGTCTCATACCCTACATTCTTGTCTTCATCAGTTGTCTTCGCCGTCAGCATGACAACCGGCAACTGCGCATAGTCATCCGAGTCCTTGATTTTGCGTGTCAGTTCGATACCGTCCATCACGGGCATCATGACATCGGTGATTACAATGTCGAGTTCGCGCTTGTAAATCGTGTTCAGGGCCTGTTTCCCGTTACGCGCTGTATAGACATGGTATTGCTGTGCGAAGAGTTTGCGCATCAGTTCCAGGAGTTCGTGATTGTCCTCCACAATCAGCATCGAGTAGTCTTTCTCCTCATCGAAGTCTTCGCTTTCCGGTTCGTTGTCTGCGTTCATCAGCAGTTGCTCTTCCATCTGGTCGGTCTGCTGGCTGTCGATGACCTTGTTGTCTGCTGTCAGGTCTATCTCGTCCTCGCCATACGCCGCTTTCGTGATTGGCAGGGTGACGATGAACGTGGTGCCCTTGCCTTCGTTGCTTTGGCAGTCGATTTTCCCGTGATGGAGCAAGACGAGGTCACGGGTGAGCGAGAGGCCGATGCCCGTGCCAAGGGTGTTCATCCGCCGGTAGTCGCCATCAAGGAACCGGGTGTAGAGGTGCTTCATCTTTTCCTTGGAGATGCCGATGCCCTCATCGCTGACTTTCAGCGTCGCCTGTTGCTTGTCGCTGGTCAGCGTCACGGTGATGCGTCCACCTTCCTTGTTGTATTTGATGGCATTTGAGAGAAGGTTGTAGAGGATTTTGTCTATCTTGTCTTTGTCAAACCAGGCATCGACCCCCTCTGAAGGACACGTTACAATCAGTTCTGCGTCTTTGGAGCCGGCCATCGGTCGGATGCTCTCGCACTCGTTGGCGACAAATTGCGAGAGGTCGCCCCGTGCCACCAACAGCTTCAGTTGCCCGGCTTGCGACTTCCTCACCTCAAGTATTTGGCGCAGCAGGCGGTTGAGACGCTGGATGTTGTTCTGAACCAATCCATAATTGGCACTGAACTGCGGCGCTTTTTGCCGCAACTCATCGATGGAGGCGGAAATGATGGTCAGCGGGGTGAGCAGTTCATGGGTGATGTTGGTGAATACCACGGCCATGGCCAGGCGGTTCTTGGTCTTCAGATAGTTCTTGTACCAGCGTATTCCACCATAGACGGCACCGGCCAAGAGAGCGGCATATATCAAGTAGGCCCACCAGGTAAGATACCAAGGAGGCAG
>CADBBP010000200.1 GCA_902792855.1 uncultured Prevotellaceae bacterium
AATTCGTGGCTAATTCGTGGCAATTCGTGTAAAAAAAAATACGTGTCCTATTCGCGTTAAAAAACAAGAAGAGAAAAAACCGCGCAAGCGCTAATAAAAAGGATAAAAAGAATAAAAAGATTTTACAGGCAATTGATTTGAAACGCGATGCTTGATAAAACGCATAAATGCGGGAAAAAAAAGAAATAAAAACATTCTTGTCGTTCAACCCTACCACAATATCAACATCGAAAAACACGAATTTCCACGCGCTCGACTTTGTCGCTTCGCTTGTCGAAGAATTAGTCAGAAATTGTGATGTTTCAAGATGATATAAAGCCCATCCCTACCTCATGACCTCGCGAACATACCACTCCCCTCTCCCGTCGGAGAGGGGTTGGGGGTGAGGCTGTCGGAGAGGGGTCGGGGGTGAGGCTAAATTTTATCCAAGTCGATGGAGAGGCCAATGCTGAAGGAAGTCCCTTTCGTCAGGGGCGAACAATAATAATAAGTCTTGGGCTTGTAATTGAAGAGGTTGTCGATGGCGGTGTTGATGTTCACGCCCCGCCAGACATGGTGCTGAAGCATGAGTTTCCAGATGGTGTAGCCCTGGTCCACATCCTTTTGCCCCGACTGAGGTTTGCCGAGACAGCGTCCGGAGAGCGCCGCATCCAGCGCATAGTGGCGTGTGAAGCGATGGCCATAGCCCAATCGCCAAGTCATGGAATGCGAGCGAGGCTGGCTGAACTGCGAGAAAATGACATTTCCCGTCTCATGCATCCATGAATAGTTGAACTTGATGGAGAGCCCGCAGTCCAAGGCGTGGCCCACACTGACATCGACCCCCCAAACCTTTATGCCATCCTCATTCCAATAAAGCGCACTGGACAACGCCTCGTATGTCCTGCCATCATCGGCATGATACCAGTATTTGGTGTCATCGCCATAAGCATACTCCTCGATGCGAGGGTCTTTCCACGGCACCAAATAGCCCCCATCGGCATAAGAGTTGTCCACCACCCAATAACGTCCGACGGTGGTGATGCGCCTGTCGAAGATATTGCAATAGCCCATGAGGGTGAAGGTATAGATGCCATCCAGGAAGCCGCCGTTCCTGATGCGGTTGATGCGCTCGATGGCGACGTTGAAATTGTTGCTCTTCTCCGGCTTCAAGTCAGGATTTCCCATGAGCATGTATCCCATGTTGCCCATGTCGTAGTGCATGTACATCTCCTTCAGCGTGGGAGCCCGGAAACCGCTGGCATAGTTGGCCCGGAAGGTCATCCATGGAAATTTATAGACCACGGCGAGGCGTTGGGTGAGTGCCTTCCGCTCGGAAGCAGAGAAATAGTCGTATCTTACACTACCCACCACGTTCAGACGCTCGGAGATGTTCCAGTCAAACTGCGCATAGCCGTCGATGTTGTCCTGTGTGTGATTGGCGTTTTCTATGAATTGGTAGGTCGTGAGATAGTCGTGCATGTAGTCGGCCCCCACGAGAAGCGTGTTCTTCCCAAACGCATTGCTGAACAGCCCATGCACCACATGCTGCCTGTTGCTGTAGTCGTGGTCGTGGGTGCGTGTGCCGTCGGGCATGAAATTGGCCTTGTCATACTGGTCGAAAGCGTAGGACAGTTCCAGATGGCGGTCATGGTCCCATGCATATTTCCCCTTCAGTCCGGCGCCGTAAGCGTTGAAATGATAGTCGTGCGTGTCGCGCTCGCTCGTCCGGAAGAAATAGGAGCCCCTGCCCACCAGTGTCAGTCGGTCCGTGGCGCGCCATATCAGCCGCTCCTTCACGTTGTAAGTCTTCTGTCCAAACAGCCGGCTGATGTTGGAGTCATCTTTCAGCACCGACTCGTCATACGGCAAGCCCTGCGCCTTCTTCAGCAGTTCCATGGCAATCTCCTCTGAAGAGTGCGCCTTGGGCAGGGTGACGGGGTCGATGGCGGTATGCTGGAAACTCGTCTGGGAGTTCCATTTCTCATTGTTGAAAGAGAAGCTTGCCCCGTTGCGCCATTCATGGCCGAAGGAGCTGTAGCGCGAGTTGGCATTGGCCGTCCATGGGTCCGTGCTCTCCCGGCTGATGATGTTCACCACCCCTCCCACGGCATTCGACCCATAAAGGGCCGACGAGGCGCCTTTCACAATCTCGATGCGCCCCACGTTGTCGAGGTTCATTCGGTTGTAGTCCACGTTGTCCACCGTCTCTCCCGCCATGCGCTCGCCATCGACAAGGAAGAGGACGGCATTGCCGCCGAAGCCACTCATCATGAGCGAGGTCTCCTGGGTCATGGCAAAGCCGAACTCCAGTCCCGGGATTTCATGCGTGAGCATGTCCTGGATGTTCGTCGCATCGGCTATCTTGATGTCATGGCGCGTGATGAGCCGGGTGACGACGGGGACGTCCTTGAGGGCCTTGGGCGAATGGGTGCCCGTCACCACGACCGGGTCCAACTCCACAGAGTCACGAAAGGCGGTGCTCTGTGCAGAAAGTGAGGCAGCCAGCATGGACAATGCCATGCCGGCTGAAAAGAAGTGTATTGTTCTGCCTTTCAAGAATGCCCTCACCACCTATTTCTTTGTTCCTGAGAAACTTCCTACAAAGGCAAATGGCATGTTGCCGTATTTCAACGTATAGGTCACGACCACAATATCCTTGCCAAACAAGGCCACCAAATCGCTGACGGTATAAGACTTCTCCGCACCATCGGCATTGACCACGGTGCCGGTGTATGAAGCAATCTTCCCATTGATGACATCACCTTCCTTCGTCAGGACGATGTTCTTCACTTGCATGGGAGGGAGCGACATCGCCCCTTCACCACTCATGCCGGGGAGGGTCAGGTCAACGGTCGTGTCGGATGCCTTGGCAAACACGTATGTCGCGGGGCTGTTGGAGTCATCCCCCATCACCGTCAGTATCTCTTCACCTGCGTAAGAGCCTACCACCTTTGAGGCCAAGGCTGCCTCCTGCTCATCGTCGTCGTCTCCACAGGAACAAACACCAAGCATGACTGCCACCGCGGCAATCATCATTGTCATAAAATACTTCATTTTCATAATTAATAACTGATTGGATGATAAAATATTGATTAAAGCATAAACAATCTATTTTCCGGTGCCCAACTGCTGCGTGGTGTAGTCATACTCAGAACCGTAGGTGCTGTGAGGAATGCTGAAGATGACAATCATGAACAGGACGGCGAGGCACACCACCCACTTGTTGTATTTCCACCGCAAGGTGGCAAGGGCGGCGACAAAGAAGAGGAAGGCAAGGAGGGTCTTGTTGTCTGTAAGGTCCGTACCGTAGGGGAAGCCCGTCCACCAAGGGCCGAAGGCCACATGCTGCACGAGAGGGCCGAAGACAAAACCGCCGACGAACAGCGTTGCCACGGTGATTTTCAGCCATTTGCTGTATTTCTTTCCAGTGACTACCAGCAAGAACGTATAGACGGCGAAGAGCATGGCCGCAAACATGAGCAGGATGTGTGGCACGAGGATGCCGGCGGGCACATCGTTGCGGAAACGCAGGAGCAGCGGCTCGTCGGCGGGAAGGTCCTCGCCCCCGACAGTGATGTAATATTGCAGTTTGCCTCCGACGGGCTGCACCGGCAAGGCGGCCTGCAGCACATCGTCCTCCCACTTGAAATCCACCGTGGTGTATTCGTTGGTCGTGGGATAGCGGCGGTAGTGCATCTGCGCCTTTGCGTCGGAAGGAAGACCTTTTAGCTTCACGATTTCATCGTGCTGCACGCCACTCCTGGGCAATTTCATCTTGTATTGCGCCCCATTCCATTCCACGGTCACTTTCTTGGGATGGGTGGGGCCGGTCATGCGCTGGTAGATGCTCAACACCAAGGTGATGAGGATGGCAAGAAGCCAATATGCTGTTTTTTTCATCGCAAGGGCGGGGTTAGGTGAACTTGGAAAATGATGGTCTCTTCGTCACGGAGGACTTTCACGGGGATGGTGGTGCCGGGCTTGAGTTCCGCCAGGCGCTCCATGTATTCATTGATGTCCTTGACGGCCTTGCCGTCTATCTCCTGGATGACGTCGCCGCTCCTGATGCCGGCATTGTGCGCCGGCTTGCCAGCCACCACGATGTCGGCACGGAGGCCGGGGACGGTGCTTGCTCCCATGACGTCGGGCATCAGGCCCAGGGTCACTTTAAACTTGGCATGGCTCATCTTGTTGCTGGCAGGCACGTTGATATAGTCGGGAGCCTCGGGCATCGCCGCTATTCGGGCTATCAACTCCTTGGAGAAGTCGAGTGTCTGCTGCATGCCGTCATAGTTCAAGGTGGAGGGCACGTCGGCGGGGGTGTGGTATTCCATGTGGCCGCCCGTGGTGAGGAAGAGGACGGGGATGTCCACTGCCACGAACGACGCATGGTCGCTCGGGCCGTAGCCATCGGGGATGCAGGTGACGTGCAGGTTGGACTGTTCTGCTATCTGCTCCACCGTCTCCTTGAAGCTGCTGCTCGTTCCCGTGCCCGACACGCTCATGGCATTGTCGCGCATGCGCCCCACCATGTCCAAGTTCACCACCGCCACAATGCCTTTTCTGTCGTGAGGGAGGTTGATGCGCTTGGGCTCCTCCTGCTTCATCCATTCCAGGAAGAGTTTGGACCCCACAAGTCCTTGTTCCTCGGCGCCGAAGAAGGCGAAGATGATGCTTCGGGGCGAACCCACCTTCTTGAAATGCCTTGCCAGTTGGAGCACCACGGCATCACCGCTGGCATTGTCGTCGGCTCCGGGGTGCACGCCCAGCGTGTCGGGGCGGCGCGAACCGGAGTCCTTGCCTCCCATGCCCAAATGGTCGTAATGCGAACTAACGACGATGTATTCGTTTCTCAGCCGCTTGTCCTTTCCAGGGAGGACGGCCATGATGTTGTGGGTGGTCCGCTTCTCTGTCTTGCCGTATGTGAAGTCGTGATAGTATCCCTTGTTTTTCTTTTCCTTGACGATGGGCTTGAGCTTCAACTGACGGAGTTGGCCGGCGATGTATTCAGAGGCGAGGGTGTCGCCTGCCGTGGCCGGGAACCTGCCCCCGAGTTCCTGCGAAGCCAGGTATTCCACCGCTTGCCTCATGTCATCCTGCCTCTGTGCATGGGTCTGCAACACAAGCACAAAAGCCAAGGATAGAAGAAAGCACTTTTTGTTCATATAGCTGCGTGATGATGTTTTCGGCTGCAAAGGTACGACAAAATACTCAATTTGACCCTACCCATTTATGAGGATTTTTAGGTGATGCACCCATATTGGATTGCTCCTTTTGATACCAAAGGGGGGAGGCATCCGTGCACGTCGAAATTTTTTCAACGCGAAGTGGACACGATTTTTTTTAACACGAATTGCCACGAATTGGGCACGAATTTTTTGCACGAATTGGACATAAATTATCCATATCACTATTTTTGTTTTTGTATCTATTCAACGAATAATTTCAAGGAGTGCCCTAACGGGCAGAAATCGTACAAATCTGTACAAATCAAACAAATAGGAAAAAGATTTGAAAGATTTGAATAGATTTGTTCGATTTCTCGC
>CADBBP010000201.1 GCA_902792855.1 uncultured Prevotellaceae bacterium
ATGCAAGGAGACGGGCGAGAGCCAGGTCATTCTCTTCAACCTCAGCGGACATGGCCTCATCGACATGACGGCCTACGACCAGTACATCAACGGAGACCTGCGCAACTACGAGCTCTCCGATGAAGAATTGGCAAAAGGAATGGAACGCCTGCCGCACTTGGTGTAAGCGTATGGAAACATCAAGCAGCCAAGCCGTCGCCCGCATTTACGGGCAATGGCTTGGCTGCTTGCTTTGCATTGCTGATGAAAGTCCGTCAGTTGGCGAGGATGAGCGACACCAAGGCTGTCACGTCGGTGATGGATATGAGACCATCGGCGTCTATGTCGGCACGCTCAGGAAGGAAGTCATCCTGCTCCTTGCCAAGAATTTTGTCGACCAGCAACATCACATCGACCACGCTGATGATGCCGTCATCGTTCACATCGCCCATCAGGAAACTGCCGCCAGCGGTGAAATACATCTTTGAAAGGTCAGCGGTAATCGACACTTTCGTGCCGTCGCTTCGCTCAAAAGTCAAATGCTCGTAGTCATCGGCATACATTGGCAGAAACAGCGCCAAGGCAAGGATGGTTGTCAGTAGTTGTCTCATCTTCTTTTCGTGGTTTTTTATGGCAGGCTGTCAAGCCGCCCGCCTTCGCTTCATCTATGACACTGCAAAGATATGCATTTTTCCGGCAAGACAGCACTTTTTTCAACAAACCCTTTCTTTTTTTCAGCAAAAAAGGAAAACAAGTCCTAAAAACCGCCCTATTTTTTTTCCAGATTGGGTACATGTAGTAAATCGAACAACATACAGAAAACAGGCTGCCATAACAGATGAATAAGGTATGAAGCGTATGAAAAAAGAAATGCGAACTCCTGCATGCGAACTGTTATTGACTGTTGCAGATGATAAAAAAAGTTAGCATATTTGGTAAGTTCGCTTAATTGCACTACCTTTGCAGATTGAAAATGAGAATCAAGTCGGTCATCATATTGTTGTTCGCCGTCATCATGGTGATGCTGGCCTCCACACCACGCCCCCCGCAACACAGCGAGGAGCGGGAGCAAAGCGTACCCGGAAACAGCATCCAGAAAAAAAACGTCATTCCCGACACCGTCAAGATTGAAGGACCCACCACCCCCGGCACAACCATCGTGGCTGACAGCATCATGGTGGACAGCATCGTGGTGGACAGCATCGTGGTGGACAGTGCTGACACGTCAAGCCTTTCCTCCGAAATCGACACACTGTCGATGGACTCCCTTCACCTGGCCATCTACCGCCACAACAAGGCTGTAGATGACTCCCTTCGTCAGGACTCCCTCAACCGCATGAAACCCAACGGCATCGACTCGCCCGTGACTTTCAGTGCGAGCGACTCCATCGTCTATGACGCCTCGACGAAGAACGCCTTCCTCTACGGCAGCAGCAAGGTGGACTACGAAGAGATGAACCTCACGAGCGAGCACGTGCACATGAACCTTGACCAAAGCATCGTATCTGCCATCGGCGTTCCCGACAGCACCGAGCGCAAAGGCCAGCGTGGCACGCCGGTGTTCAAGATGGGCAAAGACCAGTATGAGAGCGACAGCATGATGTACAATTTCAAGAGCAAGAAAGGGTTCATCACCAACGCTTACACCGAGCAGGAAGACGGTTTCCTCTTCAGCCAGCATTCCAAGCGCGACGCCGATGGAAACCTCTACCTCGAGCACGGCACCTACACCACTTGCGACGCCGAGCATCCCGACTTCTACATCGCACTCTCCAGGGCCAAGGTGCGCCCGGGCAAGGACGTCGTCTTCGGCTCCGCATATCTGGTGGTGGCCGACGTGCCGCTGCCATTAGCCATACCCTACGGCTTCTTCCCCTTCACAAAAAGCTATTCCAGCGGATTCATCATGCCCTCCTACGGTGATGAGAACACAAGAGGCTTCTACCTGCAGAACGGAGGTTACTATTTCGCCATCAACGACAAATGGGACCTCAAACTCTTGGGTGAAATCTACACCAAAGGCTCCTGGGGCATCTCCGCTGCCTCCAACTACAAGAAACGCTACCGCTACGGAGGCTCCTTCTATTTCAACTACCAGGACACGAAGACGGGCGACAAGGGAATGCCCGACTTCCAAGAGCAGGAGAGTTTCAAGGTGCAGTGGAGCCATCGCCAGGACCCCAAAGCCAACCCCTTCAGTTCTCTCTCAGCCAACGTCAACTTCGCCACGACAAGCTACGAGCGCAACAACCTCACAAGCATGTACAACCCGCAGGCGATGACACAGAGCACGCGCACATCGTCGGTGAACTACGGCACCAACTTCTCCAGCATCGGAATGTCGCTGAACACCACGCTCAACCTCTCTCAAAACATGCGTGACTCCACCATCGCGATGACCCTCCCCGACCTCAACGTCTCCATCTCACGCTTCAACCCCTTCAAGCGGAAGAAAATGGTGGGAAAGGAACGGTGGTATGAGAAGATTGCCGTCACCTATACCGGACAGTTCAGCAACTCCATCACTTCCAAGGAAGACAAACTGCTCAAGGCCAACCTCATCAAGGACTGGCGCAATGGGATGATACACAAGATACCTGTCAGCGGCTCGTTCACACTCTTCGACTACCTCAACGTCAATCCGTCGTTCAATTTCACCGACCGCATGTACACCAACAAGGTGCATCGCAAATGGGACGACACGCGCCAGATGGAGGTTGCCGACACCACCTATGGCTTCTACAACGTTTACGACTGGAACCTGAGCATGTCGCTCTCCACGAAGCTTTACGGCACATACATCCCAAACAGGAAAATCTTCGGTGACAAAATCCAAGCCATCCGCCACGTCCTCACGCCCAACATCAGCTACACCTACCAGCCCGACTTCGGCTCCAGGCGTTATGGCTACCGCGACAGTTACCAAGTGACCGATGCCGACGGCAATGTCAAGCTGGTGGAATACTCCCCCTACGAGAACAACCTGTGGGGAGCACCGTCCTCCGGCATGCGCCAGAACATCCAAATCAACTTGGAGAACAACCTGGAGATGAAAATCAAGTCGGACAAAGACTCCACCGGCTTCAAGAAAATCAGCCTCATCGACATGCTCGGCCTCAGCATGGGGTACAACATGGCTACCAAATACCACCCCCTCAGCGACCTCAACATGCAGATTCGCCTGAAATGGTGGAAGCGGTACACCTTCAATCTCAATGCCGTCTTCGCCACCTACGCCTACGAGCTCGATGACAACGGACGCCCCTATATAGGCAACCACACGGAGTATGGCTACGGGCGCTTCGGTCGTTTCCAGGGCATGTCTCAGAACGTCTCCTTCACTCTTACACCCGACAAGTTGAAAAAATGGTTCAGCGGTGAATGGAAGAAAGACAAGGAAGACGAGGAAAAAGAAGACGACGAGGGCATCGACACCGAAATTGAGAGCAACATCGACGACGACATGGTGCGCGGGCAAAGAGGTGCGAGCAAGAAAAGTGGCGGGAAGGCCGAGGCCGACGACGACGGCTACATGCTCTTCAGCATGCCATGGTCGCTCAGCTTCGGGTATGGCATCTCCATGAGAGAGAACACCGGTGGCAAGTTCAACAAACACACCATGAGGTATCCATACAAGTTCACCCAGACACTCAATGTGAGCGGAAACCTGCGTCTGAGCGAAGGGTGGAACATCAGTTTCTCCTCTGGCTATGACTTTGAGAACAAGAAGATGTCGATGACGACGGCATCGCTCTCACGCGACCTCCACTGCTTCAACATGTCGTGCTCCATCGTCCTTGCACCCTACACCAGCTACAATTTCTCCTTCAGGTGCAACGCATCCACGCTCACCGATGCACTGAAATACGACAAGCGAAGCGGATACAGCAATGCTGTGAAATGGTATTGAAAAAAATAAACCAAAAACTATGAAGAAAACACTTCTCGCACAGATGATGGCCGGCTGCCTCCTCGCTGCCGGCAGCGCATGGGCACAGGAAGGCCCCACCATGGGATGGAGTTCATGGAACACTTACGGGGTGAACATCAACGAGCAACTCATCAAGCGTCAAGCCGACGCCATGGTCTCCAAAGGACTGAAGGACGTGGGGTTCAGCCACATCAACATCGACGACGGCTTCTTCGGCGGACGCAACACCACCACCGGCGAACTGCTCATCCACAAGACACGCTTCCCCAACGGCCTGAAGCCCGTGGTGGAATACATACACGCCAAAGGGCTGAAAGCAGGAATATACAGCGACGCCGGCTGCAACACCTGCGGCAACTACTACAACGGCGACACGCAAAGCGTCAACGTGGGCTTCTACCACTATGACCAGCACGATGCCGACTTCTATTTCAAGGAATGCGGCTTCGACTTCATCAAGGTGGACTTCTGCGGAGGCGATGCGCCACAAAACTCCCAGCGCCTCGCCCTCGACCCACAGGAGCGATACACTGCCATCAGCCAGGCCATCAAGAACACCGGACGCGACGACGTGAGGATGAATGTGTGTCGGTGGAACTACCCCGGGACGTGGGTGCACGACGTGGCTTTCTCATGGCGGACCACACACGACATCAACGACAGTTGGAACTCGGTGAAAGGCATCCTGGCCGAGAACCTGTATCTCGCCGCATACTGCTACGACGGGCACTACAACGACATGGACATGCTCGAGGTGGGGCGCTCGATGAGCCACGAAGAGGACAAGACACACTTCGGAATGTGGTGCATCATGGCTTCGCCCCTGCTCATCGGATGCGACCTGAGCAACATCAAGCCCAACACCCTCAGCCTGCTGAAGAACAGTGAACTGATAGCCCTCAACCAGGACCCGCTCTGCCTCCAAGCATACGTGGCCGACCTGAGCAACGGCTGCCACATCCTTGTGAAAGACATAGAAACCCTGCATGGCAACCGTCGCGCCTTCGCCGTTTACAACCCCGGCGACACGCAACGCAAAGCCACGATAGATTTCTCAAAACTCGACCTCGGAGGCAGCGTCAGCCTGCGCGACGTCTTCAACAAGAACGACATCGGAACGTATGAGAACACATTCGAGGTGAACGTTCCTGCCCACGGCACACGCATCTACGTGGCGGAGGCACAGACCCGGATGGAGCGCACACGCTACGAGGCAGAGACGGGGTACATCAGCGACTACCAGGAGTTGCTCAACAACCAGCAGGAGAAGACCGGCATCTATGAGGCAGCATCGTTCTGCTCTTCCGGTTTCAAGGCAGGGTGGCTGGGATGCAGCCAAGACAACGACCTGCTGTGGAGAGACGTATATAGCAACGAAGGAGGAGAATACCTGCTCGACATCGCCTTCATCTCGGGCGAGAACCGCAACATCACCGTCAGCGTCAACGGCAAGGAGGTGCAGACCGTCAGCGTCAACTCCGGAGGATGGCAGACCGTCGGCAAGAAACGCATCACCATCCAATTGGAGAAAGGCAACAACACCATCCGCCTGTCCAACCCGCAGACATGGATGCCCGACATCGACTACATCGAACTCACCCCCAACCCCTCCGCCATCCGGCAAACAGAACTACATGACAGCCATTTGCACAGGATGCATGACCTACAAGGTCGCGCCCTCTCCCACGCCCCGGAGAAAGGCATTTACATCCAGGACAAGAAGAAGATAATAAGATAGCTGAACTTTCTCCACCCTCACAAATTACGTAAAGTTTTATGAATGTGTAATTATACATTAATTGTCACTCATACCTGTACAAGAAGTGGAGAAACCTATAATTATGGTCAATTCATTAATAATTTTTATGTCCAATTCTTGATAATTCGTTTTGAAAAGAAATTATCGCTGAATAGACACGGACATTCGCTGAATGGTTACAAAGCGTAAAGGTATGGACAATAAAAGTTAAATAATCGTTT
>CADBBP010000202.1 GCA_902792855.1 uncultured Prevotellaceae bacterium
AGGTGTGAAACTAATGGGGGAATTCCTCTATACAAAGGAGGGGAAGAAAGTCAGTCTTTGGGAAGAAGTGGAGAATGACCCCAACAATGGTCAGAAGTGGCAAATCAACAGCGTCAGTCCCTCCTCGCCGTCAGTGGCTCATGTGTAGTTCATATCCATCAGCACCAGTTGCACCACCGGTGTGTTGCGAACTATCTGCATCGCCTCTTCCGGTCCATCGGCCAGGGCCACCTCATACTCGTTGCGCTCCAGTATGAGCTTCAGCGAGAGCCGGATGTTTTTTTCGTCATCAACCGAGTATCATATCGATATAATGTTACTCTGACAGTCGAATGAAACGTGTTTTACGTTCCTCTATAACACGCTTGTAAGCACGTTTCATCTTATTATTCAAGAAGGAGCGGTCGATGAGAGCGTATGTCTCTTGTGGAATCTCCATAAACAGATTGAGCACATCGGCAGCACGCTTCTTCGGCAATCCGATTCTTTGCGCGAATCGTTCGAAGTCCAGCCTGCAAGGATGACCTGTCCTGTCATACACATCGCTTTTTTCAATATCTGGAGAAAGCCCGCCTATCAGTCCCAGATCACTGCCACTTTGGATATGGATGCAGGTATTTATAAGATCGTATGCTGGAGCCAGGAAATACTCGCCATTTCTGTTTATTAATGAGAAGTTTTTCGTATGGGCATCCTCGTTGGCAAACATATAGTCAAACACAACCATTCTGAAGAACTGCTCCATCTGTGGCATCCATGCTGGCACGAACTGCCGGATGGCATCGGCTATCTGCGCATAGTTGCCATGGTATTTGAAATTACTGTCGCTGCCTTCCTCTGTCAACTTCAGAATGGTGGCAAAGTCCTCCTGTGAAACCTCCTTTATGCCATTTATCACGTCAAAGCGCTTCGTGATATACACCGGCTGGCCACTGCTGCTGAAACATAGGCCATTGCTGGCGGTGCGAATGCCATAGACCTGAGAAGCTATTTGCATGGTCAGGTGCTCGTTGGCAGGTATCTGTTTGCGAGTGGAGAGACTCAAATTGAAAGGTGCTGGCTTTAGGATATAGGTGGCCTGTTCGCCTTTATGAGTCAGACGGATTTTCCCGTCATCAATGATGGCAGAGAATTTCTCCTGAGCACCGGAGATTGACATGTTATTCATATTCTCCATCGCTTGCTGCTGGTCATGTTCGTTCTCGAAATCGATATCCATTAAGGGCGAAACCACAATACCGTCAAATAGTTCCTTGACGGCTTTGGGCGAATAGGAAGAAAATCCTGGTCGCAATGTCGATGGGCAAACTTCTATTGTCTTCATTCTTCTGGTCTTTTAAGTACAAACTTCCCGATAGCGTCCATGCCGCAAATCATCTCCAGCATACCAAAGAAGTCTTTCTCATCTACTTTCCTCGCTCTGCACAATGCCCTGCGGTTGGCTCCCTCAGGCAACATGTTGGTGAATACAGGGAAGATGCGTTCTGAGTGATACACCTTCTGGCTCTTGGGCAAGTGGACGGACACAGGAGGAGTGCTGCCGTCGGCACGAAAAGCATCATCGTATGTAAACTCATAGTTGCCCCTTGACAACTCAACGAGCTGCCCGGCATAGACTTCACCGTAATACACATTCACTTTTCTCATCCTCTATGCTATTTGACGGTCTGCTTTACCTGCAATACCATTTCCATACCCACTACATCCAGTATCTTCTGTAGTGTCTGGAGCGACGGATTACCCACACCTCGCTCCAAATCCTTGACAGTAGAGATGCCTACTCCAGAATAATCCGAGAGATCTTGTTGCGAGATTCCCAGTAATGCCCTGCGCTCCTTAATCACTGTTCCTATATCCATGTCGGCGTATGATTTATCGTACTTTTGCTGCAAAGATACGAAGAAATTCTGATTCGACAATCCAAAAGTATGATTTTTCGTACTTCTTCAATTCAATTTAGGTATATTCCTTAAATCTCTTTCATTTAATCGTGCCCAAATTCCATTCCCCACAAATTTCTTTTCCCTGTTGTTCATAAGTCCATCATCACCTTTTTGCCAAACCGTAAGTGGATTTCAATAAACGATTTTTCTTGTCATATTCATTGATAACAACCCTATGAGCATCGCTTTCCTTACACCTATGCCCATTGTGTTCATAGAATACCATCTCGGCATAAGCACCTCCATTGGGAGTTGGCCCATCTACTCTGAGTATCCAATCCTCGCCCATACCTTCATCGTTCCTTCATAAAGTACTCCGGCTTCACCTTTTCTGTGAGCCATACCCCATTGTTAGAGAGGAAGAATTTGCAACCATCAGCAAGCATCTTCTGGCAGTCTATCTTGATGACGTATGGTTTGCCGTGCCTGGATCCGACATTGATGGCGGTCTCTTCATCCGGGGAGAGATGGACATAGAGCCTGGTACCAGGCAACAGACCTTTCTTGTAGATGGATTCAAGAAACTTCGTGGCGGTGCCGTGATAGAGGATATCCGGCGGCGTGGCTTCTTTCAACTCCACATCTACAGGGATGGAATGTCCTTGCCGGGCACGGATCTCTCTCCCATCAGGACTATACTCATAGCGTTGCTTGTTGTTGGTGGCCACAATCTCATTTAGAAGGGAACGGTCATAACCCAACTTGGCAAGCTCGCCGACTTTTCGCCAGCCATGCTTGTCAATCCTGCCATCCTCAAAGGCCTCCTTGTCGTGCCGAAGGAGGAAAGCCAAATGTTTGCCCTTTTTTATGACATCGTTCTTTGCCATTAGAAAGACAATAATTCGATTAGCCTATACATGTACCTGTTATCTTCGTCAAATATGTGTCCTGGTTTTTCTATTTCTTCACCGTTATACCTCGGGAGGCTGAGCAGCATTTCCTTCTTTTCCCTCCCATTCCTTCCATTGCCGAAGGGCCTCCTGCCAGTCGGTCTGTTCTCCTGACTTCACTGCCTCTTGCGTGCTTACAGCCTCGTCTCGTGCCTTGTCGCGTGCTCGCTTTTCCTTCATCGCGGCGATTGTGTCATCGTCGAGCACCTGGATAGCACCGCGTCGCACGGCCTCCAGCAGTTCTTTCTCCCCAAATGCCTTGCCCGGTTCGTTGAAATCGGAGATGTTGAATTCATAGTCCACCCGCAGTTGGTGGCGGATGAGTTTCTGCTTGCCGCGATTGGCCGCATTTTTCTGGAGCAGCAGTTTTCCGATTTCCTTCAGTTCTTTCTGTGAGAATTTGTTTCTACCCATTGCTGTTGGTTTTGATACTGCAAAAGTAATAAAAAAAAAGGAATAATTGTACCAAATGACCTATTTTTGAAATGATCAAGGATAGAAATGTGGACAGATTCATCTTTATTTCATAACTTTGCCCTGACTTTGCAAAACAAACAGTAATTCAAGACAAATTGAGCCAGGAATGTCAAGGATGTATATACATAAATAAGGAGAAGGATGAAAAAAATGAAGATTATCTTTCTTGATTTCGACGGTGTGATGGACACGGCATATTACGACCTTGTCCTCACCAAGGAGGGGTTGCCGGAAAAGGATTCATACGGAGTCGTCTTCGACCCCGATTGTGTGCGTAACCTTCAAAAAATCATCGACGAGACTGGGGCGGACATCGTCGTCACGTCCACATGGAAGTATTTCATGACATACAAGGATTTCCTTGACATGTGGGAATACAGAGGCCTGCCTGGCTTTGTGACAGACGTGACTCCGACTTTGTCCGCTAAAAACAAAAGGGGAGATGAAATTGACGCATGGCTGGATGAATGCCCTGCCGAATGCCAATATGTAATCATCGACGACCTTGACGGAAGCAATTTCAACGATCACCAAATACCGAGGTTGCTTGTCGTCAACCCTTTCAATGGCATCGACG
Organism: uncultured Prevotellaceae bacterium; assembly: GCA_902792855.1. Taxonomy (GTDB): domain Bacteria; phylum Bacteroidota; class Bacteroidia; order Bacteroidales; family Bacteroidaceae; genus Prevotella. The sequence goes on from CADBBP010000202.1 coordinate 3,888, forward strand.
AGGAAATAGCAGAACGGGCTGTCGCACTGCTTCATCAATGAGAAAGGATGTTGACAGGACAATAAAAGAAAGGAGATTGCCGTTATCATCATAAAAGCCCCTCTACCAACCTATCGCCCGAATTTGTAATCATAGATAATAAGGACATGAGAAAACACATTTTATTCTGCCTTCTGTTTCTGCCTCTGGCGGCATTGGCACAAAAACAGTATATTCTGCCTACTGCGGAACCCACAGCGGACAAGCAGGAGAGACCGATGATAGAGGTCTATCTGCCAAAAGGCGAACTGGCAAGTCGGTGTGCCGTCGTGCTGTGCCCTGGCGGAGCCATGAGATGGTTGTCGTGGGAGAGCGACGTGGTGAAGATGGCCGCATTCCTGAACGAACATGGCATTGCTGCCATTGGCTTGCGCTACCATTTGAATAAAGCACCAATGCCACAAGGCATGAAGATGCCACCGATGGTGGACGTGACGCACCCTGAAGCATTTCCGCAGGCTGATGCCAATCCGATGCACAATGAAAGTGGCGACTCCATCATCCGACTTGCCGCAATGGATGCCAAGGCGGCCATACGCATGGTGAGAGAACATGCCGACGAATGGCATATTGACAAGGACAAGATAGGCTATCTCGGCTTCTCTGCCGGCGGCGGTGTGGCCATCGCTGCCACGATGTCGGCCGACCGCATGGAGCGTCCTGATTTCCTGTGCACGAATTTCGGCCCTTCGCTGATGCCTGTCACGGTTCCAGAGGATGCCCCTCCCCTACTGATCATGACCCGGGCCGACCACCCCAATGTGGCAGCAGGCCTCGTGGCCCTGTTCATGGAGTGGAAGAAAGCGGGTGCTGACGCAGAACTGCATATCTATGGCGACGGCAAAGGCCCTTACGAACTGATGCCCCAAACTGGCGAGACCACGACGGAGACCTGGAGCAGCCAGATGACCCAGTGGCTGAAGGCCCATGGCTTCATCAACATCACGGGCTGCAAAAAAGACAAATAATCAAGATGGCAATTCCACTTCCACTGTTACGAGTGAGGAACTCCCTCGCCGTACAGCATCCTGAAATCCCATTGGAGTAAAAACCTTGGCACCGGGTTGTTTGGAATGTTTCATATCTATGGACTGGTTAAAATGCAAAGAAGACAATGAGACTAAAACTGACATTCTTAGCCCTGGCTTTCATGGCCTGCTGCACGAGCCTGGTGGCACAGCAGTCGTTGCGAGAGAATTTCATCCATCCCAAGGATGAGCATCGTGCCTGGATCATCTGGCAATGGATGGACGGACTGGTGAGCCGTGAGGCCATCACCCACGACTTGGAGGCATTCAAGGCTGCCGGACTCGCCGGGGTGCAGAATTTCCAGATTGGCGGCGACCAGCAGAGCCGCGTGGGCGACCCCTCCTGCGCCATAGGGAGCGAGAAATGGAAGGGAATGATGCGGTGGGCGATGGACGAGTGCGAGCGGCTTGGCTTGTCCTTCGGCACACACAACTGCCCGGGCTGGTCTTCGAGCGCTTACGTCAATGTCACGCCCGAATACTCCATGCAGAAGGTGGTGATGGGATCGGTGGCATTCGCGCCAAACGCCAAGACCATCCGCCTGCCCCGTGCGGAGGTTGACCCCAAATACAATTATTATCAGGACATCTGCGTGTTGGCCATGCCCGACGACTCTGTGGTCGGCAAGACCGACATCCTCGACCTTACCTCCTGTCTGCCCGCCATGACAAGTGGCCGATGGGCCGACACGCTTGTCTTCACCAAAAAGACGATGAAGGCATGGCCGAAGTCATGTGCCAAGCGGATGAAAGAGGGCAAATGGCTGTTGATGCGCTTTGGCCATACCACCAACGGCAAGACCAACGAAGCGCAGTCACCAATGTCAGGGCAGGGACTGGAGTGCGACAAACTCAGCCGCGAGGCAGTGAGGCATTTCTGGAACGGCTATCCGCAGATGTTGATTGACCTGGCGGGGAGGCATGCCGGGAAGACATTCTGCCGCCTCGAGATAGACAGCTACGAGGCAGGCGGACAAGACTGGAGCGTGGTGCTGCCGGGTGAGTTCCTACGGCGCAAGGGCTACGACATCCACCCGTGGCTCCCCTACATCGTGGGCAAGGCGGTGATAGGGAGCAAGGAGGAAAGTGGGGCGTTCCGAAAGGACCTTGTCGATGTGCTCACTTCGCTCTTTGCCGAGAACTACTACGGATACATGGCTGAACTGGCCGAAAAGAGTGCTCCTGGCATGCAACTATTGGTGGAGCCTTACGGAACGGGCGGACAAAAACCGTTCCAGGTGCTCGACATTTACAAAATTCTACGGGCGGCTCCCAACGCCCTCGTCGCCACTGAGTTCTGGGTGCGCCCCAACTGGGGTTGGAAGGACATGGGACGGCACGAACAAGTGATGCGCAACTTGCAGAAGCCGCTGCTCGTGGCCGAGGCATTCACCTGCTGGCCGCTGCATGCCTGGAAGGACGACCCTCAGTCGCTCAAGCCCATCTGCGACCGCGCCTTCTGCACGGGTGTCAACCGCATGATGCTGCACGCCGGAGCCTGCAACCCGTGGATGCAGGTGGAGCCGGGCATGTCGTTCGGCATCTGGGGCACACACTTCGTGCCCAACCAGACGTGGTGGAAAGCTGGCGGAGCGAAGGCATTCTTCGACTACATGGCCCGCTGTCAGTCTTTACTGCAACGCGGTTTGCCCGACAAGCAGCAATGGGGTGACATCGGTCGCTTCAAGACCTACCGCCGCACGGATGGCGACACCGACATCATATTCGTGTGCAATCCCTCCGATTCTGCTGCCACAGCCACGCTGCCCATCGCACAACATGCCAGTGGAAAGAGCATCGAAATGTGGAATCCCTACAATCTCGAGATGAAGTCTTTTATCGGCGATTCGCTGACCATCGAGGCTAATGGCTCGCGGTTCCTCGTCATCACGGCACGTCCCATGGACTATTTACAAAACGACTCCCTGGCCTCATTGCTTGTTGACCACCATCCGGAAAAATGTGTGGTGGCACTTGACAACGGTTGGGACATCACCTTCCCCGATGTGTCCAAGATGGAGCGTCAGCAACTATTCGACTGGACGCAATCACCAACGCCTGCCGTCAGGTACTTTTCAGGAACGGCTACCTACAGCAACCGCTTCGCGCTGAGCAATAGGCAACTGAAAGACAGCCGTCTCGTACTTCATTTAGGCGAGGTGAAAAACATGGCCTCAGTGCGCGTCAACGATATTGCATTCCCCGTCATGTGGAAAGCGCCTTTCCTGCTCGACATTACGTCGGCATTGCATCCTGGCGACAACAAGATAGAAATCGAGGTCACCAATCTCTGGCCCAACCGCATGATTGGCGACGAACAAGAACCCGACGACATCGAATGGTCTGAACCGCTGGTATATGACTTCGCCCCAGGGAAGCCTGAGGCCGGCCGCTATATGGCTGCCATCCCCACATGGCTGCAAAACGGGGAGCCACGTCCCTCACAAGGCCGCCAAACGGTAGGCTGCTTCAAGTTCTTCTCCAAGGACTCCCCGCTGCTCCCTTCCGGTCTGCTCGGATCAGTCGAAATATGGAGTACACAAAAGTAATCACAGGATGCATCTGCATGCCCGACTTACTAATCTGACCTTAAAAGCAAACCCCAAAACAAACATCATGATCAAAAAGAACATTCTTTTCCGCCTACCCCTTACACTCCTTGTCTTCCTCCTTCCGCTGCTGACCACCGCCCAGGAGATGCTCGTGGGCACATACAACATCCGCTACAAGAACAACGATGACTCACTAAAAGGTGATGCATGGTCCAAGCGTTGCCAAGTGATTTGCGACCAAGTGAACTTCATGGCACCTGCCGTCCTTGGCACCCAGGAAGTGCTTCACGCCCAACTCGGCGACATGATGAAACGGCTCGACGGATACGACTACATCGGCGTGGGCCGCGATGATGGCAAGGAACAGGGCGAATATGCCGCCATCCTCTACAAAAAGGACCGTCTGCAGCTGTTGGACAAGGGGAATTTCTGGCTCAACGAGACCCCCGACGTGCCACGGCTGGGATGGGACGCCGCCTGCATCCGCATCTGCACATGGGGCAGGTTCAAGGACTGCCAGACAACCAAAGAATTCTATTTCTTCAACCTGCACATGGACCATGTGGGCACAACGGCCCGCCGCGAGGGAGCACGTCTTGTGCTGAGAAAGATTTCCGAGATAGCCCATGGCGAGCCGGTGGTTCTCACTGGCGATTTCAACGTTGACCAGACGGATGAGATATACGACATCCTCACTGGAGCGGGCATGCTCAAGGACTCCTACGCCTGTGCACCCGTCCGGTTTGCGGAGAACGGCACGTTCAACAGTTTCAACCCCCACCGGAGGACGCAGAGCCGCATCGACCATGTGTTCGTGTCGCCTTCCACTGAAGTGAAAGCATACGGCATGCTTACCGACCATTACTGGGTGCCGCGACAGGCGGAGGACATGAAAGGCAATGACGCTTCCGAGGAACTGTCATTCCAAGAGGCGTCGATTCACCTGCCTTCCGACCACTATCCCGTTTTCGTGCGCATCCATCTGCGTTAAACTCCCCCATAATACACTTAATAAACTGATGTTTCCCACCCTCACAAATAACGTAAAAGTTTTATTTATCACGAATTTTAGAATTTGAGAATTCCTAAGGAACTATAACTTATTTAACGTTACAATTATGTTTGAATACTTTAAAATTGTGTTGAAATCATTGAGACAAGAACAGATGATTTATTTTAACACGAATTACCACGAATTATCCATTAATTTATTGCTTTACAAAATTATATGATTCATTATATGGCAATTATATGTTGATAATCTACACATTGAATTAACACAAATTTCCAGCCTGTAAGGCCAACGAGATATCAGCCCGGGGCAACGCCCTGGGAATCCATGATGTGCGACTGTCGCCCTGAAAGGGCAAAAGCTTTACCAAAACACCATTCTTTTGCCCTTTCAGGGCGAATTTACACCTTTCCCACAACCCAGGGCGTTGCCCTGGGCTATGAGCTGGTTGCCCTTTCAGGGCGTTTCAACCGCAGGTCGATAAATTTTTGATTAATTCGTGGAAATTCGTGTTATAAAAATATTCGCTGAACAGTCACAAGAATTTTGAAGAATTATCCGTCGCAAGCGACGGGAATTCTCTATGCACCAGAATGGAAAAACAGGAAATGGCTTGCCATTTCGTCTCAAATTCCCATAAATTCCATCATAAAGATAATTGACTTCCACTTCGTACGTCGACCGTTGGTTCTTTAATTGGCTTTGACTTTCGCTTCGCACGTCGATTTTCAATTCCCTTTGGCCGCCGACCTCTG
>CADBBP010000203.1 GCA_902792855.1 uncultured Prevotellaceae bacterium
AGCCGTGTGTCAAACATTCGTCCTAACGGACGAGCGGATGGACATAAAGTCCACCCCTACAGCAACCCCGCCCTCTTGGAGTTTTTGGGAATCGCTTGCGGAAAGATGCGGACAATCATATAAATAAAACTTTTACGTTATTTGTGAGGTTGGGAACTTCAGTTATTTCATTTTATCCAACAGACTTGCCAGTGCCTCAAGGTCACGGGCATCCACCTTCAGGTCGAGCAGGTTGCCGTTGCGGTCGAAGAGTTTGTAGGTGGGCCAGGCGTGTACGTTCAGGTGATGCTCGATGGCGGCCTGCTGGTCGTCGGGCAGGTTGAAGTGGGCCACGTTCGGGCCGCTGACGTTGTACTCCTTGATGACGTTTTCCCATGCGGTCTGCGGACTGCCGTTGGCGAGATAGAGATACTGGATGTCGTAATCCTTCAAGCGGGCGTACTCCTCGGTGGAGTGGCTGAGTGCTTCCCGGCAAGGGCCACACCATGTGCCCCAGACATCAAGCAGCACGAACTTGCCCTTGTAAGGCTCGAGGATTTTCTTCAACAGCACTTCGCCTTCAGAAATATCCTTGAGGTTGTCCGACGACTTGAGCACCAGTTTGTCGAACTCGCGGTTCTCGATGGCAAGATAATAGTTGCTTTGCTTCTCAATCATCGCGATGCCCACGGGATTGGCGACCAAAGCCTTCAGCGTGTCGATGACCATCGGCGACAGCGACATGTGCGTGTTGCCAATCTCCCCATTGACCAACCGTGTGAGCCAGATGTCCTTGAAGTGTTGGTCGGCCCCTAACGAATCGAGGGCGAAAGCCTCTTGCTTCATTCGGATGACGAAGTCGATAGCGTTCAGCACTTTTTTGCCTCTCGGACCGTTGACAAGTTTGTCCACCTCGGCAATCATATCGGCATTGTCGGCATTCAGTTTTTCGGCCACCTTCTGCTTTTCTTCTGGCGTCGGTGCGGCTTCCACCTTGGCATTGGCATCTATCAGCCAGTCCTTCCACCGGTTCAGCAGCGACAGTTCCTCGTCGTTCGAGGCGATTTGGTCATTGAAATCATAGACGTTCCAGTTCACCCTCCACACCCGTTTACGCATCACCTCTCGGAGATAATCGCGCATGAATGAGGTGAAGTCACGATAGAGCGTATAGGGTTTGATGGCCTTCCGCCAACATTCCTTGTCCAAGAAGTCCATGTATTCCTGAGGCATCTCGTAGTTTGGAAAGTGGTAACTGGCCTGTGTCATCGACTCGCCCAAGATGTTCTGATAATATCCCGCCACATAGTCCTGATAGCGCTGCGAGAGATTGGGGTGGTTGGCGACCCATTGCCCCAACTCGCCCATCTGCGCCTTTCTCACGCTGTCCGCCTGTGCCAGATAAGTCATGGGGTCAAGGTCACGACGACTGCGGTCTATCTCGGCCGTGGTCCACGAATGAGGATGGGCCAGCAACTCGTTCTGCACGCGCACATCGTCGCCCATCCACAGCACCTGCCCCGTCTTGAAGTCGTTGAGGAAGAAGTAGGTCTTGCCAGGTTCCAGCACGGTGCTCTTGCTCGACCTGCCCCAGTCGAGGAAGGCCTGCGAGGTGTTGACCAACGGCATTTTCAGGGTGAAGTGCCCCAACGAGTCCATCAAGGCGTATGCACTCCCTTGCTCATTCTCCGTGCTGAAGATATTCTCCAAGCCCACCTGAAACTCACGGCCTTTGCGCTGCCACACTTCCTGCGGCATATCCTTCAACCATCCAATAATCGTCACGCTGTCGCCTGCCCTATAGCCATTGTCCACAAAACCCTTGCGCGTGTCTTTCGTAGGATAGTCTGGCAAGGCGGTGCCGGTTATCGGACTACACGAGATGGGCTTTTCGTTGCCAATGGCGATGGTGCGCAAGCCCTTTTTCATCTTGCTCACCTTGACGTTGATGCCATTGTCGAGTGTCAAGGCATAAGCATCCTTCTTCTCCGTCTGGCTGACGATGTCATGCACCCTATTGCCAAAGATGACGAGTTTTGGCGTGAAGCCTATGAGCCAGTCGCCCGTGGCCTCGTTGCGCCAGTAAGTATCGGCAATGCCTGTGGGCAGGTTCTCCGCATCGTGAACATTGGCAAAGAACCAAGTATCAGGCTCTGCCACATCAATCATCCATGTGTTGGCTGGAATTGGCTCGAAGATAAGCGAGAAGTCCACCTTGCCATCTGCCGGGATTTTGTAAGGCTCGGACAGTGAGATTACCGTTGCTCCTTTTACGGCGTATTCCTTTCCGCCGACACGTAGCGTGGGTTTTGCGGCGATTGGAAGAGAGTCTCCCGCCGCCTGTTCAGGCACTTCCAAGCGGAAGAACACTTCCGTGCGGTCATCGTAAATCGATACTTTGGTGATGCTCATAAAGGGCACATTTGCGTAGCCCGTCACAATCTTGTTCCAAACCTTAGTTTGTGCCTGTCCCAACATTGCTACAAGAGCAAGCATAATGATGATGATTGTTTGTCTGTTCATATTCGCAATCGTGAAATTCGCTGACAAAGGTACACATTTTCCATGAATTAGGACATGAGGTATTCTTTTTTTCACCCGTTACAGATGACATGGGATTCCAGGGTGCTCGCTGTGCTCGTACCCTGGGTTACAGAGCGGAGACCGCGTTGCGGTCTTGTGTGGCGCAGCCTTGCGGCGTTTGCCTCGTGGTTTTGGGAATTGCAAAACAATTCCCTACGATGGTGGGAACGGGCTTGTAGTGGGAGACGATGTGATGTGACGAAACAATCCTATCACGAAGGGAGAAAAGCAACGGCCGCATGGATTAACACCCCATGCGGCCGTTGTTTATCAGGATTAAGAACTCAAATTATTGGGGGAAAGTGAAGTCCACTTTCTGCACTCCGTATCCGTAAATGGTGCGGAAGTCGTCTCTCATGGAGATGACATGATAGCCAGCGTCGCGCCATTTCTCAGCCAACGAGAGGGCTTTTTCGCGATTGGCATGGTCGCGGGCTTCATCGTCGGCAATCAGCATGAATGCAGCAGTGCGGTACTTGTTGTTGCTCAGGCAATAGTTGTGCATAGAGGTGTCTCCACTGCTGTTACCGAATGAGAGCACAGGCACTTTACCAATCTCTTGTGAGATTTGCAAGACCTTGTTGGTCTTCAGGTTCTTGATGAGCAGTTCACCGGTTCGAACGATGTCCTCTTTTCTTCCCATGTTGTAGTTGACCCCCGCTTCCAATCCTTGGCTGCTTGAGATGAGTCTTACATCCATGCCAATGACCCTGTTGGGAGCGATGCCGAGAGGTTCCACCAAAGCCCTGCAGATGAAGCGGTCGGAGCCAGAGACGACATAGAAGGTGAAATCGTTAGCTTTCAAATAGTTGAACACCTCCAGCATAGGTTGATAGAAGCTTTGTCCATAGGTCATCCCCGTGAATCCGTTGGCAGGCTTTGCAGCATAGGCTTTTACGTAGGCATCAAACTGTGCGAGTGTCATTCCGGCATAGGCCTTGGCAGCCGCCTGTGCATGCACCATGTCGAAATGGTCGGGAAGGGCTTTACCTTGGCGTACGAAATCGCGAATAGCCTGTGCCGCGCTGCGCACATCCTCTGGAGCCTTGTCCTTGTAGGAAGGGTCGTCCAAGACACGGTATTCGAGGAGGTTGTATTCAAAATAGGTAGGATAGAGTTCGCCGACGAAAGTTCCGTCCATGTCGAAGGTGGCAATACGGTCTTCCACCTTGATGAAGTTGGGCGACTTCGGGTTGGTCACATCTTCGACATATTCTTGCAATGCCGTCAGAGCCTCGCACTTGTTCCAAGAATCGAAGCTTTCTTTCTTTACTGAGATTTCATCATCATCATCATCATGACTACACGATGTCATTAAAGGGCCGCAACTCATGAAGACGACCAGGATCCATAAAATACTCTTTTTCATTTTCTTACAGTTTTTATTGAAATTATCATATATCGATTATCAATCTTCAACATGGATGCCAGCGCTGGTATTTGGATGGAGTGTCGTTGATGGTTTTCATCCTGTCCGCCCTTCTTCAACGCTCTGTTTATGAAAAGAATGGATTACAAAAACAATATTTCAGCTCTCCGAAAAGTGGGTGCAAAGGTAAGAAAAAAAACAGACTGTTCAGAGATAATTTTTCATTTTTTATCTCAACAAGCTAAAATAGTATGGACAAGGGCATGACGCAGGACTTGCGTCATGCCCATATCGTGTGGAGCGATGCTCGTCAGAAGTCGTCGGTGTTGTTGGAGAGGATGACATTGACCATCATGGTGACATCGGAGACGCTGAGGATGCCGTCGGTGTTCATGTCGCCCGCCTCGTGGTCGTAGCGATAAGGCATTGTAGCATCCATGCCCAAGACAATGTCCACGAGGGCGGTGACGTCGGAAACAGAGATGCGGCCGTCGCGGTTGACATCCCCGAGGAAGACGATGCTCAGGTCATCGAAATCCGCCACCCCCTCCATTTTCCATCTCAGCGGCGTCACGTCACCCCCTGCGCGGTAGGTGCCCCTGACACCCTGTTCCGCATCCTCATATTCCGCCGTGGGAGACACGGCAACATCGAGGAGCGTGATGGCCGGGTCGGCAAACATCACCAAGGCGGGCACATTGGCCTTGCTGCCATTGGTCGTCCTGCAGTAAAGCGTGTTGTCGCTGCGACCTACCATCCCTGCCACCCACACGTCATCGGAAGCGGCGAGGGAGAAAGGCAGGAACAGTTCGTGCCACTTGTTGGCGGTGTCATGCCGCGTGTATGTCACCCTGTCCGCCTGGAACGCCTCCTCCACGGCGAGCGGTTCCTCGTCGGAGATTACCAGATGAGCGCACTTCCCGTCGCAGATGATGTTCGATGCGTTGTAAGCCACGTCCACCTTTGCTCCGGGTGCCATTTTCACCAAGGCATTGGCCGGTGTCTGGTCCACTTGCAGGTTTCGGCATTCCGGGAAAGCCGAGAGGTCGAGCCACCCGCTGTCCATCCTCCAGCACTGGTACTGCAAGGCCCGTCCGTTGTCGAGCCATCCCCTCACCTCCTCAGAGGCCTCCCCCTCCTGGCAAACATACTCCAGGTGGAAGTCGGCCACTTTGAACCACGTCCCGTCGCTTCTGGCTCCGAGCGTCATCTTATTGTCCTTCACCAGGACATAGCACTCATAGCGGTTGAAGGAGTTGTCGCCCGTTCCGATAATGTTGTAGGAGCGCGCGACGTTGCCCTCTCCTGCATTGCCATAGAGAGCCGTCTTGGTGGTAGTGCGCCCATACCCCTGCGTTGTGGCGAAGTCGGCAGTCAGCCGATAAACCCCGTTGGGGAGCGATGTCACCTCCTGCGACAGTTCGGCGTAGTTGAACACCCCCGCCCACGCATTGAAAAACGTCCCGACGTGTCCGTCGCTCAAAGCCGCTGTTCCAGTGAAGGCATCGTTCCATCCGTCGAAAGACTTCTGGAAATCCCAGCTGGTTGAAGTCCAGTTTCCTGATGGCATAAATGAGCAGTTGGTCGGCCGCAGCCTGTGTCATGTCGCCCCTCACCTCGGCATCCACCGTCGCTGAGCCACCCACTCCGCAGTAAGAGGCATGGCGTACGTTCTTCACCCTCCAGCAGTCGTTGCCCGAGTCGTATTCCGGCAGGCAGGCACTGTATTCCGTACCGAGATGCGTCTTGCCGTCGGTTTGGAAGATGCTCGCCGAAGGGCTGCACAACACCTCGTCGTGGCATGCCGGGCTCCGCAGCGAATATCCCCCCGCCGCGTTGGGCTCCAGTTGCCACACCTGTCCTTGATGCGTGCCCGTCTCCGCCATGGTGTTGTAATGCACCGCCTTGAAGGCAGACTGCCCAGCCTCCACGCCATCGATGTCGCCGGTGCGTGTGAGCGACTTGATTTGTATGCAATGCCACCCCGTCACCCTCGCTTGGTCGAGGCCCAGTCCGAGGGTGAGGTTGCCGTTGGTCACCCTGATGTCGCTGATGGTGCATTCGAGCGGTTCGTTGGCAAGGAAGCCCGGCGTGATGCCAGAAACGGTGAAATAACTCTTCTGCGTCTGTCCACCCGCTGTCGCGAAGACGTAAGCCACGTCGTTGCGCGTGCCGTTGAGTGTTGCGCCATCCTCCCCTCGTGCGTTGTGCGACGTGGCGTAGAGCACGGCGCGATAGATGCCGTTGGGCAGTTTTGTGACGGTCTGCGACATCTTTGTTCCGGCGGAGGAAGAGTTGTAAAGTTCCACAAGCGCGACGCCGTTGCCTGTAGTCGTTCCGCTGGCACCCTGCCAGTCGGCCTCCTCCCTTCCCACGAGGGCGGTGTAGTCGTCGGTGGGTTTGGCATCTGCCAGCGTCCAGCACAGCGAGGGGGCGCCCTTGCTGCAGAGGACATAATAATAGTCGTCGCAGTTGGCCGGTATGGCGTTGAGTTTGATATATCCAGCCAAGGCTTGGGCTTCCGTCAAATCGACGGTGTTGCTGTAGTGCGACTGTCCGTTGGCATCGATGGCCCAAATGCGGAACACCTTGCTTCCCGAACAGGCCGCCGCGTCGAGCACGACCTCCCTCCACAGGTCATCATCAGTGCCGAGGGTGGCGCGAGTCGTCCACATCGAGCCGGAGGAGCGCTGCTGCACATACACCGCCTTCGTCCAGTCGGTGTTGGGGTCGGCCCACATCAAGCGGATGGAGCCACCGTCTGGGGTGTAACCCCCAGTAAGGTGGTTCGGGTTGCCCTGGTCGTGCCAGTCCATCCACACGTCGGTGCTCTTGTTGTATGCGAAGTCGCTGTTGTAGCTGCCGTAGATTTGTCCTCCTGCCGTGGTCCAGAAGTCGTCGCTCTCCCAATGCACGAATCTTTTCTGCTCCACATTGTTATACACGGCCATTCGCTCCAGCCATCCCGTGTTTTCGGCGTAGTCGGCCCTCTTCAGCACGTCGCGCAGCCAGATGCCGTTCATTTTCTGGTCGTCACCACTTCCCCAGGTGTACCAGGCTTTGAGGGAGTCGGTGTAGAAGCTTGTCTCGGAAGTCCAGTTGGCCCCGTTGTTCCATTCCGTACACCACACGGGCAGTCCGGTGGCGTTGTAAAGCGACTTGAGCGAGTTGATGCATGCCTCGGGTGTCTGTCCGCCGATGTAGTAGTGCGTGGCCACGAAGTCCACGCGGTAGTTGCGTGCCTCGCAGGAGTCCACGTATGCCTTCACCCAGGAGACGTTGGGGTTGCAAGTGGCGAAGGTGCCGATGCGCTTACCCGTGCGCAGGTATTCGCTGTGCAGTTTGATGAGTTCCGGCACGGTCATGTACATCTCATTTCCGCTGGTGTTGTCAGGTTCGTTCACGCCCAGCACGTGTGCGGAGGGCAGCGGGTTGATGGCGTCCCATGAGGGCCAGGCCCAAGTGGCTTTCCCGGAGTATGTGGCGCCGTTCTCATGGTGGCGTTGCGGCACGTAGTCGTAGTCGGCATCCTGGTAGCCCTCCGCGTTCCACTGGTAGTACCATGAAACGCGCATGAGACCCATAGGGTTCATTGTGCGTCCGGCGTAGCCTTTCTTGGCCGGCCATTTCCATCGGAATATCCTTATGAAGCTGACGCTCTTTCTCATGTCCTTGGG
>CADBBP010000204.1 GCA_902792855.1 uncultured Prevotellaceae bacterium
ACGTAAAAGTTTTATTTATCACGAATTTAAGAATTTGAGAATTCATATATAGATGAAGAGAATTTTGAAGAATTATCGTCGCAAGCGACGCGAACCTTACGCAATAGAGTTAGGAAATGACTTGTCATTTCATCTCAAATTCCTATAAATTCCATCATAATGGATAATTCTTTAATTCTTAAATTCGTGATAAAAAAGTGGGAAACAACCATAAAATAAGGAGAAAACGCACATGCACAACATCATAGCCATTGACCAAAGCACCTCATCGACAAAGGCCATGCTCTTCGACGAGCAATGCCGCATGCTAAGGCGGTGCAACGTGGACCACAAGCAATACTACCCCAAGGCTGGATGGGTGGAGCACGATGCGGAGGAAATCTACCTCAACACGGTGGAGGCCATACGCCAACTCGTAACACAGCCTGAAGAGGGGGAATACAGCATCGCCATCACCAACCAGCGGGAGACCGTCGTGGTGTGGGACAAGAGCACTGGCAAGCCCATCTACAACGCCCTCGTGTGGCAGGACAACCGCGGGGCGGAGCTGTGTGCCACCTTGCGGGATAAGGGATGCCAGCAGATGGTGGGGGAGAGGAGCGGACTGCTCATCGACCCCAATTTCTCCGCTACGGGGGTGAGATGGCTCCTCGACAACATCGAGGGGGCGCAGGAGGCCGCTGAGGCGGGAAAACTCGCCATGGGCACCATCGACACCTGGCTCGTGTGGAAACTCACGGGAGGAAAGGCGTTCCTCACCGACACCACCAACGCGTCGAGGACCATGCTCTTCAACATACACACCATGGACTGGGATGACGAACTGCTGAAACTCTTCTCCATACCTCGTTCCATGATGGCGGATGTGCTGCCTTGTGATGCCATCTACGGCGAGACAACCGTGGAGGGACTCTTCGCCAACCCCATCGCCATCGCCGGCGTGTTGGGCGACTCCCACGGCGCCCTCGTCGGGCAGATGTGCTTCGAGAATGGTTCGGGAAAGGTCACCTACGGCACCGGTTCCTCCGTCATGGTCAACATCGGGGAGAAACCGCTGTCCGCACCGCAAGGGCTCGTCACTTCCGTGGGCTTCTCGGCTTTGGGAAGGCATTTCTTCGGCTACGAGGGCAACATCTACAGCACGGGGGCCACCCTCAAATGGATGGCCGACCAACTCAAACTGGTCAACCACCCGGCCGATATGGAGAAGGAGGCGGTTGCCATTGACGACACCGACGGGGTGTATGTCGTGCCGGCCTTCGCAGGACTGGGAGCACCGTGGTGGAAGCCGGATGCCAAGGCGGCCATCGTGGGGATGACCTTCGCCACCACCAAGGCACATGTGCTGAGGGCGGCGTTGGAGTCCATCGCCTATCAGGTGAGGGACCTCGTGGGGGTCATGGAGCAGGCCACGGGAGGGAGCCTCCGCGAGATCTGCGCCGACGGAGGGCCGACGAAAAACCATTTCCTCATGCAGTTCCAAGCCAACCAACTCGACACGCCCGTGGTGTGTACGGAGGTGGACGACGCGTCGGCCATGGGAGCCGTCGTGATGAATGGCTTTGCAAGGGGCGTGTGGACCGACTTCGCACAGGTGGCCCCGCTGAGGAAAATCACACAGGTCATACAGCCCCTCCACACGCAACAAGACGACCTGCGCTACAAGGGGTGGCGGAAGGCCGTGGAAATGATAACACGATAGCATAACGAAATCAACCTGAAAGATATGAAAAACGGAAAAACTTGTTTTGGCGTGATCATCGGGACACGCGCCTACTTTAATTCGGAACTTGCACGCGACGTGCGGAAGCAGTTGCTCAAAACCTTGGAAAAACTCGATTACGAGTATGTCATCCTGCCGGAGGACGCCACGCCCACAGGGAGCAGCAGCATAGAGACCAGGGAGGATGGACTGAAGGTGGCAAGGCAGTTCAGAGAGCATCGCGACGAAATCGATGGCATCATCGTCTCGCTGCCCAACTTCGGTTTCGAGATAGGCATCATCAACGCCATCAGCGACGCCGACCTCAACGTGCCGGTGCTGGTGCAGGCGTGCGACGACGAGAACGACAAGGTGGACCTCGACAGCCGGAGGGATGCCTTCTGCGGGAAAATATCCGTGTGCAACAACCTCTACCAATACGGAATCCCCTTCACCGACACCACGCTGCACACCTACTCCATCTACAGTCCCTTGCTGGAAAAGGACTTGCGCAAATTCGCCGCCGTCTGCCGTGTGGTCAACGGACTGCGCCATTGCCGCATCGGACAAATTGGAACACGGCCCTTGGGCTTCAACACCTGCAGGGCCAGTGAGAAACTCCTGCAAAGGAGTGGCATCACCGTCGTGCCGGCAGACTTGTCGGAAATTCTCTTTGCTGCACAGAAAATCAAGGATGACGACCCGAAATTCATCGACATGTGCAAAAAGGTGGAGGGATATGCTGAGGTGCCCGACAGTTACCGCGAGAAACTCAAGCTACAGGCAAAATTCGGCGTGGCCGTGGAGCAATGGATAGAGGCCAACGACGTGCAGGCCGTGGCCATACAGTGCTGGGACTCGTTGGAGCAGAACTATGGCTGTGCGGCATGCGTCACCATGTCCATGCTCAGCGACAAACTCATCCCGGCGGCTTGCGAGACCGACATTGCGGGGGCCGTGTCGATGTATGCTCTCGCGCTCGCTTCGGAAAAGGCACCGGCGTTGCTCGACTGGAACAACAATTTCGCAGAGGAGCGCGACAAGTGTGTCTGCACACACTGCGGCAACTTCCCCAAGTCGTTTGTGAACAACAACCTCCGCCTCGGGCCGCTCGGTGTGCTTGGCCGCACATTGGGCAAGGTGAACACCTTCGGAGCGGTCTATGCCAAGGTGACTGCCGGCGACTTCACGTTCTTCCGCATCTCCACCGACGACCCGAAGGGGTGCATCAAGGCATACCTCGGCAAGGGGGTCATCACCGACGACCCGTATGGCATGGACGGATGCATCGCCGTCACCAAGGTGGAACGGCTGCAGCAGTTGATGAAATACATCTGCAAGAACGGCTTCGAGCATCATGTGGCCATGTGCCGCACCGATGTCGTGGACGTCATTCAGGAGGCCATCGACACCTACCTCGGGTGGAACCTCCACGTGCATGAGTGATTGACAGGCTGACAACAAATGGACATCTCCCATAAAGGAAATCGCCCCGTCCACATTCGGACGGGGCGATTTTTTGCAGTAGGTTGGGGTCAGTTGTTGCCGTTTAGGATGATGTCCACGAGGCAGGTCACGTCGCTGATGCTGATGACGTCGTCGCCGTTGACGTTGGCTTCGTCGATGAAGAACAAGTTCGAGTCATTGCCCAAGATGTAGTCCACGAGAGCGGTGACGTCGGACACGCTGATGATGCCGTCGTGGTTGACATCGCCCATGGTCCAGCTCTTGGTCGTGGCCGTGGTGGCCTCGCCCAGGCCGCCCATCTCGTTGGCGGCGCGCACGGCCCAGGTGGCCTCGGCGTCGTCCACCTCGTAGGTGGGTTCAATGGTGAAGTCCACCACGCTGCCGTCCTTCACGATGGCCCAGCAGAACACGTGGTTGCTGTTGTCCCATGCCAGCGTGTTGCCGGAGAGCGTCACGTTGGTGGGGGCGCTGGCCTGCTCGGTGTAGCTCGCGGGGTCCCATTCGCCATACATGTTGGTCATGTCGGCTGCTTCGGCTGCCTCGGCTGCTGTCAGCACCGGGTTGTTGGCGTGGCCTTCGCCGAAGGTGGTCTTGCGGCCGCTCACGTCCACCGGCTGCCCGGAGGTGGTGGTGGAGTTGTACTCGGCGAAGCGCTTTGGCCAGCCGTTGCTCATCTCGCTCCAACCGAGGGCGGTGGGTACGATGTCCATCTTCGTGTCAATCCACAATGCGATGGGAGTGCCTTGGCCCCAGGGACGGCCCAGGGTGTACTTGCCGTTGAGCGCGCTGTTCTCGCCCTTGATGGTGCAGTCCTTGAACACATAGCCATACTTGATGCTCTTCGACGGTACGGCGATGTAGCCGCCGGTGTTCATGCACATCTGGATGTCCACAGTGTTGAAATAGGCGTCGCCCTTGCCGCAGAGGAAGTCGGTGCGGCCGCGCACAAGCCCGTTTTCGAAATAGTAGAGGCCGTTGTCGTTGTTCGATGTCCAGGTGTCCTGATAGCCCCAGAGGCAGGTGTTCTTGTAAATGGTGTGGCTGCCCTTGTCCTGCACGGCGATGTTGCGTCCGCGGGCATCTTCCATGCCGCTCTTCACGGTGAGGTCCTGGAAATAGGTGTTCCGCACGGAACCTTGCAGTTGAAGCACGTCGCTCTTGCCGATGCCGTCATAGACGCTGGCGGTGCCGTACTGTCCATCATAGGTGGCGCTGGCAGGGATGTTGTTGGTGATGACCACCCCTTCCATGCTCTCGCCGATGAACGAGATGTTCGAGGCGGTGATGTTGGTGATGGGGCTGGGGTAGGTGTTGCCGTCGTCGCTGTTGATGGTGGCTGTCTCGCTCTGTGGCAGGGTGTAGGTGCCGTTGTGGAGGAAGATGCGGTAGCGTGTGGTCTTGTCGCTGCGGCTGTTGGCGGCTTGGATGGCGGCTACCAAGTCATCGTTGTTCTTTACGTAATAGTCATACAGTCCCTTGGCGATTTCTGGCACGCTTCGAGTGGAGAAACTGATGGTGACGGCCTCGTCGAGGGCATTGCCGGTGAGGTCGCTCACGCTGTTGGCTGGCAGGAGGAAGGTGTAGGTGGTGGAGTAGGCCAGGCCTTTGTATTCGAACACCACCGTCTTGCCGCTGGCTGTGCCGGTGAGTGGTTGGCCGTTGAGGGTGGCCTCGGCACCGTCGTTCAGCATCACTTTCTCGTCGAAGGTGAGCACCACCTTGCCGTTGGCGGAGGCGTTGTCGGTGCCGTCCTCCGGCACAGTGTTGACGAGCACGGGAGCGGTGCCGTCGTCCTGTAGTTGCTCAGTGCCGGTGATGAACACCATGGCGATGGCGTTGCCGTCGTTTGCCGATGCAGAGCCTTTCACCTCGGAGGTGTAGTCGGGTATCATGCGCACCCACAGGTTGGCTTGGTTGTTGGCAGCATCGGGCAGCGTGCCTTCATAATGGCAAACGGCCTTGGCACCGGTGAGTGTGATGCTCCCGTTGGTGGTCCAGTTCTCGCCATCGGTAGAGTATTCTACTTGATATTTTGTGTAGGAGTTGTAGTTGTAGAGCATGTCAAACTGCA
>CADBBP010000205.1 GCA_902792855.1 uncultured Prevotellaceae bacterium
CTGGTGTCAGTAAGTTTCCCCTCCACGCTCAAGAGTCTTGGCATGGCCAATTTCCGTGGCTGCACCGCACTCACCTCCATCGAGGTGGCCGAGGGCAACGACTATTTCACAAGTGTTGACGGCGTGCTTTTCAACAAAAGCATGGACAAGTTGATTTGCTGCCCCAGCCAGCGCCATGGCGTCTATGAGGTGCCCTCCACGGTGAAGCGCATCGACGACTATGCTTTCTTCATGTGCCGTTACCTGTCGAACATCAAGCTTCCCCTTTCTCTCACAGAAATCGGCTTGTCCGCCTTTGCCAACTGCAGCAACCTCAGTGTGTTGACCCTGCCCAACGCTGTACGCCGCATCGACAAGAGCGCCTTCATCACCTGCACGAGCCTGGAGCGCATCGTTTCCTATAACACGGTTCCTCCGATACTCACTTCCACCGTGTTCTCCTCGCGCACCTACAGCCTCCCCCTCCAAGTGCCCTCCTCGGCCATCACCTCCTACAAGAACAGCGACGAGTGGGAAAATTTCACCAATGTGCAGGCGATAGGCGAGGCAGTCATCGGTTCCGTTTCCAAGGCCTATGCTGGTACGACAACGAGTATCGAGGTCAATCTTCAGAATGCCCAGACCAACGTGAGCGAATACAGCGTCACGCTCCAGCTCCCGGAGGGCATGCGCCCCATCCTCACCGAAGGAGGCCAGCCCGTATGTCGATTCACCTCCCGTCATTCCGACTCCCAGCCGAGAGTTAGCCTCACCCCCACTCCTGATGGCTGCTACACGCTGAACGTGGTCAACGAAGGCAACAAGTTGACGGGCAACGATGGCAATGTGTTTAGCCTCATCGTCATGGTTGACGCCGACGTCGAGACCACCCTGCAGACCGGGTATATCACTACCGGCAGCATCAGCTACTCCGACGGCTCCAACTGGAGTTTGGCCGGCGACGTGTTCTACTTCAATGTAGAAAAGGGTTTGGTTGGCGACGTGGACAACGACGGCCGAGTAAACGTGATGGACGTGACGCTTACAGTGAACGAGATTCTTGGCATCTCCATGGACACCTTCATCTGGCAGTTGTCCGACGTGAACCACGACGGCATCCTCAGCGTGGTTGACGTGATGGGGATCGTGGACATAATTCTGGGAAGCGAATAAGAGTAAGAGTTCAAAAAGTGGGAAGCCTGGTTTTGGCTTCCCACTTTTTTGTCATGCTATGGTTCAAGGCTATCCTATGAGCAAACGCTAAACCATTTCAAGCAATGAGATACAGATTGCTTTTTTATTCCGTGATTGCTATTGTCTCTATGGTGAAGAAGAGGTCGGAATAAGGCTTCACTTGCCCGGCAGCCCTGTTTCCGTATGCCTGGTCATAGGGAATGTATATTTCCCATTTGGAGCCCATGGGCATGCTGGTGAGCGAATGCCAGAAGCCGGGCACCGTCTGACTTGGCCTCATGACGGCAGGCTGCCCCCTATTGTATGAACTGTCGAAAACCGTACCGTCCATGAGTTTTCCTTCATAGTTGAGTTTCACCATGTTGTCATCCTTGGGTTTGGGGCCTTTCCCCTTCGTTATCACGTTGTAGAGCACCCCCTTCCCCTTTGGAAGTTCCTTAAATCCCAATTTCTTGTATTTCAAGACATTGATGATGCTGTTGGCTTTTCCGTCCACTTCCTTTCCCAAAGCCTCCACAATGTCCTTGTCGCTTATTCCAGCAGCCATCTCGTCCACCTTCGCCATCACGTCTTCCGGCGAGACATAGAAATTGAAGTCCGTAGCCTCGATGTTATTGGCCACCGCCTCCTGCAACTCCCCCATTTTGACAGCCATCCCGACGAGCGAGTCTCCCGGCTGCTTGGTGAGTAGCGCCAAGTCCTTCACATTTTTTTTCAACTCCTTGAAGAGGTCCTTGGTGTCACGATACTTGGCAGGGATGAGTCCCATGTCATCCGTCTTCGCCTCTATGTCCTCCACGAGTTTGTCCAAAGCATCGGCGCATCCGTTTTTCTTGAAAAACTCCTGCCTCCACTCGATCACCTTTTGCGGGTCGTTTGTGGAGACAATGAGCCCCTCGGCATTTTTGGCGAGCTGCTCCATCTCCACCCTTGCCCAGTTGTCGATGTAGTCGCGCAGCATCACCCCCGCAAGCCTTGAGGCCACCGTTGCGTTGACTTTCAATCCCATCGCGTTGCTCTTGAAGTTGTTTCCAAAGAGTATGAAAGCCAGCCAAGCAAGGGCAGCGACACACACCACGGCAATGAAGATCATCAATTTCCTTACGAAACCGCCTTTCTTCACACTTCGTCCCCCACCCTGTTTGGGGTTGACGATGTCATTCCTCGAATTTTTTTCTTTCTTAACCATTTCAATCCAATCAATTAATTGTGCAAAATTACGAATAAAAATCGTGTTGTGGGCAACATCTTGGAAAAAAATTTGCAAAATAGGAAATATCGTTGTAATTTTGCATCGTTGCAACTCATCCTTATTATGAACGAGAAAGAATCCGAGAGCCGCATCGTGCGGGTGACCCTTCAAGGAACGATGTTGAACATCCTTCTGATGGTGTTGAAATTTCTGGCAGCCTTCATTGGCAATTCCGCCGCGATGCTTGCCGATGCCGTCCACTCTCTCTCCGACCTGTTGACGGACATCATCGTGTTGGTATTTGTCAAGATGGGCGCCCGCCCCAAGGACAAAAGCCACGACTATGGACATGGCAAATTTGAGACGCTGTGCACCGTCATCATCGGCCTGCTTCTTCTTTTCGGCGGCCTGATGATTTGCTGCCAAGGCGTGTGGCAGTCGCTTCGCGCCTTCCAGGGGGCCGTGCTGGAGCGCCCGGGATACATCGCCCTTGTTGCCGCCATCGTGAGCATGGTGGTGAAGGAGTGGTGCTACCGTTTCACCATCCGTGCGGCTCGTGCCACCCATTCGATTGCTGCTGCCACCAATGCCTGGCACCACCGTTCCGACGCCCTTTCCTCCTTAGGCACGACGATAGGCATCGGCGGCGCCATCTTCCTTGGTGAGCGCTGGCGCATCCTCGACCCGCTCACCGCAGTAATCGTGAGTTTCTTCATCATGCGTGTGGCTTTCATCCTGATACGCAAGGCAGTGAGCGAACTTCTTGAAGCCAGTCTCCCCGACGACATGGAGGATGAGATTCGCAGCATTGCCGGCATGGAAGACGGCGTGACCGACGTACACCACCTTCAGACGCGCCGCATCGGCCGCGGCATCGCCATCGAGCTTCACGTGCGTGTCCCAGGCGACCTGAGCGTCACCCACGCTCACGACCATGCCACCAACATAGAGAACAAGTTGAAGGAGAAATACGGCGAAAACACGCATGTGGGCATCCATATCGAGCCTACCAAGGAGTGACACCGCCGCTTCTGGTTCCAAGAATATGAAAATCTCTTCATAGGGAGAGTGACAATATGTGGGAGTGAAATGATTCCCACAAAAAATACATATAGTTGATAGAAATTGGCATGGAGTTTGCTCTATCTGTTGTATGCGAAAGAATTATAAATCAACGACATGCGGCCATCCGCTTTAACTTTTTTTAAGCAAAAAATCGTGCTTGAAGGATAACAACGTATCGTTATTTTTATTAATTTTGCATCGCAATTCAAGGATAAATTATTATTTGCTTGGAGTTCAAGCAGTTAGAAATTAAGGTAAACAGGATGAGACAACTAAAGATTACAAAAAGCATTACGAATCGATCGAGTGAGGCGCTTGACAAGTATCTTGTCGAGATAGGTCGTGCGCCATTGATATCGATTGACGAGGAAATTGAGCTTGCTCAGAAGATTAAGAAGGGCGGCCCCGAAGGGGAGCGCGCCAAGGACAAGTTGGTTACGGCCAACCTTCGCTTCGTTGTATCTGTTGCCAAGCAATACCAGCATCAAGGACTGACACTCACCGACCTTATCGACGAGGGCAACATCGGCTTGATCAAAGCCGCCCAGAAATTTGACGAGACCCGTGGCTTCAAATTCATCTCCTACGCCGTGTGGTGGATCCGCCAGAGCATCCTCCAGGCGATAGCAGAGCAAAGCCGCATCGTCCGCCTTCCGTTGAACCAAGTTGGCTCCCTCAACAAAATCAACCATGAAATCAACAAGTTCGAGCAGGAAAACATGCGCCACCCCTCTGTCTCCGAGCTCTCCGACGCCACCAACCTTGACGAGGAGAAGATTGGCCAGAGCCTGATGGCCGACGGTCATCACGTGTCGATTGACGCCCCCTTCCAGGATGGCGAAGACAACTGCATGCTCGACGTGATGGCGAGTGGCGAAGACAGCCGCACCGACCGCTATGTTGACCACGAGTCGATGGCGTTGGAGTTGGACTCCGTCCTCAACAAGGTATTGAAGGACCGCGAGATTACCATCATCCGCGAATGCTTCGGCATCGGCCAGCCTGAGAAGGGCTTGGAGGAGATTGGTGACCGCCTTGGGCTCACCCGTGAGCGTGTTCGCCAAATTCGCGAGAAGAGCATCGCCAAACTTCGCGACAGCGGCAACGCCAAAATTCTGATGAAATACTTGGGATAATTCACATCCACTAACGGGAGCGGGCTTATTCAAGCCCGCTCTTTTTCGTCAGATGTAACTCCCACCAACAACATGATTTAATATTCCATCATTTGCCTGTTTTTATTTCTTTTTTTCCATGCCTTGGCATTTTTTATCAAGCTTCCGCGTTTACCAACTGACAATTTTTTTTATTCCTTTTATTCTTTTTATCAAGCGAAGCGATTTTTTTATTTTTCTTTTTTTCTTCACTCGCAACTGCACAATATCCATCATATAAGAAAGTGTTATCATCGTACTCCGAATGATGATAGTGTGTACACAAACACTTGACAATAAGAAGAAAAAAAACCGCTGACGCTAATAAAAAAATAAAAAAAGTATAAAAAGGGTCGTCTGCGAATAACCTGAAACGCTGCACGCTTGATAAAACGCCTAAAGACGGTAAAAAAAGGGGAAAAACATCTATCCACGGGTAGATAAATTATTATCTTTTTCAAAATGCGTAGTAATTTGCGTAGTTGTATGCCATTGTGTATAACCAAATTAGCCTTAAATTTGCCAGCAAATCTAACACGT
>CADBBP010000206.1 GCA_902792855.1 uncultured Prevotellaceae bacterium
TCACCATCATCGACGCCAACGGCGACGGCAGCACATGGCACCAGTATGACTCTAGGGAAGGCATCTTTGCTTCCTATAAATACAATTCCGACAATGATGCCGATGACTGGATTGTCACGCCCGCCATCCGCTTGGAGGCTGGCGACATCTACCTCCTCTCGGGCAAGCTGAACATAAAGGAGGCCGACAATCCCACGCTGCTCTTCGATGCCATCGGCTTTGGTGTGAGCAGCTTGGACGTCATCGGGCGCATCGGTGCCGGCGATGGCGTGCTACTGGCTTCCGAGACTTTGGAAGACGATGGCTACAAGACCGTGAAAGTGGGGCTGAACAGCCTCAAGGAGGGCAGCTACGCACAAGTGGGCATCACGGCTACCATCACCAACCCCACGGTGGTTGACTGGTTCGGAGACATCGAGGAGGAGGGCGACGCGCTTGTCATCGACAACATACGCATCGTTGACCTCGTGGAGCACAACCTTGCCGCTGAGGTGAAGGCTCCTGCCACCCTGCAGGCTGGCAAAACGGCTGACATCGCTGTCACCGTCACCAACTGGGGTGAACTGGCTGCCAAGAACTACACCGTCGTCATCACTGCCGGCGACGAGGAACTGATGCGCGAGACCGTTGCCGAGGAACTGGCTCCGTTTGCAAAACGTGAGTTCAAGGCACAACTGGCCACCACCGTTTTCGACGAGGCTGGCAGTCGCACCATCCGCGTGCAGGTGGACCTTGACGGCGAACAGAAGCCCGCCGACAACAGCGCAGAGACTGAATTGACCATCCTCGCCTCCTCCGCGCCGGCTCCGACCAACCTCACTGCCGAGAACGTGGCCGACGGCGTGGCGCTCCAATGGACGGCGCCTGCTGAGGAGCCTGCCGAATTGACGGAGACGTTCGACAACACTGATGTCTTCCCCACCTTTAGCATTGGTGGCATCACCGCCACGCAACACGCTGGCAGCATCGGCGAATGGACGCTCTATGACGGCAACGGCCTCGAGGTGTATAGTTGGGATTCGGATGAAATCAACTACGAACATCGCTACGAGCCTTCTGCTTGGATGGTCTTCGACTTTGGGAAGGTTGGATTTGCCGACGTGAGTGGCCACAGCGGTACGCAGATGATGCTGTCGATGTGTCCCTCGCCAACCGACAGTGGGGCGGATGCCGCCAACCACTGGCTCATCTCGCCCGAACTGCCCGGAACGCAGCAGCAAATAAGCTTCTACTTGCGTGCCATCACCAGCCGGTATGGCGAAGAGACATTTGAGGTGCTGGCCTCCACGACCGACAACAAGCCCGAGAGCTTCGAACTGGTGGAGAGCTTTGCCACCGACAAGGAGGAATGGACGGAGTTCACGGCCACACTGCCCGAAGGCTCCAAGTATTTCGCCATCCGCCACACCTCCACCGATGTGTTCGGCGTGATTCTCGACGACATCACCTTCAACTATGCCGGTGTCGTGAACCAGTATCGCATCTACTGTGACGGCACGCTGGTGGCCACCGTGGACAACGGCGTGACCAGCTACACCGTTGCTGCCGATAAGCTCTCTGATGGTGAGCGCACCTTCGCCGTGACGGCTGTCTATAACAACGGCCAGGAGTCGAAGCCCGCCACCGCCACCATCAACGTCATCACCGACATCCACCAACTCGTGGCCGCCGGCCAGCCCGTCGATGTCTATACCGTTGACGGCAAGCTGGTGCGCAGCCAGGCAACATCCTTCGACGGCCTGAAGGGCGTTTACGTCATCAACGGCCGCACCATCATGGTCAAGTAGCAACCAAAGCCGGCAATGCCGGCTACATCATTCATCCATAAACAAAACAGCCTCCATGCAAAACGCATGGAGGCTGTTTGTCCCTAAAGCTCTAAAAATCTCAAAATGAGGATGGCAGACCAAGTATGCGGGCGAAGCCCGATAGAAAATCGCAACTTTGTTGCGTAAAAAATTACCCCGACCCTTTGATGGGTCGAGGGTACCTTAATGTCTGAGCACCGAGTAGGTGCGGTTGAGCCCCCTCCCGATGTCGGGAGGGGGACGGGGGGAGGGTAGGTACCCCTCCTTAGGATAAGGAGGGGGCGGGCGAGGGTACAGTTTCTTTCAGTCAATGAAATAATTTGGGGGTGAACCCCCAAATTATTTCACCACCTTCTTCCCATTCACAATATACAGCCCGGAGGGCAGCTCATCGAGAGATGTGGCATTGAGGCGGATGCCATTGATGTTGTAGATGCCCTTTGAGGTGTCGATGCCCTTGTCGGTTTCAACCTCTTCGATGCTGCTGGGGACGCCTCCGAGGCCACGTACAAACCCGGCATAGACATGCTTGCGGTAATAGTTGAGGTCCCAGATGCCCACCGGCGTGTTGGCGCGCCATCCGCTGTTGGAAGGCGAGTCGGTGGTGCACCACTGGCAGATGCCCCACTGCTGTGCTGGCGGCACGAGGCGGAAATACTCCTTGATGATCCACTCGTAGAAGTTGGCCATGTTCTTGTGCTGTGTCTCCGTCATGCTGCTGGTGGGCACGTCTTTTCCGCTGGAGTTCACATAGCCCATGTCCATCTCGCTGACACGCACATACTTGCCTGTTGCAGCCATGAGTTTGAACATGTTGGTGATGGCGTTCTTCTTGCTCGTCTGCGTACTGCTGTTCTCGTAGTAGGAGATGTGCATCTGCGTGCCGATGCCGTCAATCTTGGTCACACCGTCGGCCTCCCATTTCTTGATCCAGTTGATGAGCGACTTCAGTTTCTTGTTGCCGTCCCAGTCCGACTCCAAGTTGTAGTCGTTGATGAAGAGCACGACATCCTCCGGCCCGTATTTGCGAGCCAGACGGCATGCCTGCCGCACATATTCCAGGTCGCCCATGTAGTCCTGCCAGTAGAAGGCGCTGCCGCCCACATCCCATGTGCCGTCGGGATTGTACCCCTCGGAGTGCTGCAGGGTGTAGTTGCCCTGTCCGTCGTTGCCTCCACCGGAGATGGCCTCGTTGACGAGGTCCCATGCCTTGACCTTCCCGCCGCAGGCTTCCATCATGCCCTTGATCCACTTGTCCATGGCATAGACGAGGGTGTCGTGACGCTCCTGCTGTGTGAGGGGCACGGTGGAGGGCACGTAGATGTATGTGAGACCTTCGCAGATTTCGGGAGCGACGGGGGCGCCGCCATTCTCCTTGACCCTGAATGAACTGACGTCAGTGCCTTCGAAGTCGCCATTCTTGATTTTCTCCACGCCGCCAATCTTCAGGCTGACATTGTCGAAGTAGTAGTTGTTCTCTTCTGCCAGTTCGCTGAGGTTGAAGGCGATGCTCTGACCGGCGGCATTGAACTTTCCGCTGACGGTGATGGTCTTCCACTCGGTGGTGAAGTTCACGTTGCCCAATGCCTCATAGTGTACGTATGACCCCGGGGCGTTGTGGATTTGTGTCGAGGCGAATGCCGGCTTGTCGGCACGCACGTCGGCCTTGAAGACAAAACTGGCACCCGAGGCGAAGGAGCCGGGGACGAGCCACATCTGGTTGTCCCATGCCTCGCTTTGCTTTGCCGTGGCGTGTGCCTTGAGGCAGCGGCGCTCCTCGTTGATGGTCTTGCCTTTCTTCTGCTCCTCAAACTTGATGCTCTGGATGCACACCTCACCGACGTAGTTGGGCACATGGAGCAACAGGAAACTGCTCTCCATCGTCGGCTTGACGTTGACTTCCACATCCTTCCACTCCGAGGTGAAGGAAACGGAGACATTGGCACCGCCACCCCAGTCGCCGAGACGGCCGTCCAAGCGTCCTGCCTTGCTGCCTTTCACGGTCATGGTCATCTTGTAGGTCTTGCCACTTTGGAGGATGATGTCCGACATGGCAACGAACTGCACCTCCCATCCATACGATTTCGTGGTGGTGACGACGAGGCCGTTGGTCGCGTCGAATTTGATGGTGTACCCATAGTCGCTCTCCGACGCCTTCCATCCCACTTCCCGCGAGGTGCGGAAGTCCTTGATGGCTGCCTGTGACCAGATGTCCACGTCGCCGTCTTCCAACTCTGGGGCGGGCTTGTCGGCAAGGAGTTTCCTCAACCATCCGTTGGGCTGCTGGGAATGCCATGCGAGGGTGTGCCCATAGACGTTGAGCCCTGCCGCCGTGGCGGCATTCACATAGTTCTTCACGGTGGTGAAATTCATGTTGCCGTTGCCGTCCACGCAACTCGCCATCTTCATGGCGTTGCCTGCCACGGTCTCGGAGAAGTTCTTGTTGATGAGGTTCTTCACCAAGGACTTGTTGAGGTAGTCGCTGACGGTCGTACCGGCGCCGAGTTTGAAATTGGGGTACTTCGTGTAGTCGATATACTCTTTGAGGGCCAGATATTCATCCAAATATCTGTAGTTGTCGTCATTGGGCTTGCCCAACTCGAATTTCTCCTGTGCCATGGCCGATGCCGACAGACAGGCTGCAAAAATTAAAAGGTAGATTTTTTTCATAAGAATAATGTAATGAATATTTTCCTAAATCAGGTCACCCGATGCGGGTAAGATGTCCATAAAGCCTCCAAAGACTATCGAGGCATTTGTTATTTCGGGGCAAATATAGCAAATAATTCGCAAATATAGCAAATAATTCGCAACTTCAATCCTCTCAGATGCCAAATCTTAATGGCATTTTTATAGAAATATGAGATGAAATGACAAGTCATTTCCTAACCCCATTGCGTAAGGTTCGCGTCGCTTGCGACGATAATTCTTTAAAATTCTTTTCATCTGCATATCAATTCTCAAATTGGCTTTCCCTTTGGCCGCCGACCTTTGGTTCTTAAATTCGTGATAAATAAATCTTTTACGTAATTTGTGAGGATGGGAAAGTTCAGCTTTTTATCAGCGTACAGCGGTTTTGCAGAAATATTGATTGATGTCGATTTCATTAAAAATTTTTGTCTAATTCGCGGAAATTCGTTTTGAAAAAAAGCCGCCCCCCATTCCCCGTTCCGTATGTTGCCATGCCATTGCAACTCCCCCGCCAAGAACCGCCCCCAATATAGGGAATTGCTTTACGCAATTCCCTACGTTCGCACAGCCCTCTTGACTATTGCATCCTCCCCCTTGCCGGACCGCTGCCGCCACCGTCGTAGATGATGGTTCCGTCCCCGGTGTTCACCACGATTTTGATTTCGCTATGCCCACCGTTGAGCACCATGTCCACCAGTGCCGTCACGTCGGCCACGGAGATGAGGCCGTCCCAATTGACATCCGCATTCTCGTTGATGAAATTGCTGCTGCCGTTGCCCAAGATATAGTCCACGAGATAGGTCACGTCGGTCACGGAAATCATCCCGTCGCCGTTCACGTCGCCCAGACTGCTGTTCACCAGTTTCCTGTTCATCTGGAAATAGGCGCGGAAGGCGTTGATGTTGAAGGATATTTCCGGATAGCGCAGCATGTCCTTCTCCGCCATATACAACTTTGTCTTGTCACCCGACTTCGCGATGACGAGCGGACGGAAAAGCCCCTCGAAACTCACCATGCCGTCGCTGCTGCTGACACCCTTCGGCTCGTAACTTTCAATCATCACCCCTTTGAACATAGGATTGGTGATGTCCTTTTGCGTCAACGACTTTTTCCTCACCAGATAAGGCTTCCCCGCCTCGATGATCTTGGCATCCTTGAAGTTGATGTACAGCGTCCCTTTCTCAAACCCCGTCTTGTGTCCGTCGATGGCCGTCTCGGTGTCCAGTTCCATTATCGAAAACCCCTCGAGTGGCGTGCCATCAATCCTCTTGACTGTGAAGGGCAGACACAGCGTGTTCCATGCCCCATCCAGTTTGAGCGTGTAACCGGAGAGCGTGACGTCATATACAGAGCCCATCCCGTTGTTGAGCACCGCTGTGTTGTCGAGGTTGTCGTAGAGCGTGAGCGGCTTGGAGAAGGTGCTCCCATTGCCGTCATTTCCTTTGTTGTCGTCATTGGAGGCCAAACTGAAGCCCCCTGCCTGCATGCCCGTTGCCATGCCCATGATGAGCAGCAGCGTCATGGCAGCTCGCCCCATAGCTGTCCGCGCCATGGCTGCCCGCCCCAAACAAGTTGTGAAGTAGAATATTGTTTTCATAATGCGAAAGTTGATTAGGTTGTCGTTAGAAATACATAATACGCTGCAAATATACATTTTTTTCGCCAATGTTATCCCCTCCTCCCCATTTTTATTCATGTCTGTCCCCTCATTGTGTATAAATCCGTGCACCCCTTGCCAATCGGCTCACGTCAGGAGCCCGTTCTCTATGCTGCAACATACCGTCAACCCCCTCAGTCAATCCCCGTCCCCATGTCTTCCTACCGCCAAGCGAAAACGCCAAGACTTCGTTGGCTATGCTGCAACATTGTTGCAGCCAATATCCAGCCACCGCCAAGTCCCGCCCCCATGTCTTCCTACCGCCAAGAGGCCGTTATTGCTGTAGGGGTGGACTTTATGTCCATCCGCTCGCCCGTCAGGGCGAATTCTCGCCACGAGGCCGCACCACACCAAAACCGTGACAAGTTGGCTTTTCATTGCACCAACGGCCTGTAAGGCCAACGAGATATCAGCCCTGGGCAACCCCCTGGGTTCAAAGGGCAACCCCCTGGGTTAAAATGATAGTATGCAAATGCCGCCCTGCAAGGGCAAAAGAGTTGAAATTCATCAACAAGTGAAGCATGTAATCATTTATAAATTTTAATTTTTCATCTTTCATTTTTAATTTTTAATTTTTTAATTCCCTTGTTTCAATAAAATATCCTCTCGAAGCATCCGCCGCCACCGTTGGCGACGGTTCCGCCGTCGTCTTAATTCTTGTTCGAATGGAATATCCTCTCGAAGGCAAAAGCAACTGAAGCAAAAGGGAAAAAGCCGAAGTCTTAATCCTTGTGTAATTCCTACCGCCAAGAGGCCATGAGCAACCAACGGCCTGTAAGGCCAACGAGATATCAGCCCAGGGCACCCCCCTGGGTTCAAAGGGCCCCCCCCTGGGATCTAAGGGCCCCCCCCAAAGTTAAAAGGGCAACCCCCTGGGTTAAAATGATAGTATGCAAATGCCGCTCTGCAAGGGCAAAAGAGTTGATATTCATCAACAAGTGAAGCATGTAATCAT
>CADBBP010000207.1 GCA_902792855.1 uncultured Prevotellaceae bacterium
TTTTACTGTATATTAATGTATTAAGAGAATTTATTAATACATTCTAAATTATCATTAATTTCTATTGTCCTGTCTGTCATAAAATTATAACGAAAAATCTAAGTATGATGTGTGCAATACATAGACTTAATAGATGACTATCTTCGTGGAAGAATGTCATTAAAGGAAGAACAAAATTTCCTTCAAGAATGTAAATCAAATCCAGTCTTGAAAGAAGAAGCCATCTCAATGGCTTTTCTTTACAAAAGTCTTAGAGATAATCGTCGATAAAAGAAGAGTGAAGCTTGATACCGGGGATGCAGCTGAGGCGAGCATTTTGAAGTAGAGATAAAACCGCTCGAAGCCACTCTTCTACAGAGAGTAACGCTTGATGGTGATAGCGTCCGCCTGCTAAGCGGTTCGTTCGGATAAACCGAATCTGGTTCGATTCCAGTGCTCTCTGCTTTTAGGAGAATGAACTGTAGCGGCCTACAGGATAGTCTTGAAAACTAATCGTACAGCAATGTATTGGAATCGACACCTACGTTCTCCGCTAAAAGAGTTAGTTAACTGAAGTTTCCCACCTCAATTTTATCACGAATTTGAGAATTAAAGAATTTTCTTTATGATGGAATTTATAAGAATTTGAGATGAAATGACAAGTCATTTCCTAACTCTATTGCGTAAGATTCGCGTCGCTTGCGACGATAATTCTTCATAATTCTCTTCATCTGTATATGAATTCTCAAATTCTTCAATTCGTGATAAATAAAACTTTTACGATATTTGTGAGGATGGGAAACTTCAGTTAGTTAACTTTATACGTGGGGCATGGGCAAGTTATGGTCGGGATGCGACAAGTCGGCCATGCCAGGGCTGGGCATCGTCAGCACCAATGCCGCAAGACACGAGTGCATGGCCATAAGAGCGGTGCAGAATAAAACGCAAACACATGGCAGCTCATACAACAAAAAGGAGGGTTCATACAAGAACCGCCTTTTTGTTTGGAGCGGATGTAAGCGAAAGTCAAATCTCACAAATCGGTACAAATCTTTCAAATCATAAGACTTACGCATAACATTCGCCCTTTCGGGCGAGCGGACGGACATAAAATCCGCCCCTACAGCAACACCACCCTCTTGGCCCAACTTGTTGCAAGAATGTTTTTCCCCCTTTTTGTTCCCGCCTTCAGGCGTTTTATCAAGCATCGCGTTTCAGGCCATTAGCCTGTAAAATATTTTTATTCCTTTTATTCTTTTTATTAGCGAAGCGGTTTTTTTTCTTCTTGTTTTCAAGTATGTAACCAACATTGTCCAGCATTCTAAATATCATTCTAAATATCAATTATAAATATAATTTTGAGGAGCGCAGCGACGACCAATGATGATGTGATCTGAGATGAAATGACAAGTCATTTCCTAACACTATTGCATAAGGTTTGCGTCGCTTGCGACGATAATTCTTCAAAATTCTCTTCATTTGTATATGAATTCTCAAATTGGCTTTGACTTTAGCCGCCGACCTTTGGTTCTTAAATTCGTGATAAATAAAACTTTTACGTTATTTGTGAGGGTGGGAAACTTTAGATTATAATTGTGAAAAAAAGTGATGTTGAGATGATGGTTGATTACGATTATTTCGTACCTTTGCAGCCGTGAAGAGAACGAGAAGCCGCCGCAGATGGTTGGCATGGGTGCTGCTGTCGGTGTTTGTGCCGATGTTGCTGTTGTCGTCGCTGCATACGCATGGCGTGTCGCAGGACATGGCGGCAGCATGCAAGGAATGCATCCATCATCCCCACCATTCCCATTTCGACGCCTCCTCTTTCCAGGTGAGCCATTGCGTGTTGTGCCAGTTCACCGTCATTCCTTTTGTTGTCGCCGCCACCATCAGTCTTGGTTTGGTGGTCTTTTCCTGGAAGGCATGCTTGGGAGTTTCCTTGCAGGCGGCAGTGTCCGTCACTGTCTTCCGCTGGAGCGGCAGGGCGCCACCCTTTTAGATGATTGTCGTGCTTTTTTCATCGTCCCTGTTTGCAGCAGGGCGCCGGCCGCTCTTTTGTGCGGACGGACATCGTGCATGGCCTCTCTCGTCGTTTGAAACGAGAAGGTTGGCGCAGTGCAACATTCATCTAAATATATAAAAAATGAAATTCATATCCAGCATATTGCTGCTGTTGTGCCTTTGTTTGGGCGCGATGGCAGCCACCCCATCCGACAATGTCACCCTTTCCGGAACCGTCACCGACGAGGTGGACGGCGAACCGCTCATCGGGGTCACCTTATATATACCCGAACTCAAGTCCACCACCGTCACCGACGTGAACGGTCGTTATGTTTTCGACCGCCTGCCCCGCAAGACCGTCACGTTGCAAGTGAGCTATGTGGGGCACCAGACCATCATTACGGAAGTGAACCTCGTCACGACTCAACAGCGCGATTTCAGCATGCGCGAGAGCAACGCGATGATCAACGAGGTGGTGGTCACCGGCGTCGCGGGAAGCCAGTTGCTCAAGGACTCGCCCACGCCAGTGGCCATCCTCACCCTTCGCGACCTGCAGACCACCTCGTCCACCAACATCATCGACGCCATCGCACGGCGACCCGGCCTTGCGCAACTCACCACCGGCAGCGGCATCTCCAAACCCGTCATACGCGGACTGGGATACAACCGCGTCGTCACCGTCGCCGACGGCATACGCCAGGAGGGGCAGCAATGGGGCGACGAGCATGGCATCGAACTCGATGCCCAGCGCGTGAACAGCATCGAAATCCTCAAGGGGCCGGCCTCGCTCATGTATGGCTCCGACGCCATGGCCGGCGTGGTGGTCTTCCACCACCGTCCCGCCCTGCCCACCGGTCAGGTGCGCGGCTCCGCAACGACAGAATATCAGACCAACAACGGCCTGGCGGCCTGGTCGCTCAACATGGGAGGCAACCACCATGGCACCGTGTGGGACATGCGCTATTCCGAGAAGATGGCCCACACCTACAAGAACAAGGCCGACGGACATGTGCCGGGGACGCAGTTTGGCGAGCGGGCTTTCAGCGCATTGGCCGGCCTCAACCGACGTTGGGGATACAGCCATTTGCTGCTCAGCCATTACCACCTCACGCCCACCATGACAGAGGTGGAGGAAGAAGATGGTGAAGACGAAGGGGAGGAAGAAGCACATTTTAGCACCAAGTCCTACAAGCACGGCCTCCCTTACCAGCAAATCCATCACTACAAGGCGGTGAGCGACAACTCCGTGTATGTAGGCGACGGCACACTCAAGCTCCTCGTGGGCTATCAGAACAACCGCCGCCAGGAATACGAGGAGGCACCGGGCGTAGTAGGTCTCGACTTCATGCTCCACACCCTCACCTACGACGTGCGATATGCCTGGCTCAACGACAATGGGCTGAAACTCAACGGTGGAGTGGGGGGCATGTGGCAGCGGTCGCTCAACAAGGGCGAGGAATACCTCATCCCCGCCTACGTCCTCTGCGACGTGGGAGCATACGCCACCGCCGGATACAAGGCGGGGGAATGGACACTCAGCGGCGGCATGAGGATGGACCACCGCCACGTGCATGCCTTTGAACTTCCCGGGCGCTTCAGCCGTCTGTCGAGAAATTTCGACGCACTCACTGGCAGTCTCGGAGCGGTGCGAAGGCTTGGGGAGAACATGACACTCAAGGTGAACATCGCCAGGGGCTTCCGCGCCCCCAACCTCAGCGAACTGGGAAGCAATGGCGAGCATGAAGGCACTTTCAGATACGAGGTGGGCAACGGAGCACTCCATCCGGAATACAGTTGGCAGGCCGATGCCGGGTGGGACTACAACTCGCCTGTCGTCTCGGCGCAACTGGCATTCTTCGTCAACATCATCGACAACTACATCTTCGCCAAGCGCGACGGGGAAACAACGGAAGGTGTGCCAAGGTATGTCTTCACCCAGGGAGACGCCCGGCTGATGGGCGGGGAGGCCACCATCGATTTCCATCCTGTGGAACGGTTGCATTTTGAAAACAGTTTCTCTTTTGTCGATGCACGGCAACTCCACCAACCCGCCGACCGGAGATACCTGCCACGCACACCGGCACCGCGATGGGTGGCCGAACTGAGTTATGACATCGTGCGCGACGGCAAGACCCTCAACAACACCTTCGTCAAACTGGGAATGGAATGCTACCTTCGCCAAAATCACGCCTACACGGCCGACAACACGGAGAAACCCACACCTTCCTACACCCTGCTCAATTTCACCGCAGGCACAGAAATCCTGCGGCACCACCGCAACGTCTGCACGCTGAGCCTCAATATCGACAACCTCACCGACAGAGCATACCAAAGTCATCTCAGCAGACTGAAATACGCCGGAGAAAAGGGCTTCTGCAACATGGGAAGAAACTTCTCTGTCAAAGCCTCCTTCCCGCTGGTGATAAAATAGGAGGGGATAGTGGCTGTAGTGGCTATGGTATCTATAGAAACTATAGCCACTACAGCCACTATCTTTGTAAAGAAAAAGATGAAAAGTAGCAGATGAAGTCAAAAAAAAACGGTTTTGTTTTGTATTGACCTCGATTTGTGCTATCTTTGTGGCATGCTCCGAGGATGCGCCATGCAGCGCCCCGGAGCATGCCACACCTAATAACCCAATGACAAAATGACTACACGACTACTAACCGCCTGCCTGGCCGCCTTGTGCGCGGCGGGAACGATGGCACAAGACTACGACATCACCAAAATCTATCTGCGTAACGCCGGCTTTGACAGCCATTTCGACTACACCATCGATGACACGGGAAACGTGGCACAGGAAATACTCGACGTGGAAGGATGGACAAAAGACATCAGCGTGAACTACACCATCACCGGCGTTTATCAAATCGGCACGAAGAAAACCTTCAACGGAGCCGCCGTGCCTGCAACGGCGCAAGACGGAAGCACCAACGGAGGCGTGCTCGCGCTAAGCACCGGGTGGAACCAGTCCATGCTCTTCTACCAAACGGTGGAACTGCCCAAAGGCAAATATTCCCTTGTCACCGCTTTCTACAACAGTGCCGACAAGACCGCCGG
>CADBBP010000208.1 GCA_902792855.1 uncultured Prevotellaceae bacterium
GGCCGACCGCATCACGAACGGAACAGTCGTCCAGAGCATGAACTACTATCCGTTCGGGGCGCAGTTCTGCGACGGCTCCACGGACAGCAACGTGCAGCCCTACAAGTACAACGGCAAGGAACTGGACAGGATGCACGGACTGGACACCTACGACTACGGGGCAAGGCAGTATGACCCGATACTCGCAAGGTGGGACAGGGTTGACCCGCTCTGCGAGAAGTACTATGGCGTGAGCCCGTATGCGTATTGCGGCGATGACCCGGTGAACAAGGTTGATCCGAATGGGTTGGATGAATGGGAAATTAACAGTCAAGGTCAAATCAAAAAGAGAATTACTACAAAAGAGCATGATGCTTTCTTCATTGTCAATGATAATGGTGAAAGGGTTGAAGGGAAAGGCATATTTTTTAATTATGGCTTCATTAGTAAATCTTTCAAGTCTCATACTAAAGAAAAGGTAATTGAAAATGGAAAAACAAAAGAAATAAAAAGGAACTTCGATGTATATGTATTGAGAGGTGATGCTAACTCAAAAAAACTGTATGAGTTCTTGACAGAAAACACTTCTGTAGAATGGAGCAAGATGAGTTTTGGTGTCGAAGGGAATAGAGGTTTGAATGTTTTAACAACATCCCATAAAGAAGATATAGAATATGGTGCAACAAGTATGTTAAGCAAGCAATACTTATTTGATTATACTATTCGTGAACACATTCATAATCACCCTCACAACATACCATTTCCCTCAGGTTTCGGTGAATACTATGGGACAGGAGATATGGATTTTGCAAGGCAATTACAAGGTATTCGTCCGTCAGTTCGACTTTTTATATATTTACCAGGGACGAAAAAATATGTTGGTTATAATAAAGATTCAACCATTGATGATTTTTAAAATGAAACATTTAATAACAACACTATTTTTACTTTTTTTTGCATCCACTATTGTAAATGGACAAAATGTTATGGATCTCGATGAGTATACAATCTGCTCCTGTGAATTAGATTCTATCATTGATATGGTGTTAATTGATGCGGAGAAAGAAGATTTAATATGTGTATCTGTAAAAAAAGTTGGAATTAATAATTTCAAGATATTCATTTCGGCCTTTTCTTCCTATAATTTGCATTATAACAAGAATATTATAGGCTATGCCTTGAAAGACAATAAAACAATCCTTTTCTGTTCAAATGCTAAGGACATGATATCTAAAAAGTCTGACAGCCATAAATTAAATGTAAGATGCATTCCTCCACCAAATGAAAATAGCCCTTTAACTGTCTTAGGAACAGATGGGTTAAAAGAATGGTTTTTTAGAATAGATAAAGGTGAAATAATTCTGTTAAGGAAAATTTTAAAATGGTAATTGTACTAACGGTATGAAAAAAGCAATTCTCTTCCTTCTGTTGCTGGCAACGATGCCAATGCAGACGACAGCGCAGGTGAACCCCCAGAAGGGGTACGTCATCACCAACGGGAACGACACCGTCCACGGCACCATCGACTACCTGACGGATGCACGTAACGCAAAGGCATGCCTCTTCCAGGAAAAGGGGGAGGACGGGTACAAGTCGCTCTCGCCAGCCGACTCAACGGCGCCGTGAAGCCGAGCGGCTCCACCCAGGACGAGGTGCTTTTTGCGGGACAGACCGACTACCTCCTCGGCGGAAGCCTCGTCGTGAGGGACGGCTCGATAAACAAGGTGCTCTTCATTCCATCATCTGTTTTCCACCTTGCATGTGAAAAACCTATAACTTGATGTATATCTTGCGCTTGAAGAGCACATATCCCAACAGAAAATTGAGAAGGACGAAATAGATGGCGTAGGCGAGTGAGGCCCATTGTGGACCGGTAATGACGGAGTGTATGCCGTTGAACACAATGTCGTTCACACCGATATGCCCTAAAATGATGGCAAGCAACTCGCTCGACACATAGAGGAAAAGTGGGTTGACACCAAAGACATGGAAAAAGGTACACCAGTTTTTCTTCCCACGAATGTCGATGACATGCATCAGAAGTCCTTGGAGCAACGATGCAAGTCCGCAGGTCATCAGCACGTAGCTGGGACTCCAAATGCGCTTGTTGAGGGGAAGAAGGTAGGAGAGGAGATAGCCGCCTATCACCAGCACTGCTCCCAAGAGCAGGAAATGAAGCACTTTGTCGCGCACGTCCGCAGCCCTTTTCAGCAACATTCCTCCATAGAAACCCAAGAGGGTGTGAGCCACCGAGGAAATGGTGCCAAGAAGACCTTCGGGGTCCACGGGGCTTTTGTGGTATAGATGTTCCTTGCCGAAAAGCCAAGTGTCCACTTTTGCCAATACGTTCGATGGATCTTGGGCATATCCGTTGCCCACCCACAGGATGACGGCATAGATGCCGAGCAGCAACGTAACAGCATGCAGCACGTAACGGTGGTTGATGGTCAATGCCAACAGGGAGGTGATGCCATAGCACAAGGCAATGCGCTGCAACACCGCCCATATCCGAAGATGGTCGAAGCAAGCAAAATCACCGTCAATGGCCAGGTCGAACCAGTTGATGAACAGACCAATGAGAAACAAAAGGATGGTGCGCTTGGCGATTTTTCCCAATACCTCCCCCGACATGCGGAACTGATACTTGGAAAGAGAGAGGTAGGTGGAGACCCCCATGATGAAAAGGAAGAAGGGGAACACGAGGTCGCAGGGAGTCATTCCGTTCCATCGAGAGTGTTTCAAGGGTTCAAACGACTCCCCGTAGCCGTTGTTGACAAGAATCATCCCCGCCACGGTGAGACCACGGAGGATGTCGAGCGACAGAAGTCTTTTCGATTGGCTCATTTCTCTTCTGTTAATAGGTTGAATACTTTTCTTGCCACATCCACGGGGTTTCCCTCTGGGTTGGCGGTGTAGTTATGTGGGTGATGGAGGACCCAGTCCTCTTCCATGGGATAGTAGTCGAGGAGAACTTCCTGCGGCAAAGCCATTTTGAATAGTTCGTCGGCTGTCTTGTTGCTGTTGACACCTGTTCCCAACATGTCGGGATTGGGCTTTCCCATCTTTTCCAAG
Source organism: uncultured Prevotellaceae bacterium (assembly GCA_902792855.1). GTDB lineage: Bacteria > Bacteroidota > Bacteroidia > Bacteroidales > Bacteroidaceae > Prevotella. Next base: position 3,052 of record CADBBP010000208.1, read on the forward strand.
TCTTGGCGGAGGTGGTTGAAAAATGCTTTCCAACGGGGGGCGTAGAAATCGGAGAGCAACCCTTGCCACTCTTTGTGGGCGTAGTCGCGAAGCCCACCGGTGTCAGCGCAGTAACGGTTGCCCCAAGTGGTGATTTGCACACGGGCGTTCCATTCATAGAAGTCTTTTTCCTCATTAGTGGTGCCGCAGGAACGTGCCATCTCCAACCATCTCCCCAAGCGGAACTCCTTGCGAGTGGCGAGGAGCTCGTCCTGTATGGAGAGCAGTTGCATGAACCGCTCGGATGCCTCGTTGAAGAGGGGTGGCGATGCCGACTTGTAGGCAGCCACAACCAGCTGATATTGGATGCGGGCCTGGTCGGCAATGGCTTGACGGGTGATGTCCACCAAGTCGTATTCGAAATTGTTGTTGCCACGGTGGCGTTCTGATACGCTGTTCATCAGCCTGGCGGCTTCCAACGTACTTGCAGGGTCGTAGTAGTTGCGCATCTTCGACCAACTGGAGGCTTGGAAATTGTTAAGGGTGGGGCGACCGCAGAAGATGCTCTCATGAGGACCTTGTTGGTTGTTTCCCAAGGGGCAGTTGTAGATGCCATTGATAAGGAATTGCCAGGCTTGTTGCAATTCTGGTTCGTCGCTGCCATAGCGGGCCTTGACATACGATTTCACCCATCCCTCTTTGGTGAAGGTCTCGGAGCGCCAAGGCAGTTCGCTCATCAACTCAAACATGATGGGATTGTTCTCCGACCCCTCCATGGTGAAGCCCGTGCCACACAAATGGCTGGCCAAGGGGTGGCTTTTGGTGAGTTGGAAATTGTGGAGCAATTGGTCCATGCGGCCATGGAGACCTACGTTGGCGCCGAAATTCTCGAGCATGCAGAAGAGCCACCTGTGTTTGCCATAGCCTTCAGGGCGACGCCACACGGAGGGAGCCCCCCACATGGGGCGGCACTCACTGAAGAGGTCGAGAATGAGAAGGTCTTTGGGTTCGAGCACGTCGAGCATCTGCTGCCTTGGGTTCTCCGTCCATCCCTGTACCACCCATGTGGCCTTGGGATTGGCAACTTTCATGGCTCTCAACAGGGCCAAGGCGGCTGCTCCGTAGTCTATCCGGCTGTCATCGTTGGATTCATGGAAGGGGTCGATGGAATAGAAATCTGCTTTTCCGAAGAGGCGCGTCAGTTCTTGGTAATACAGGTTGGCTATTTCGGCAAACCGTGCGTCGGTGGGCAGGAGGTTGGCTGGGCGTTGGAAGCCGTTCCAAAGACCTGCATCCGCGACATCGAGCCCCAACCGCTCACGGGCATCGTGCGGCACCATTCCGGCGTACCCCGGCAGGACGGGGTGCATGCCGTATTCCTTCATACGCTGCAGGATTTGCTTTTGGAGGCGTTCTTGACGCTCGTACCAGGAGAGGGGCAGCGGACCTCCCCAACCTTCCAGGTTGTTCATCTCCCACCATGCCAGGAAGGCGGGGCCGGCGATGAATTTCCCTATGTCTTCCTCCGTGTATCCTAATTTGAGAAGCATGTTGCGCCATACGCACTCTTCTCCTACAATGGCCAATGGCATGTTGACGCCATGGAGCGCCATCCAGTCTATTTCCTGCTGCCATCGCTCCCAGTCCCAGAATGCCATGGTGTAGGAAAAGGTGCAATAATTGAAGTCGTAACGCCATTTCAAGTTGGTCTCATGCCGCTCGCGTTGCGCCATGCGAGGTAATGGTGAAGGCAGTTGCGCTTGCATGTTGTTCCATGTGAGGTGTATGCCGGCGTGGTACTTCAAGTACCAGTTGATGCCGGTGGCGATGTTCACCCATGTGTTGCCCCTCACGACAACCCTGGAGCCGGATTGGTCGAGCTCGAAAAAGTCCTGCCCGGACTTGACCAGTTCGATTTTGAACTTGCTTGATGCGCCTTTGTCGATGCGTTCCAACAAGTGGTCGATGGGAGTGGCGCCGGCGCAGAGGGCCATGACGCACAAGAGGATGGTGATGGTCTTTTTCATTGTTCTGTGATGGGGTGGTTGGTCATTTCCATATACAGCGTTGCACCGCTGATGATGTCTTGGTGAGTGATGGTGGGATGGGTGAGGGGCTTGCCGTTGAGCGTGGCAGCCCGCACATAGATATTTTCATGGTCGGCTTGTGGGGCATCGATGGTGAATGTCTTGCCATTGGCGAGGTTGATGTTCACCCGCCTGAAGGTGGGCGAAGCGAGGAGGTATTCGGTGGATGCGGGGCATGCGGGGTACATTCCCATGGATGAGAACACATACCAAGCTGACATCTGCCCGGCATCGTCGTTGCCAGATAGACCTCCGGGCGTGTCGTTGTATTCCGTGCGAAGGATATGCCGCACCCATTTCTGGGTCTTCCAAGGACTTCCGGCCACGTCGAAGAGATAGGCCACTTGGTGACACTCGGTGAACATGGAGTCAAGGCGTGCCTCGAAGAGCGTCTTTCCGCCCATGGCTTCCATCAGCCCCCGTGGGTTGTGTGGCACGTACCAGGTGTAGTGGCAGGTCGCTCCCTCGGTGATGTAGTCTTTGCGGTGCGTAACGTCGAGGTTGCCCACAAAGCGACCGTCGGCATGACGACCGTCGGCATAGCCGGTGAGGGGGTTGATGACATTCCTCCAGTTTTCCGAACGCTTCATCAGCAACTCATGGTCAGCTTGCCTGCCCAGTTCGCGGGCCATCATCGCTGTGGCATAGTCATCAAACGCATATTCCAAGGTGCGAGAGGTTTGCTCCTTGGTGTGGAAGGCCTCGTCCACGCCGTCCTCCAAGGGGATGTAGCCATATTTCAAATAGGAAGCCAAGGCTCGTCGGCCCATGCCGTTCTTGTAGTCTTCCATCGATGCCGGACTTTCCATGGCGTTGCGACGCATGCCTTCGTATGCCTTGGTGGCGTCGAAGCCACGAACGCCCTTGAGATAGGCGTCGGCCAAGGCCACGGAGCAATGGTCGCCTATCATGGCTGCCGTATAGGAGTTCCAACAAGGGAAGATGGGCAGCCAGCCTCCCTCCTCGTACATGTTTACCAGCGACTGCATCATGTCGCCCGACATGTCAGGAGCGATGATGTTGTAGAGTGGATGCAGTGCACGGTAGGTGTCCCACATGGAGAAGTCGGTATAGACATCCCTTGAGCCTTTCATCAAGGTGCCGCTGTTGAAACGGGGGTAGGAACCGTCGGTGTCGCTCAGCAGTCGGGGAAGGAAGGAGGCGCGGTAGAGGGCGCCGTAGAACTGCCTGACGGCGGTGGTGTCGGTGCTCTCCACATCGATGGTGTGAAGACGTCTCACCCACAGTTCCGCTGTTTCGTCCATTACTTGCTCGAATGTCTTTCCCGAAATTTCGGCGTCCATGTTGCGTGTGCAGCCTTCAGGACTGGTGAATGAAGATGCCAGACGGAGTTGGATGGGATGTCCTGGATGTCCTTGGAAAGATAGCACGGCCAATGTGTCGGCAAGTGTTTCGGCTGACAATGGGGGTTGGTCGCAGGTCATGAGGAGGTGACCGCTGAAGCCCGCCGGCTCGCCCCATCCTTGATAGATGCGATGCACGGGGTTTTCCGCCCTCACCTCACCAGTCGCCTTGTCGATATGGACGCTTCCCTGACCCTCGTCGCTGTTGGGGGTCAGCAGCACATGCACCAGTTGCTCCTCATACGGGGTGATACGAAGGATGGCTCCATGGCGGCTGGCGGTCAATTCCATCTTGAGGTGTTCGTCGGGCAGGTCAACGGCGTAATAATGGGGATGCGACAACTCGTTTTCGTGGCTGAAACGTGTACCTTTGTTGTCACCGAGGGGGTGAGCACGTCCACCCAAGGCGGTTACGGTGAAAGAGCCATAATCCTGGGTGCATCCGCCTACGAGCCAGTGGGAGCAGCGCATGCCTTGCAGCAGGGTGTCGGCATAATAATATGGGGCTACGCATTTGCGCTCGGTGGCACGGGTCTGCGGTGTCCAGAAATTCTGTCCGTTGGGGGTGAGGACAGCGGGCAGTGTCTGTCCGTGCTCTTCGCTTCCCTTGCCGAAGAGGCCGGCAGAGAGGGTGTTGGCTTGCGCTGTTCCCACCATCGTGTTGAGGGTGAACAGGTGGCGCAGGTGTCTGAAATGATGAAGGCGAGTATGGACGTGTTCGCTCAACTTCTCCCATTCGTAATATTTGCCTTCTACAGCGGGGATGGGAATGGTGATGTCGCGCTCGTTGTGTAGCAGTTTTACTAACACTTTCCCTTGTTGGTTCCTGTAAAATACCATCTGGAGGTTGGCGGCCATGGGCAGTATCTCGTCCATGTGCCCGCTCTTGATGCAGTCGGCGTCCATCAATGTAAGCAGGCGGTATAGGTTGGTGTCATGGCCAAAGCGCAGTGATGCACCTCGCTTCTTCCCGGCAATGGCCGTCTCGGCGCATTGCTCCATTTCCTCCCATAATGATGTGGCCGAGAGGGCGGGGAGTCCCTCGTTGAGCGGGTGGAGACCGTTGCAGAACACCATGCGGCGGTTGTTGCATTGATAGACATCGGCAAACTCCTCGTCGGTGAAGATGCCATAGAGGTCGATGGGAAGTGGCACGTCCTGCATGTCGGAGGCGATGGTGTGCAATTCGGACAGCAACCGTTCTGGCTCGCTCACTGTTGTGGGGTCTTTGAAGAGTGATTGGATGAAGCGCTGCGGAGAACCTTCCATTTTTGGAAAGGTGCGTTGCTCCAAAGCTTTCAATTCTGGCGACGTATAGGCGATGTAACGCATGTCGGCAGAGTCGGTGCTCACGTCAAAAGTTGAATGGGGGCATAGCCGTTGCAGTTCGTCTGTGAAATGGAGCATGCTTTCGCGACATCGTCCCACAACACTTGAACGGGCGCGCACTTCGCTGCTTGTGGCAAAAACCGATGGGAAACGACGGCTCATCCTTTGGGCGAGGCCTCTTTGCTGGGCAGCACCAAGCGGGGTGAGTTGCCCTCCGTTCCCCCGGGCGTTTTTCCATACTTTGGAGAGGAGTTTCCTCACACGGATTCCCTCGCGGGTGAGACGTTTCTTGTCGGCAAAATGATTCAGCACCCATTCGTATCGACTGTCGGAAGGTAGCCATCGCGAACCATGGCGGCCATAGTGGAGGATGAAGAAGGCTTCGTAGCCGACAGGTGCCTCGTCTATGTCAATGGCCGAAGGCGCTGGATATGCATAGTAAACACCTCCCATCTGCTCCCGGGTGGTTTGGGCTTGGAGCAGGTTTGGCACAAGGGCGAGAATGACCATTGTTGCCAACTTGCAGAAAAGATACATACCTGTGGTTCGCTTCATTTCAATGTCCAATCGATATCAAGTTTGTTGTTGTGCATCTTCATCACCAAAGGTAATGGATGCGTGTCTTTTATCCACATCTCGGCGCGGTCGATGGTGGAGCGTATATGATAGAGGGTGCCGTCGGCATCCATCAGTCGCCATTCCTGGTTGTCGTAAACGAAGACTCCGTTCTCTCGCAGGTCATGCAAGGCATCGAGGGATATGAAGCAGAACGTTCCGTTTGGCCGATAGACGGCACCATCGGGTTGCGGCGTGTCCCACGAAAAACCGGTGGCATGGAGCATGGCATCTTTCGATATGAGATAGGTGGCTTCTTTTACTTTGACATACAATGTGTCAGCAGCCATGGCCATAGTGATAGGCCAAGTGCGAAACTGTCGGTTGAGCGTATAGGACACCTGCCCATGGAAGAGGGTGTCGGCTGGTATGGACAACGATGTGCTCCTGTTGGGGATTTTGTTGGATGCTAACGTTTTGCTTTTGCTTTCAGATTGTTTGTGATTTTTTTTTCGAGACGTTTTTTCCCGGGAGGCGTGGAAGGTGAGATTGCCGCCGCCCATCAGCTGACGGTGTGTGATGCGGGCGTTGGTCAGGGGAGTGCCGTTTAGCGTTGCACCGTCGAAGTGAGTGCCTTTGCCTTTCACCTCGGCATGTAGCGTTGCTCCATTGGGCAAGTGGATCTCATATTCGTCCACCATAGGCAGGTGCAGCAGGTAGTAGTCATGCCCGGCGTTAGGATAAAGACCTAATTGGTGAAAAGCGAGCCAAGAGGATATGGACCCGGAATCATCGTTGCCGGGCAAGCCGTCGGGAGTGTCGTCATAACACTTGCTGACGATGTCGCGAACACGGTCGCTGCTCAGGTCGGGGTGTCCGACCCAGTGATACAGGCATGGGGTGAGAAAAGAGGGCTCGTTGGCTACATTGTAATATCCTTTTTCAAAAAAGAGGTCCAACCTTTTTATGAAGGCTTCTTCTCCTCCACAAGCCTCGATGAGTCCCGGAACGTCATGTGGCACGCTCAGGGAGTATTCTTCCGAGGTAGCCTCGTAAAAGAAGGTGTTCCACCAGGGGATGTACCATGGAGCTACTTTGGTGACGGGTGTGTATTTGATTTTGGGATGATATGCCTTCGACCTTCCCCATGGTACACTGTCCAACCATTCTCCTTGTTCGTCGCGTGGTAGGATGAAGCCGCGCATGCCGTCCCACTCGTAGTCGCCGCGCCATAGGTTGCGCCATCGTGTGGACTGTTGCATGTACTGCTCTGCCAAGTCGTTGTATTCCAGTCCGCGAGCTACTTGTGAGATGCAATAGTCGTTGAAGGCATATTCCATTGTCCGGTTGCCAGCACGGGGGATGCCGTAGGGAATGTATCCCAAGGTGTTGTAGGGGAGCAGACCACCGCGGCCTTCTCGCTCCTCGTTGCCTCCGGGTGGCACGGTGGCATCGTGTAGCATTGCCTCCAAGGCAAGGTCGTAGTCGATGCCCTCAAGGCCCTTGACATAGGCATCGGCGATGACTACGTCGGCGTTGGAACCTCCTTGTGTGCGACCGTTGCAGTCACCGCTTCGGGCATCTGGCATGTAGCCCTCTCGGCGGTAGATGTTGAGCAGCGAGCGAATGATGTCGCGTTGACGGTCGGGGGCGATGAGGGTGAGCAAGGGCGATGACGTGCGATAGGTGTCCCAAATGGCGTAATAGTCATCATAGTAGGGAGTGTCGGTCCATTTGGGGTTCTCACCCGTGCGGTCCACCGGCATGAGCATTGTGTGGTAGAGGGCGGTGTAGAACATACGCTTCTCCTTGTCGCCGCTTTTCGTGAGGTGGATTTTCCCTAACTCACGCTCCCAAGCCATCCTCACCTTTCCCACTTGCTCGTCGAAATCAGTCTCAACAATGTTGCGACGTGCTTGCATGGTGCTGACGAAGGAGATGCCAATGTGTACGCCTACGAGTGTGTCTTTCATGTTCAGCCAGGCACGTTGGTTTTGTTCGTCGGTCTTTGC
>CADBBP010000209.1:0-8329 GCA_902792855.1 uncultured Prevotellaceae bacterium
GCAAATATACAGAAGACGGTTACGTGGATAAAGTCCACGATTCCACTTATTGGATAGATGGGGTAGGTGCTACCTTGAACAACCCATTTGCCTTTGAACTCAGGTTTCTTCCTTTCGACGAGCCTAAATTTGGCAAAGAAATTATAGTGCGGACATGTATGAAGGAGGGCAAGCATATTTTTATGGACGAGTGGATGGCAGAACCCACCAAGTAAGGCTCTATAGGATTTTATTTTACGAACTTCAAGGCCATCCTCATAAAGAGGATGATAATTTTGAGCTGTAAGAATGGATTTTGGTGCAAAGACGGCCTGAAAATCGCGAATAAGCGAGAGCAGACGAAAACTTGTTTTCAGTATGCCGAACAAGAGCGATTAATAAAAAGGCCAACGAGATACCAGCCCAGGGCGTTGCCCTGGGCTGATTGCTTTTGGCCTTGCAGGTAGGGTGCCAATATGTTATTTTTATCTATCACGAATTTCAGAATTTTAGAATTTATGGCCAATGAAAGAATTAACAAGAATTATCCGTCGCAAGCGACGGGAATTCTCAATGCACCAGAATGGAAAAACAGGAAATGGCTTGCCATTTCGTCTCAAATTCCTATAAATTCCATCCTCAAATCTCAATTGACTTCCACTTCGTACGTCGACCGTTGGTTCTCTAATTCTCAAATTCGTGATAAATAAAACTTTTACGTTATTTGTGAGGGTGGAAAACATCAGTAAATTGATTACATGATATTGGACACCCTACCTTGCAGGCTGTTTTCACTCGTACAGCACGAGTATTTATCAAGCGAAGCGTTTTTTATAAATTGTTGTTTTCATTCGCCCTGCCGGGCGAGCGGATGGACATAAAGTCCACCCCTACAGCAGCACCTTATTGTTGGATCCATCTGGACAATCAAATTAATAAAAGCAAATTCTTCATTTGATTGGTGAATAAATCCAAAAATTTTGTCTATATTTGCAAAAATTTGAAAGACATGAAAAAAATGGCAGTAATTTGCATGGGGGCCTTGATGGCCGGCTGCACCTCCGTGGACATGGAGCAGCAAATAGATGAACTTTATGGCAAGATGACGGCCCAGTTGCGCAGTGGCTATATGGATGAGTATTTCGACGAGGCGGGAAAGTTGGACACGGCGAAATGCCGTCGTGAACTGCCCAACGGCATTGGTCATTTCTCACAATATATGAGCCAGAAGCCGATGGACGCCAACGTGCTACGCGACCGTGTGGCCGCCATGCAGGAGTGGTTGATGCACAACACCCCTTCCGGCATCCCGGCCCTCTTTCATGAGGAGGTGCTCTCCGGCGTCAACACCCGCGACGCCACCATTTACCCGCAGCAGATAGGCCAGGCCTGCTCGTTCAACCCCGAACTGGCAGAGTTGAAGACCCGCCAGACAGGCATCGCCATGCGCAAGATGGGCGGCGTGCTGTCGCTCTCCCCGATGGTCGATGTGTGCCGCACCCCCAGTTTCAACCGCTTGGAGGAGTCGTATGGCGAGGATGCCTACCTCTCCGCCGCCATGGGCGTGGCCTTCGTCAAAGGTCTTCAGCAAGGCGACCTCCGTCGCGGCGTGGGTGCCTGCTCCAAGCATTATCTCGGCTACGGCGGCGGTGGCGATGCCGAGGAGAAGGAGTTGATGGAAGAAATCCTCCTCCCCCACGAGGCGATGGTCCGCCTGGCTGGCAGCAAGGTGGTGATGCCCGGCTACCATGCCGTACACGGCACCAACTGCGCCGCCAACAGTGAGATATTGGAAGACATCCTTCGCGGTTACGTGGGCTTCGACGGCATGGTGGTGAGCGACTACACCGCCATCGACCAGTTGCCCGGCACCGACGACGTGGTGGAGAAAGCCGCCGCCGCCATCAACGGAGGCACCGACGTGGACTTCCCCCGCGGCACCAACTACGCCCACCTGCCGGAGGCCCTTGAGCGCGGCTTGGTGAAGCCTGAGGTGCTGGAGCGCGCTGTGAAGAACGTGCTACGCCACAAATTCCGCGCCGGCCTCTTCGACAAGGAGCCCTATCTCTATGCCAAGGAGAAAATCACCCTCGACACCCCGGAGGAGCGACAGACGTCCTACGACATCGCCACGCAGTCGGTGGTGCTGCTGGAGAACAACGGCGTGCTGCCACTGAAAGAGGTGAAGAACGTCCTGTTGACCGGCCCCAACGCCAACTCGATGTGGGCGATGTGCGGCGACTACTCCTTCCCCTCGATGACCTATTTCTGGAAGAAAATCATGGAAGACCTGGACCATCCCCATGTGGTGGGCCTGCTCGAAGGAATGAAGTCGCGCAAGCCCGACGGCGTGAACGTGCTCTACTCCCGCGGCTGCGACTGGACAGAGGAGATAGAGACGAAATTCACCGTCGCCGGCGACGAGCGCGCGTGGGAATATGAACTGCTGCACCGCAAGGTGGACGCCGGCGAGCCAGCCAACCGTGGCGAGGCCCTCGCCCTCGCCTCCGAGAGCGACGTCATCATCGCCGCCATGGGCGAGAACGTGATGCTCTGCGGCGAGAACCGCGACCGCCAAGGCCTGCGCCTCCCCGGCCGGCAGGAGCAATATGTGGAGGAATTGCTCAAGACGGGCAAGCCGGTGGTCTTAGTGCTCTTCGGAGGCCGTGCACAGGTGGTCTCCGGCCTTGCCGAGCGCTGTGCCGCCGTCATCCAGGCTTGGTACCCCGGCGAGGAGGGCGGCAATGCCGTCGCCGACATCCTCTGGGGGCGTGTCTCCCCATCAGCCAAGCTTTCCGTGAGCTATCCCAACACAGAGGTGAACGAGCCCCTGTGCTACAACTATTCCGCCACGCCCGACTCCCGTGTGCAATGGCCCTTTGGCTACGGCCTGAGCTACAGCCGCTTCGAATACGCCAACCTCCATGTTGACAGCGAGGCACCCACCTCCGGGAAGGAAGTCGTCGTGTCCTTCGACGTGAAGAACACCGGCGAGATGGCCGCCGACGAAATCGCACAGGTATATCTCTCACCCGCCACGGCGAGCCAGCCGCTGCGCCCCATCCAACTCCAGGGTTTCGCCCGTGTGTCGCTCCAACCCGGGCAGACACGCCATGTGACGGTGAAACTCCACACCGAGCAGTTCGGCTACTACGACCAACGCCAGTGGCACATCGCCCCCGGCACCTACATCGTCAAGATAGGCGCCTCGTCCGCCGACATCAAGTTGCAGGAGAAAGTGACCCTCACCGGCACCTTGGTGGACAAGCCCTTGCGGGAGCATTATCTCTCGGAGAGCACGGTGGAATAGTCTTTCAACCACGACAAAAGCCGTAACCATTCAGCGAATAGCATAATACATATAACAACCATACTGAAGTTTCCCTCACAAATAACGTAATAGTTTTATTTATAATGATTATCCGCATCTATCCGTAACCACCTCGTCGCCAAAAGGCAATCGCCAAGAGGTGAATGTGCACGTAGGGAATTACTTCATGTAATTCATTTGATTTGTGAGGGTTGCGATGATATGGCAACCAACGGAACTGCGAGAGATGCGCTTATCTATTTTTCAGAACAAACAACCGGGCGAATTGAATACCCCCAGCACCGGTACTGTTGGCCAAATGAATTTCCTTTATAGAATCTGGAAACCCACGAGTTGGGCACTGCCGTGGACGTCCAATAGTAGCACCTGCCTTCATCAGAGCGGTCCTTGCCAAGCCTGTAGCCAGCCCCTGGCAAGATGATGGTGCCGCCGCTCGGCCCTGTGAAGCTCCGACCTTCAACATCATTCAATGTCGTCCATTGCTTTGTACAGTTGTCGAGCAATTCCAAGATTTGATCCTTTGACGGCATTCTCCAGTATGCACCCCACTTCACGTGGGCCACGTCGTATTCTGTGTAGGCGATGTCGTCACCAAGGTCTTTGCAGGTGTCCTCCGACCCCTCGCAAAGGGTGTAGGTGCTCCATCTGTAAACCGTCCTCTCTTCCGTCTCGCCCCACGAGTAGTAGCCGCCGAAAGCCTCTGGCTTGCCAGCCCCCACGTTGCAGCAGGCCCATTTCGTACCGGAGGGCAGTCCGAGGTCGATGAAATGCGGGTGATTTTCATCGGGGCAAGTGAGATAGGCTGGTGGTTCCTCGCCGGGATTGACGATGCCCAGGATTTTATCTACCAAGCACGTCACGTCCGTGACGTTGACCATGCCGTCGCCATTGACGTCGTAGATGTAGTCTTGTTGCTCCTCCATCAAGTTGGGAACACCAAGGATGTAGTTGACCAAAAACGTCACGTCGGTGACGCTCACCACGCCGTCCTTGTTGACATCATAGTTATAGGTTCATGCCTGGCCCATGACGGCCACGAGGGCGAACGCCAAAGCAAAAAACAGTTTCTTCATAACTGTAAGTAATTACTTATTAATAATTTATAACAATCAGATGATGAGTTTTCAGAAGAAAAGATGATATGGTTTGCAAATATAATCAAAACGAGTGGGACGTACCGATTTTTCAATGCTAACAAACGTTAACGACCGATTTATGTCACGTTACCTGTCGGCGAATATCACCCCGAAAAAACGGCACCGACGGCGGTCGTTTTCACGACTGCCGTCGGTGACGCAGGGATGATGCTCTTAGGATACTATTTTTTGTCCAATAGGGCGTTTTTCTCGATGGTCCAGTCCTTTCTCTTGGCGAGGAGGCATTTCTTTCCTTTGAACATCTTTGCGGCCTGCTTGTCGCCCTTGAGCTGCCACTGCAGCCATGCCAGCGCTACGATGGAGAACTCCCCTCCGTGTGGCTCGCGATAGGTGCCCCCATGCCCCACGGGGAAATTGGCGGCACACGCCGGCACATGGCTGATGCGGTGGAAGTCATCCATGCCGTTCTGATAGGCGATGTCCTTCTCCCCACCGAGGATGTAGATGATGGGCGAGTGTATCTCCTTCAGCTTCTCCTTCGGCGGCATGGGCATTCCCCCCACTGCCTGCGAGGCGTTCTGTTGGTTGAAGAGTCCGCTGTTGCACACCATGAGCGTCTTGATGCGCGGGTCGGCGCAGTTGTATAGTGTCTGCAGTCCTCCGCACGACATACCTGCCACGCAGATGTTGTTCACGTCGATTTTCTGATAATAGGGCGACTGCTTGTCGTTGTTCTGTGCTATCGCCCAGTCGATGCTCTCAATTTGCTGCTGGGTGGTTGACATCTGCCCCCTGTACGGCTCGTCGTTCATGGGGATGTAACCAGTGGCGAGGACGATGAAGCCATGAGAAGCAATCTCGTTGAGAAACTTGTAGTGCTCCCAAGGCGAGTTGGTGCAGGCGCCATTCCCCCACACCAGGACGGGCAGCGGGTTTCCGGCATTGAACGCCGAAAGGTCCTGCGGGACGAAGACGGTGTGAGCCGGCAGTCCTGCCTCCTCCTTCATGATGGCCTTGCAAGGGCCCGTGCCGCCATCTTCCACCACCCGCTCCTTGAGAGCTTGCGGCTGCGAGGCCTCCCCTCCTGCCTCCTTGAGGAAGAAGTCGGTCATCTGCTTGAATGTCTTCTCGTTGAAGGTCACCGGCCCGTGTTGTCCATCGGGCACGCTGACAAACTCCTCCAACCGTCCGGCCTTTTTCAATGCCTCGGAGAAGTTGACTCCCTGGCAGTGAGGCACCACGTTGTCGGCCTGTCCGTGGAAGACGAGGAAGCGCGGGCCTCCGGGCTTGACGTAAGTGATGGGACTGATCAGCGCCACCATGTCGGGGTTGTCGGCCGGTGCCCCTCCGATGAGGGCAGCCTCGGGCGAGTTGCCGTCCTTCACCGTCTCGCAGTTTTCCATGTGCGCCATGTCCACCGGTCCAAACCAGTCCACCACGGCGTCCACGTTGCTGGAGAAGTTGAGGCACTGCCCCACCTTTCCTTCGATGTCAACAGTGGTGCCACCCACCGTCCGCTCCTTCACGTCGTTGGTCACGCCGGCCATGGCAGACAAATGCCCGCCGGAAGAGAAGCCGGTGATGCCGATGAACGAGGTGTCGAGCTTGTATTCGTCGGCATGGGCCCTCAGGAACCTGATGGCGGCCTTCACGTCGTTGATTTGTGCCGGGAACTTGGCGTCGCCGCTGGAGCGGTGGTTGATGCAGGCGACGGCGAAGCCGGCATCCTCCAATGGCTTTCCTATCGACATGTAGGTCATCCCCTTCATGTTGTTGGAAAACCATGCGCTGCCATAGATGGCCACCACCACCTTGTATTTGTCCTTGTTGGTCTTGGGCAGGTAGATGTCCATGCGGTGCGCCTCCATGTCGTCTCCGGCATAGTTGACATCCTTGAAAGTAGCATTGTTTTCGGGCATTTGGAAGCCCCCGAACCCCTGGGGCTGTGCCATGGCCGTCAAGGCCAGGCATGCGAAAAGCGAGAAGAATAGTTTTTTCATTGTTGACAATAAATTATGTTGATTATGGTGTGCAAAAGTACAAACAAAAAACGTAAGTCGCTTTTCTTTTTGCCTCAATTTCTTTTGCATGCAAATCATCAACAGCGGCCATCACGCGTTTTTTATGAAAAAATGCGAAAGAGACAGCCGCAACGCTCATTTCACCTGCGGCGTCCACTCATCCTGCCACCTGACGACGGGCTTTCCTTCCTCGAACGTGATGGGCAGCCAGATGTAGCGTGCATCGATAGGATGGCGCGGCCTCCACACATCGGCCATGAAGATGTATTGCCCGGCAGTGTGCAGGACAAAGGTTGACTGCCCTCCGAAGGTGATTTCAGCCTTCGGCCCCACGCAGGGATTGGGGTGCTGCGTCCACGGCCCGAGGATGTGGGGTGCGGAGAACATGCGCGCCTCGTTGGGGTCCCACCCCGTGCACCCCGACGTGATCATCCAATAGGTGCCGTCCTTCTTGAAGATGGCGGGAGCCTCGTTGTGCCCCGCCGGCGCCACGCGCACATAATTTCCATTGTGGTGCAGATAGTCGTTGGTGAGTTGTGCGATGTGGAGCGTGAGGTTCTCCTCCGAGGAGAAGATGTGGTACGCCTTGCCGTCGTCATCGACATAGAGTGTCATGTCGCGGGACATCTGTCCGGTGGCGAAGTCGCGTTTCACCAGCAAGCCTTTCTCCACCGCCTCCCTCCATGCCGGCGTCCACCATTTCTTGAAATGTTCGGCGTCGAGCGTGTCGGCCATGGCCCGTTGGCTTTCCGTGAAGTCAGCCGGCCATGTGGCGGGATTGGCCCTTTGCGAATAGAGGAACTTGTAGGGTCCCCCCACCCTGTTGCTCACGGCCACGCCATATCTCGCCGCGTTGTAGCCCTTCCCCTTGAGTTCGAGGTGGAACCACATCACGAATTTGCCTGTCGCCTTGTTGTAGATGACTTTCGGCCGTTCCAGTATGCAGCCTCTCTCGATGTCGCTCCCCTTGACGTCGGAGACCTTCAGGGCGACACCCAAGTTGTCCCAATGCACGAGGTCTTTGGAACCATAGCATGTGACGCCCACCATGGCGTTGGACGTGGTGTCGGCCTTGTGCTCGCCAAACCAATAATAGGTCCCGTCATATTCCAGGACTCCTCCCCCATGGGCGTTGATGTGCCTCCCATCGTTGTCGAGCCACAGTTCGCCGGGCCTGATGGTTCCTCCATTTTCCACAGACGGCTGTTTTCCCTTCCCATCGCCGGCGAAGACGGGGAGCATGAGGGCCATCATGGCCGTCATCATCCATATTCTTCTCATCATAACTATTTAGTGTATCATGTTCATTCTACGGATAATATCCAGTTTTCCCTTTACCCATTCGTCGTTGCCGGGCAGTTGGTATCGGCAGTTGCCGGCGTGGGAAGGGGTGAAGGTGGTGACAGCCTTGTCGTCGATGCTGACATAGCCCCGCTCGCTGAGGATGAAACCCTCATCGCCCTCGATGGCTTGGATGACGGCCAGCGGGTCCCACATCCTCTGACTGGGGGCATCGTAGTCATCCATCATATAGACCTGTTTGATGGGATGGCTGTCGGTCCACGAGATATCGGCGATGACCTGTTCCGGCGCATAATACACCATGTCCCCCACTTCTCCGGGCGAAAACACCATGTCCACGTCCTTCGGCCATAGGCGGAAGAAGGTCTGTGAAAATGTTATTCCAAGAGCGAAATTTAACTCCCCCTCCATTTGTTGATTGAAAGAGCCACCCATGATGTAGATGCACTTCACCTTTTGGCGCACCAGTTCCACGCCGCTGAGCGAAGAATACTCGTCCGGGCCGGACTCCAGAAGTTGCGCCAAACACGTGAGGAAACCGATGGAGATGATGCTCACGCTGTTGTCGGGTTGCTCGGCGAGCAGGCGACGATAGAGCA
>CADBBP010000209.1:8462-11629 GCA_902792855.1 uncultured Prevotellaceae bacterium
GACGGCAGCGCCCCTGGTCGGCATAGCGGTAGAGCATCTCCATGGCAAAGATGTCGTCGGTGGAGGAGCAGATGTCGGTGTCAAGAATTACCAGCGGCACGCCCTCATATTTCACCTTTGACGGGGCGTCGTCGTCATCCTCAGAACACGAGGTGAACAGCCCCATGCAGCAAAGGAGCATGGCGGCCATGCCCATGCAATGTATTCGCAGCAAATGTAAACCAAGTTTCATAAAAATAGAATGATCATGTTTCGCGGTGCAAAGGTAACTCTTTTTTCAATCAAAGCGGCTTTGTAACACAACAATTCAGCGATTTTTTTTCAACATGAATATCCACGTATTGAACATAAAATCACCCACCCTGCCCCACGACCTCCCTGCGACGATATAAAAACGTCGCCACCCATGACCCAATGAGCATACCCCCCCACGTCGGAGAGGGTCTATGCTAATAAATCATAAATATGAGCCAAAATAAGCATCGTAATTTGCAGCACTCGAATGAATTATGCAATTTTGCATTATGCAATTTTGCATAAAGTGTATTAACTATAGAATATGAGACGGGAGCATAGGTCAGCTTACATCACTGAAACAAAAATCAGACAAAAAAGGTGAAAATTTTTGCTGTATTGGGAAAAAGCACTAACTTCGCAGAAAAAAAGAAACCATGCTGTCATTCATCGTAGCCCCCTTGGTGGGCAGCGTGATAGGCTACATCACCAACGACATCGCCATCCGCATGCTGTTCCGCCCGCACCAGGCAAAGTATTTGTTTGGTCGCAAGTTGCCCTTCACCCCCGGCATCATCCCCAAGGAGAAGGGCCGCATCGCCGCCTCCATCGGCTTGTCAATCAGCGCCAACCTGATGAACCGCGAGGTGCTGGAAAAGAACCTTCTCTCCGAGGAGATGCTTTCCAAAATCGAGGAGGCGCTGGACCGCTTCTTCATTTCGCAACGCCACAACCCCGAGAGCTTGCGGATGTTCCTGGAGCACTACCTTTCCAAGGAAGAGATAGACGAGATGGCCTCCAAAGGCAGCAACGACCTCAGTCAACTGATTTACAAGAAACTGGCAAGCAGTTCGGTGGGTGACCAAATCGCCCATGCCGCCGTGGCGCACGTGATGAAGAAGATGCAGCATTTCGGCAGCAGCGTGGGCGACCGCCTTGCCGACGAGGGCATCGGCCACGGCGGCGGTTGGGGCGACATGCTCAGCCGTGGCATCCGCCGTGTTTTCGGCCGCCAGGGCAGCAATGCCGCCCAGCAGTTCATCAGCGCCCTTGCCGAAC
Source organism: uncultured Prevotellaceae bacterium (assembly GCA_902792855.1). Lineage (GTDB taxonomy): Bacteria > Bacteroidota > Bacteroidia > Bacteroidales > Bacteroidaceae > Prevotella. The sequence goes on from CADBBP010000209.1 coordinate 9,756, forward strand.
CGGTGGAGCAAGCCCTCTCCTCCCACATCAACGAGATGCTTCGCGACAAGTCGGAGGAAATCGTGCGCGACCTCATCTGCACGGAGACAGAGGCCCTTCTCTCCCGCCCCATGAGCGAGTTGCTGAAAAACAAGGAGGAAGACTTGGAGCGTGCGAAAGCGTCCATCATCGGCCTCTACCGCAGCATCATCACCGAACGCCTGCCCCGCATCCTCGCCGCCGTTGACATCAGCAAGATTGTGGAGAACCGCATCAACGAGATGGACATGAACGAGGCGGAGGGCATCATCATGCAAGTGATGTCCAAGGAGTTGCGAGCCATCGTATGGTTGGGCGCCGGCTTAGGCTTCCTCATGGGTTTCGTCAACTGCCTCATCCTTTAGCCAACCTCACGTCACCACCAAGTAACAATAAACAAGTTGGAATAAAAAATAAGAACACGAATTATCACGAATAATCCATAAATTATGACGCACAGCAATTTATGAATAATTATACTGAAGTTTCTCACCCTTACAAATTACGTAAAAGTTTTGTTTATCACGAATTTAAGTATTTGAGAATTCATATACAGATGAAGAGAATTTTGAAGAATTATTGTCGCAAGCGACGTAAACCTTGCGCAATAGGGTTAAGAAATGACTTGTCATTTCATCTATAATTCCTATCAATTCCATCACAAGAAAAATTCTATAATTCGAAAATTCGTGATAAAAAAAGGTGGGAAAGTTCAGTAAATAATTAGAACACGAATTATCACGAATAATCCATAAATTATGACGCACAGCAATTTATGAATAATTATATGGTAATTATATGTTAAAAAAAATCATTAAGAAAGAGAAGATGAACCAACCCCTTATAGAATGCGTGCCCAATTTCAGCGAGGGCTGCAACCTTGCCACACTTGACGAGATAGCAAAAGCCATCACCGGCATCCATGGCGTACACCTCTTGCACATCGACCGTGGCGAGGGAGCCAACCGCACGGTGTTCACCTTCGCCGGTCCTCCAGAGGCCGTTGTAGAGGCCGCCTTCTGCGCCGTGCGCGTCGCCGGCGAGTTGATTGACATGCGCCAACATCACGGCGCGCATCCCCGCATCGGCGCCACCGACGTGCTACCGCTCGTCCCAATCAGCGGCATCAGCCTGAAGGAATGTGCCGAACTGGCCCGCCAACTTGCCCGCCGCATCTCCGACGAGTTGCTCATCCCCTGCTACTGCTACGAGGCAGCCGCCTTCATCGAGAGCCATCGCAACCTGGCCTCCTGCCGCTCCGGCGAATACGAAGGTTTGGCGGAGAAGCTCACCACACCGGGACTTGCTCCCGACTTCGGCGCGCGTCCGATGGACGAGCGCATCGCCCGCACGGGGAGCACCGTCGTGGGTGCCCGCAACTATCTCATCGCGGTGAATTTCAACCTCGACACCACCGACACCCGCCTGGCCAACGCCGTCGCCTTCGACGTGAGGGAAAAGGGGCGCCCCCTTCGCGACGAGCAAGGCCAGAAGGTGCTCGACGGCTCGGGCAAGCCCGTCATGATACCCGGCACGCTGAAAGGCACGAAGGCCTTGGGGTGGTACATCGATGAATACGGCATCGCGCAGGTGTCGATGAACATCACCGACATCCACGCCACGCCCCTGCACACAGCATACGAAGAGGTATGCCGATGCGCCGAGAAGCGCGGCCTGCATGTCACGGGGACGGAAATCATCGGTCTGGTGCCCAAGCAGGTGCTGCTCGACGCCGGCCGCCATTTCTTGGAGAAGGAGCAAAAATTCGGCGACCAAGACGAGGAGACCTTGATGGATGCCGCCATCCGCTCGATGGGCCTTGACGACCTGCGCCCGTTCAACGCCCACGAGAAAGT
>CADBBP010000210.1:0-2840 GCA_902792855.1 uncultured Prevotellaceae bacterium
AATTAACGTAAATTATAAGTTTGACCCATTTTGAACCGCTATAAGCATAAATTTATGAATAATTATATGGAAATTATATGTTTTATGATATTCGCTGAAACGTTACCCATTTTGAACCGCTATAAGCATAAATTTATGAATAATTATATGGAAATTATATGTTTTATGATATTCGCTGAATCGTTACGCTGCGGATAAAACGGCACGGCCCGAAATCCCCGTGAAGGGAAATCGGGCCGTGTCGTATATGGTGTCCTTGAAGGTTGTGCGTGTTGTTCGAAAAATGTTGTTTCCGCCGGAACCCCTCAACGGAGGGGGAAGTCTGCGAGGCGTCTCCCATCTCGGGAGTCCATCCTCAAAAAGCTTCGTCCGTTGCAATCTGACCTGCTATACGACGATCCGGCGGATCTCGTCGATAGCGTTCTTCCCTTTCTCCAGTGTTGCAAGGATGTCGAACACCTTGTCGCTCCATCCCGCGATGAAGAACACGTCGTCGCGTTTCATGTTCACAGGGCTCTGCCCGTATCCTGTTAGATCGAAGAGGTAGAGCCTGGCGTCGGGCGCGATGATCTTGTACAAATCCCAGCTCGTGGCAATGTTGTTGCCATACCACTCGCTGCACCACAGCTGCATGTCGGTGAAGAGCATCACCTTGTCCATCACCCGGTCGTTTTCGATGAGCCAGTCGATGACTTTGTGGCCGTTGGTGCAAAGCCCCAATTCGCCCATGTGTGAAACCATCTCCACGGTGTTTTGCAGGACGTTGTCCGACGGCATGTCGTACTCCTTCCAGGCAGTGGCGAACATGCCCGTGACGGCCTGCGGGCACCGGTTCTTCACAAGCATGGAGAGGAGCAGCCCGATGTGGTAGTACATCACAGTGCTGTTTTCACTGAGGGGCGAGCACATGGACCCTGAGGTGTCGCTGGCGAGCAGCACGCGGGTTTCGGGCGTGAAGCCGGGGATGTTCTCAGCCGCCACGGATGCCGCAGTTTCAAGGGATTGGAGGACGAGGGCGCCGGTCGGGCTTTCCATGAAGCGCTTTCGCCTTTTCTCGTAACCCGTATAAAGGTACATTTCCCGCGACAGCTCCTTTTCCTTCCCTTCTAGGGCGAGGAGCTGCTTCTGCGTTCTCTCGAGAAGCTGCAGGTTCTTTTCGGAGGGATGGTCGAAATGCTTCCACCTCCTGGCCTTGCCGGCGAAATGCCTCATGGGCGGCCGGTATCCCAGTTCCTCGGGAGTGACTGCAATGTTGAAGACACTCCTGTCGCTGATGTCGTAGAACCTCTTCACGACACGCACGTTGGTGAGGAAGTACCCCTGCTTCATTTTTTCCACGAGTTTTCCCAACTTTCTCATCTCTCTTTGGAGACGGTCCAATTCAGCCAACTTATGGTGCACGGGGCTGCCGGGCTTGATTTTCCTCTCGGAGGTGAGCTGCGTGTACGCGGCGAGAAAGCGGAAGGGCAGCAGCCTGCTCCTGCGCACGGCGTCCGGGTTGGCGAGGTGGTTGCAGACCATCCCCATGGTTTCCTCGTCCATGTTCAAGCATACCATGTTCATGAGGTTCCTCAGGGTGGCCATGTACCCCAGGCGTCGGCTGCCGACCAGGTTTCGCCAAGCCTCTCTCTTGGCTTCTTCCTTCTCATTTGGGGAGTCGAAGTGCCGCTGCCCCACGGCGGACAACTCGGTTTCCCAGGTGTAGGGCGTTTCCAGCGTGTTCCTCCGGATCTTCCGAAAGATTTCCGCCTGGCGCTCGTCCTTCGGCTTCGGGTGCACCAGCAACAATGCATCCCGGAGCGTCACCTTTCGGTTCTTCCGGTCATACTTTGCAAACTGGTACTCGTCGAACTTGTTGAACGCCTCCGCCAGTCCGTTGCGCAGTTGCCTGCTCAGCCCCGAGAGGTCCTGGCTGTCCGTACGCCACAAGTAGCACATCAGCAATTCGGCAATCTCGTCGGCGCGTTGAACCGTCTTGGCGACGGCGCGGCTTACGATAGAGTCACCCTGATGGCAACGGTCCAGCTCCACAAGCAGGAGCAGCGGAACGCTGCGGAGGTGCATCGCCTCGCGTGCGTGTACCGCCAGCTGTGCCACGAACACCGGGTCGGTCTTCCTCACCAGGTCGGCGATGCGGCGGACGCGTGCCTCGCCATCCTCGTAGAATTTGTCCTCCGTGCCCATTGTCGTCACCACGGTGGTGTAGAGCTCCCATTCGGGTGTCATCCGCCATGCGGCTGCCCCCTCGTGGTTGGTGGTCAGATTGTCACAACGAAGCTTGTCGTTGTAACTCATGCGTAATATATAAGTCTTTCAAAGAACGCTTTCAGTAAGCCAGATGAGCAGAGCGATGCTTGCATCAGCTGTGCCATGGCGAAGAAAGGGTAGGATGCAGTCCAACGCTTTCATAGAACAAGGGCGGTGAAATATCCTCTTGAGGGTTCTCTTGAGGATTGTTGGAGAGCGGTTTTAATGTGTAAACTTCGGTTTTGGTACCGAATGGAGATTAGAATCTGCCTCATACATTTTGGTTATGACGAAGTATCTCTCCTTGGCGTCACCGTCCTTGTCGATTTCACTTGCTTGGGACTTTCAAGCCCCATGTTTGCGATTTCTGATGCAAAGGTAGGTTAGAAGTGCGCAGGGTAACTGCGCACTAATGGAAATTTTTTGGGGAAAACTATTTTTTTTATGTTTTTCGTACAAGGCAAGAGTCTTTTGCACCTGTCACCTATTATGTAAAATGATTATCCGCAATTATCCGTAAAGCGTGTCCAAAAATGAATGTCAAGTTCGTTTACGCCAAGAACTGGCATCCAATGTAGGGAATTACTTTATGT
>CADBBP010000210.1:2888-7700 GCA_902792855.1 uncultured Prevotellaceae bacterium
TTTAGGAATTACATGAAGTAATTCCCTACGTGCACACTCACCTCTTGGCGATTGCCTTTTGGCGACGAGGTGGTTACGGATAGATGCGGATAATCATTTTCTTTAATTGGCTTTGACTTTCGCTTCGCACGTCGATTTTCAATTCCCTTTGGCCGCCGACCTCTGGTTCTCAAATTCGTGATATAAAAGATGGGAAACTTCAGTAAACAATACTTATCGTAGAATTTGTGATGTTCACCACACGTCTTATCCCATTTCTTCCTCCACCCTGTTGGTGAGGTCCACGAATTCTTGGATGGAGAGTTGCTCCGGCCTCCTTGTCATGATGTCGCTCTCGAAGAAAGAGGCGGTGGCTCCGGTGGGGAAGAGTTGGCGGAGGCTCACCCTGAGCATTTTTCTCCGCTGGTTGAAGACGGTCTTCACCACGCGCTGGAAGAGGGCCTCGTTGCAGCCGAGGTGCTCCACGCTGTTGCGTGTCATCCTGATGACGGCGCTTTTCACCTTGGGGGGAGGGTTGAAGACATGCTCATCGACGGTGAAGAGATATTCCACGTCATACCAAGCCTGAATGAGGATGCTGAGAATGCCGTAAGCCTTGTTTCCCGGGGGCGATGCGATGCGCTGGGCCACTTCCCGTTGTATCATGCCGGTGCAGCAAGGGATGAGGTGCTTGTTTTCGAGCATCTTGAAGAAGATCTGCGAGGAGATGTCGTAGGGGTAGTTGCCTGTGAGCACAAACTGCTTTCCATCGAAGAGTTGCTCCAAGTCCATGCGGAGGAAGTCCCCCTCAACCACCTTGTTGACGAGGGTGGGGAAGTTCTGGTGCAGGTATGCCACCGACTCGCGGTCGATTTCCACCACTTTCAGTTCACGAGGTTTCCCCATGAGGAATTGGGTGAGCACACCCATTCCCGGCCCCACCTCCAAGACGGGCAGGTCGGGACAGGCATCCACGGTGTCAGCGATGGCCTTGGCCACGTTCAAGTCGATGAGGAAATGCTGTCCGAGGTTTTTCTTAGGTCTCACTTTTTTCATCGGTTGCAAAATTAGGCAATAGTCGTGAAATTTGCAAATAATCAAGGATTTTTTGCTCGTTTGTAACTGTTCGGCAATTATTTTTTGAAGTTCTCCACCCTTACAAGGTTTGAGATTTGAGGTTTGAGATTCGAGGTTTGATATGCAGATGAAGAGAATTTTGAAGAATTATCGTCGCAAGCGACGCGAGTAACAGCTCAGCGTTTTTTCTCAACACGAATTTCCATCAATTCAACATAAATTTTTCATAAATAGCATTTATATGATGAATTAGTGATAAATTACTGAAGTTTCTCGCCCTCATAAATTACGTAAAGTTTTATTTATCACGAATTTAAGAATTTGAGAATTGATATGCAGATGAAGAGAATTTTGAAGAATTATCGTCGCAAGCGACGCGAACCTTGCGCAATAGAGTTAGGAAATGCCTTGTCATTTCATCTCAAATTCCTACAAATTCCATCAGATGGAAAATTCAATAATTCGAAAATTCGTGATAAAAAAGTAGAGAAACTTCAGTAACTGAAGTTTCTCGCCCTCACAAATTACGTAAAAGTTTTATTTATCACGAATTCAAGATTTGAGATTTGAGATGCAGATGAAGAGATTTGTCCACTTCAGCGCATTCCCCCCTCCATGGTTTGCGCTATTTTGTCCACGTTCATGCTCCTGGCGCTGGCGTCGAAGATGTCCTTGTAGATGCCGCCTTGCTTGTACACCTCTTCCGGCGTGCCACCCTGCACCACCCGTCCCTCCTGGAGGACATATATCTTGTCGGCGTCGATGATTTGCCCGATGTTGTGGGAGATGATGACCACGGTCCGCCCCGCCTTGATGGCGTCGATGCTGGCCTTTATTTGTTCCGTGGCGATGGCGTCGAGGCTTGCTGTGGGTTCGTCGAGGAAGATGATGGGTGGGTTTTTGATGAACATCCTCGCGATGGCGATGCGCTGCTGCTGCCCTCCGCTCAGTTGGAGCGCGTGCGTGTCGAAGCCGTTGGGCAGTTGCATCACCTGGTCGTAGATGTACGCCTTCTTGGCCGCCTCCACCACTTGCTCGTGCGTGGCGTGGGGGTTGCCGTATTTGATGTTCTCCTCGATGGTGCCGTCGAAGATGTGGTTTTTCTGCAACACCAGGCCGACGTTGGCTCGCAGCCATTTCGTGTCCCAGTCCCGCAGTTCCACCCCGTCGAGGCGTATGCTTCCCTTGCCGGGATGGTAGAACTTGTCGAGGAGGCTCACGATGGTGCTTTTCCCCGCCCCGCTGAGTCCGACGAGTGCGGTGATTTTCCCGCTCTCGATGTGCATGGTGACCCCGTGGAGCGCCTGTGTGCCGTTGCTGTAGGTGAAGTCCACGTCGTTCAGTTCGAAGTCGCCCTTCACCATTTCGGGGTGGTGTGTGCCGCTGTCCTCCACCTCTTCCTCTGCGTGCAGGATGCCGAAGAAGCCCTCTGCGTAGATGAGAGCGTCGTTCATGTCGTCGTAGATGCGGTGGAGTTGCCTGATGGGTGCGCTCACGTTGGCGAAGAGCATGACGTGGTACATGATTTTTCCTATCGTCATGCCCGGGTAGTCGATGAGCACGAGGTATGCCGTGAGGATGATGATGAGCACGGTGCCAATTTGTTCGAGGAAGCTTTTCAGTCCGTTGAACATGTAGCTCTGCTTGCGTGTGTTGAGTTGCAAGTCGGTCATGGTCCTTTGGATGCCGGCCTGCCTGTCCGCCTCTGTCTGCTCCCTGTTGAACGACTTGATGACGGTGATGCTCTCGATGATGCCGAGGATGCCCTGGCTCACCGCCTGGTGCCCGGAGAAGATGCCCCTTCGCCCGCCCTTCATCCGCTTGGCCTGGATGTAGGTCACGCGGAAATAGACGGGCACGATGCAGAGAGCCACCAGTCCCACGTAGAAGTTGGCCATGAACATCAGTGCGAGTGCGAGGATGGCGCTGGTGAAGAGCGGCAGTATCTCGATGAAGAAGTTGTTCACCGTGTTGCTCAGGCTCATGATGCCCCTGTCGATGCGCGACTGCAGTTTCCCCGTCTCGTTGCCCTCGGAGGTGAAGAATGTCATGCGGAAGGAGAGCATCTTCTCCACCACTCTGAGCGACAGGTCCCTGCTCACCAGGATGCGCATCCGTTCGCCGTAGTATCTTTGGCAGAACGTGACGAGTGCCGACACCACCTCTTTCCCGAGCAGGATGACGCTGATGGTGGTGAGGATGCGCACGGCCGCCCCCCACTCGAATGAGGGTTGGCTGACGAGTGCGTTGATGGCATCGACGGCCCTGTCGAGCACCACGGCGTTCACCTGTGCCATGAGGGAGCCAACAAGGGTGAGGGCGAGGGTGACGCCCACGAGCCACTTGTATGGCCTGACGAATGGGATGATGTTTTTCAGCAGGTCGATGATGTTCATCTTCCCCGCTTCCGGCGTGTTCTTGTTCTCCATGGGTTTGGGGTATGAAAAGTGTATAGGTGTGTATCTCAAGCAAGCTTGCCTCTGCACATTTGGCTTGTCGAAATGGTTGAAAATTTACTCATTGAATTAGCATAAATATCTGCAAACATTTAATTTTTCAGTTGCATTTGTAAACTATATATGGTGTCAGTTCCTCCTCACTGATGCCGCAGATGCTCTCGTAGGTGAGCTGCATCGATATGTTCTCCAAGTTGTTGAGTTTCGAGAAGATGCCCATCTGTGAGAATTTCGAGATGCCGGTGATGAAGACGAACTGCAGGTGGTCGTCGAGACCCTTCAGCGGCCCGAAGAGTGCCGAGAAGGTGTCGCGTACGAAGTCCATCTGTTCTGGGTAGCCGATACTGTGGAGCATCAACGTGTCGTATTCGTCCACCAGTACCACGACGCGGCGACCCATTTTCTCGTGGGCGCAGCGGATGGCCTCGGCCAGGCTGTGGCTCTTCACCATTTCTGTTAAGCCGTGGCGTTCCTCGAAGTGCTCCAGCGTCTGCAAGATATATTCCTCCAGTTTAACAAACTGTTTCAGGTTGGTCTCGCTGAAGTCGAACCTTATTACAGGATACTTCTCCCACCGCCAGTTGGTGGTGTCGATGTAGAGTTGCGGCTGCTCGATGCCTTCCTCCGTGGTGAACGCCTCGAATAGTTCACGGCGACCTTCGAAGATGGCGGCAAGCGTCGAAACGAGCAGCGACTTGCCGAAACGACGGGGACGACTGAGGAAATAGTGCTTTCCCTCGGTGATCATCTTGTGGATGAGCGGGGTCTTATCCACGTACACGTATCCGTCATAACGGATGCTCTCGAAACTTTGGATGCCTACCGGGTATTTTCTTTTCGTTGACAGCATTGACATTTACAATTACTTGTTGCACCTTCTTCGGAGCAAAGATACAACATTTTTGCGAAAATAACTTCTTTTTTCATCAATTTCAATAATTGCCCAATAAAATCCTAAAGTTTTCCACCTTTTTTATCACGAATTTAATTCGAGGTTTGAGGTTTGAGGTTTGAGGTTTGAGGATTGAGGATTGAGGTTTGAGATGGAATGACACGTCATTTCCTTACTCTATTGCGTAAGGTTCGCGTCGATAACTATTTCAATTTCAGCGAATAACATAAAACATATAATTATACTGAAGTTTCCCACCTTTTCTATCACGAATTTTAGAACCAACGGTCGACGTACGAAGTGGAAGTCAATTAAAGAACCAACGGTCGACGTACGAAGTGGAAGTCAATTTTCTTTATGATGGAATTTGTAGGAATTTGAGACGAAATGGCAAGCCATTTCCTGTTT
>CADBBP010000211.1 GCA_902792855.1 uncultured Prevotellaceae bacterium
GAGTAACTTTGCAACCGATTCTTAGGTTTATGATATAGCCGTGCCTTTGCATCTGATTTTGAAGGAATAGCCATGCATTAATCAATCCAATATAGAGAAATAGAATGAAAAAAAGAATGATTTGGATGCTCACACTGTTGTGCACCGTTGTACAGGGCATTTGGGCACAGACCATCGTCTCGACGGAGAAACAACTGACCGACGCCATCGCCGATGGTGACAAGAACATTCAACTTGCAGGGGACATCCTACTCAGCAAGTACCTCGACATCGATGGCAAGACCGTGACCGGCGACCTCACTGGTTCCACCATCGGCATAGATCTGGAAAACATTTCGGGTACGTTTACCAACGGATGGGATGGCAAAAACCCCTCTGGCATCTTCACCGCAGACTTCTTAAATGATTTGACAGTGGATCTTGAAGGCAATGAGGCATGCGTGACTACCAAGAATCCTGTATGTTTCATTGAACGGTCGTGGGATGCCACGAACAAGCGAGTAGTCAGCACTGAGAAGAGAATGGTGGGCTTCAAAATTGATGGTGAAGACATCCCTCGCGAAGGGGAGTACAAGGAAGTGACGAATGCACCTGGCGATTCCCCTAATGAATGGTTTCGGATGGGCGGTTACAGCAACATGACTTTCTCCTTTATATGAAAGAGAGAATACAAGCCCTCCTTCGGGAGATCAACAAGGGAATTTACGAGAAAGAGACGGAGTTGGCGATGTCGCTCTTGGCTGCACTGGCTGGCGAGAGCATCATCCTCCTCGGCCCTCCGGGAGTGGCCAAGTCGATGGTGGCGCGTAGGTTGAAGTCGGCATTCAAGGGGGGACGCTCGTTTGAATACCTCATGTCGCGTTTCAGTACGCCCGACGAGATATTCGGACCGGTGAGCATCAGCAAGTTGAAGGACAAGGACAGATATGAGCGCAACATCGACGGCTACCTCCCCACGGCGGACGTGGTGTTCCTCGATGAGATATGGAAGGCGGGACCGGCCATACAAAACACGCTGCTGACTGTCATCAACGAGAAGCGGTTCCGAAACGGTGACACGGAGATGCAAATCCCGTTGAAACTCTTGGTCTCGGCGAGCAACGAACTGCCTGCACAGGGGGAGGGGCTGGAAGCACTCTGGGACCGCTTCATCATTCGCATGGAATGCTCCAACATCAAGCAGGAGAGCCATTTCAACGCCATGCTGCTGGACGATGCCTCGGAAAAGGAGGTCACCGTGCCGGAGGGGGTGCAGATTGCAGAGGAGGAATATCGGTCGTGGACAGAGCAAATAGGACAGGTCGCCGTGAGCGAAGATGTGCTGAAATGCATCAACGTCATCCGAAGGGCGCTGGGAAATGTGCCGGTGGGAAACAGCGACGAGCGTCACAACGTCTATGTCAGCGACAGGCGATGGAAGAACATCGTGAGGCTGCTGAAGACATCGGCTTTCATGCACGACAGGACGGAGGTGGCCCTTGCCGACATGCTGCCCATCTACCACTGCCTCTGGCAGGAGCCGGAGGAGGCGGAGGGCGTCAGGGACATCGTCATTGGGGCTTTGGTTGGCGTGTTCTCGGCAAGGCTTGCCAAGATGAAGCTTGACTTGGAAAACGACATCCGGGTCTATCGACAGCACCGTGCCACCTTCAAGGCACGCAAGCAAATCGAGAAGAACGACGGCGACAAGAAAATTTTCGACTCGTTCTATTACCATCTCCTCGACCATGACACGGGAAACACCTACGTCATCCTTGGTGATTACCAAAACATGAAAGGGAGGACGAGAGAAAATGCAGGGCAGTTGGGATGCATCTACAAAGACCCGAAAAACCCGCAACGCTCCATCATCCGCTCCTATGACGGAGCAGACACGCCGAAAGGGGCGAGGACTGTCTCGCTCACACGCGACAAGGATGGCATCTACATCGACGGCGTGTATTTCAAGATAGAGAAACTGCAACCTGGCGAGCAGCAAGTCCTGCCCGACCCGAAGGGGGTGGTCACCGACCGCAATTATTTCTTGGAAATAGAGTTCCTTGCCGACCGCATTGGAAAACGTGTCGAGGAGGTGAAAGACAACATGTTTGTCTCACCGACCGACAAGAAGACCGTCGAGGCGTATGCACAGACGATGTATCAGGAACTGGCCAAGATGCGCTATGAAGTGCTGAAACTGGAGGAGGAATAATCACCTGGCATGGCATGATCACCTATGGCGACAAGGACACACAGGATGTCCTCATGGAGAAAGTCCGACGAAAGCGGTTGCCGATTGGCGACTATCTGCGCTTCATCAGGAGATTTGTGGAGATAGGCGATGTCTTGGACGTGGAGAGGGATGTCGCCGTGGAATTTTCATGGGAGATGTATGCCGACCCCGTCCTCCGCTATTTGGGACGGTTGATGAGCGACCCGGTCATACAGTCTGCCGTGCTGTCAAGCAAACTGACGGGGCAGGTCTTCTACGAGACGGTGGGACGCTTCGTCGCAGAATGCCTCCATGCGGAGGGCTTCGTCAACCAGCGCTTCTTCACCGAGCGAAAGGAGGCAGGGAAGGTGACGGAGTGGTCGATGCAAAAGAAACAGGACAACTGGCAGTCGCTGCTCGCTGCCATCGACGAGAAACACCGTGACGATGGCTTCGACATCGACTACATGAAAAAACAGTTCAAGCATGATGGATGGACGAAACCGGAGAACTGGGAAAAACTCCAACATGAGTGGATGGCCGCCATCGATGAGCGGGTGCGCAAGGAGGTGGACAGGAAAATCAAGGCGAAAGAGAGTGGGGGAGGTGGTGGCTTCAACCGGGTCTTCGAGAAACTGGGTCAGCAAATACGCAGCCAGGGCATGACGGAAACGGAGGCGTTGCAGGCATGGAACATGATGGACGGGCAATGGGTGGAATCGGAGTTTGAGAAGAAACTCCACATCGTGCGCATCCAAAACAAATATCCGCAGATTGGCGAGGTGGTCAGGAAGATGGGACGACTGCCGGACGAGGAGGGGAAAAGCCGACTGACGGTGCAGACGGGCTTCAAGCACAAACTCGACCATTCCGCGGGAAGCGACATCGAGGGAGTGACCATAGGACGTGACCTCAATGCGCTCATGCCGGCGGAGATGGCGCAATATACGGATGCTGACTTGGAAGGGCTCTTCTTGAAAAAATGGGTCACCAGTCGCTTGCAGGTCTTCAGATACAAGTCGGAAATCACCAAACCGTCGCGGAAACTCCGCACGGAAAACGCCTCTCGACGAGGCCCGATGATTGTATGTGTCGATTCGTCGGCGAGCATGTATGGCGTGCCGCAGAAGATTGAGGCATCGCTGCTCTCCAAGTTGGAACAGACCGCTGAGCAACTGAAGCGCGACTGTTTCCTCATCGACTTCTCCGTGGGCGTCCGTCCCATCGAACTGCGCTCACGGCGCAAGCGAAAGGCCTTGGAGCGGATGGGCATAAGGCCCGAGGACAACGAGAACTTTGAGAAGGGTTATTTCCCTTTCCTTGGAGGAGGCACGGATGCCCAGAAGATGCTCAACATGGCCTTCGCCCTCTTGGACAATGGCGATGACCGCTACATGAATGCCGACGTGCTTTGGATTACCGACTTCCTCATTCCCCGTACCACCGAGGACCTGATGCGTCGTTTCAAGGATTACCAGAAGACTGGCACCCGCTTCTATGGATTCAAAATCGGGGAGGGAAAGTCAAACTGGGACAAGTATTTCGACAAGATTTACGAAATCCATTACCGACCCCCGAGGATGTATTGAGAGACATGTTTCTCCGCTTCTTTCCGCAAGCGATTCCCAATAACTCCAAGAGGACGGGGTTGCTGTAGGGGTGGACTTTATGTCCATCCGCTCGTCCGTTAGGACGAATGTTTGACACACGGCTTCTTGGCCTTACGACTACCTAAAGCCGGTCCCTACAGCAGCATTAGGCGATATGCAATGAGATATCACAGCGGCCTGTAAGGCCAATAAGATATTAGCCCAGGGTAGCACCCTGGGTAAAAAAGAATGAGTGTAAATGTCGCCCTGCAAGGGCAAAAGCCTTACCAAGGAGTTGTTCTTTTGCTCTTTCCTTTTGGCGACGAGGTGCATACGGAAGATGCAATGCTGGCGAACTGTTTTATCTATAGGACAGAATTCATCTTGCTTCTGTCTTTTTCGCTGGTATTACTCAAGAATTTCTTTCAAAAATACTGCACTTTCAAAAAAATGCAGGATTATTATTGTCGCAGGCGACGTGAACCTTATACGATTGAGTAAGAAAATGGCTTGTCATTTCATCTCAAATTCCTATCAATTCCATCATAATGGAAAATTCTTTAATTCTCAAATTCGTGATAAAAAAAGTGGGAAACTTCAGTTACATAGAGTCGAAGTAACGGTCAATGTCTTCGTGGCTCGTCAAACTGACGGTCTTGCCATCGCGGTATTCCTTTCTGGCCTTCTCTATTTTCGCTGCCAATTCCGGGGTTATGGTTAGTTCGTCTTCCTGAACAGGGATGATTGTGAAAAGTTGGTTCTTTCTCCTAATGAAAACTTTCTCTCCGGCCAGAACGAGGTCGAAATATTTGGCAAGTTGGCTTCGAAAATCTGCAACTGTTAGTGTGTTCATAATGATTGAGTTTATAATTCGCTGCAAATATAGGCATTTCCTATCACATATCAAAATATTATGTACATCTTTTTGTGCAACCAATTATATTTTTAGTTCAAGAGTGGTAATTTATTCCATACGTTCCAAAATCACCAAGCCGCTCCCTTTTGAAAAGAGAGCGG
>CADBBP010000212.1 GCA_902792855.1 uncultured Prevotellaceae bacterium
TTCCGCACCGGCATTCTTCAAAGCAGTCAAGGCATCCACGGTGTAGTTGTAGAGATAGTTGGCCAGCGTAACAGGATCGTTTGAGTTCCATACAGCTGGAGTGGAGTGCTTTTCCGGGTCTGTCCATGTGTCCGAATAATGGAAGTCAAGCAGGAAGTTGAGACCAGCATCCTTGATTTGCTTTCCGAGCGTCTTGACATAGTCGAGATCTTGACATACCCCTTCCCCCTTGTGGTCGGATGGTGCATTGGAGGGATCCACAAAGAGCCTCACGCGCATGGAGTTGAGGCCTTGGGCTTTGAGGTATGCGAGGAAAACCGGTGTGCTTGTAATGGCATTCCCATTACCATCGTAAAAAGTTTTCCCCGCCTCCATGTATTTGTTGAGCATGGAGATGTCGCCTCCCACCACTTTCTTGTAATTGGTGGCCTTTGTCGCTCCGGCCACCAGCAAGAACAGCGCGAAGCAAATGATAGTTTTTAGTCTCATGTTTGATTTGTTTTTATGTATGATTATTTTGTTCAAAAATCGAGGATTTCCTCTGGGGAGTCCACGAGGTTGAGTGCACCGTGTGAGACGAGGAAGTCACGGTCTCGAAATCCCCACGTCACGCTGATGCACGGCATTCCACTATTTTGTGCGGTTTGGATGTCCACGTCGCTATCTCCCACATACACCGCCTTTTCTTTAGTTGTCCCGAGCACTCTCAACGCCTCCTCCACGGTATCGGGTGCCGGTTTCTTCCTTACCCGCTCACTTTCACCGATAGCAACATCGATGAAGGAATGGAAGAAATGGCTGCACAATGCTTTCGTTGCCGCATCGAACTTATTGCTCACCACGGCCACCATTTTTCCCTCTTCCTTCAATGTTGCAAGTAACTGGATGATGCCCGGATAGGGTTTGGTGGTGTCAGTGCCGTGCGCAGTGTAATGCCCTCTGAAGGCATCCAAAGTCTGTTGGAAGCGTGGGTTTTCCTCCCCCTGCGGCACAGCTCTCTCCATAAGTTTCCTCACTCCGTTACCAACGAAGCGGCGTATGTCCGTCGATGGAATGTTCCGGGAGATGGTTTGTTCGCAGCGCATAGTTGGCACTCGCGGCCAAATCGCCGAGGGTGTCGAGCAAAGTCCCGTCGAGATCGAAGATATAAGTATCGTAAGTCATCATCCTTTTCATGCCCTTTTGCTGTGTGTGGCCATGGTTTTCACTTTATTATTGAAGACACCGGCGTCAGTCAACTGTTCAATAGCAACAGGCATGCGGTATTTCCACTGGTTGTACATGTCGAAAGGATAGTTGATGCGCTCCCTATGTGGGTCTTTCTCCCTAAGGCCGGCATCCATGGCAAGCCAGTCCTGAATGGCGAGCATGCATAACATGGACGGCGAGAACATCAACCTCGCGATGATTTGTTCAGCGATGTGCGCGGGCAACTGCAAGGGTGCCTTCCCCTGTTTTTGCAGCATGGTGGCATAGTATCTCTGAGTCCTTCCCATGTTCTCCTCCCACCACAACCTGAGCGTAGGCATGTCGTGTGTGGAGATGGTGCACATACTTCGGTAGGGGTTTGACTCGAGATGTGCGAACTCCACACCTGGCAGTTTGGGCAACGTCTGAATTTCCGTAGAGAGAATGCGTTGGTTCTCCAAGACATTGGCAACACATGAGGGCAACATCCCGAGGTCTTCAGCGCAAACGAGCATTCTCGTCCTTGCAAGTATGCCACTTAGTTTCCTCCCTGCCCCGTATGCCCAAAAGTCGTTGTGCCGCTCGTAGTAATAGTTGTTGTAAAGCCTCATGAAAGCATCCTTCTCCTCTGCGCTGAGTATCTCATACACAGGTTCATGATACACCATGAACCTTGGGTGGAACATCCCCGGATGCCTCATATCCTCGAGGAAAAGCACGTTGGCGATGAGTCGGTACAATCCGTCCCTTATCCAGATGCTGTTCTCGTCGTCGAGTGCTCCGAAACGGTCGCGCACCTTGACCTGCGTGTCCACCTCCTCCTTGAGTGCGTAGAGACCATAATTCATTTTCAAGAGGAAATGCTCCTTGACATAGTTAACATGAATGCCGAAGAGTCTTTCCAATATTCGGTCGTTGATGAAGGGTCTTGTATGCAGTTCCCTTCTGAAGGGCAGTCCATATCTTGTAATTTCCTCCTCACTGAGTGGCAGCCCCGGTGAGAAGTGCCCCATATTGGCCAGAACGGCGTGAGTGGGAATTTCCCATATTCTGAAATACCCTAATGCATGGTCTATCCGCAGTGCGTCGAAGTATTGCTCTATATGCCTCAGCCTTTTCCTGAACCATTCGAAGATGCCGTTGTGCGCCGAGGTGTGGTGGTGCCCCTCTTCATCAGTCCATCGGTAAGGTGGGAATCCCCAGTTCTGACCATTGAAGTTCTCGTTGTCGGGAGGTGTTCCTGTTTGTGCGTCGAGGAGGAAGAAGTCCGGGTGCTGCCATGTCTCCACGCTATCCCTGTAAACCCCGATGGGCAGGTCTCCCATAAGAGCCACCCCAAACTTGCGGGCATACTCGGCAGCATCCTTGAGTTGTTTATGCAAATGATACTGAACGTATGCGATTTTGTCCCTTTCCGGAGCATGCTGTTCAAGAAACGCCCTGACACGTCCCTCGTCGAAGACAGCCATCTCCTCCCAGTCGGTGTATCGTGCCGTATGGTAAGTGTCTCTGAGAATACAGAACGCGCAATAAGGTATCAGCCATTCCTCGTTTTCTGTTACGAAAAGTTTGTATTCTGGTGATTGCAGAGTCTTCGCCCCTTCTTGCAGGAAGATGTCGTCGATGAATGCGTTTTTCACCCTATCCACCGCCATATAGTCGCTGTGGTCGAGTGCATTGAGTTCCCTCCTCTGTCTGTTGTATGCCAAGTTTTTTTCCTCGTCGTCAAGTTCTCCGAGTTGGTCTAAAGCGATGTAGTGCGGGTGCAGTGCGAAAGCCGACACCGCATTGTAAGGGTGGGAGTCCGTCCAAGAGTGCATGGTGGTGGTGTCGGCTACTGGCAGCAGTTGTATCACCCTCAGGCCAACGCTTGCCGCCCAATCTGCCAAAGCCGGCAGGTCACCGAAGTCCCCCACCCCGCACGAGCGTTCGGAGCGCAGGGAGAAGAGCGGCACAGACAGTCCCGCCGCCTTCCATTGCGGCTCCCTCACCCTCAGTGGCTCCCCATATAAGACAAGTGCCTCCCCATCGCGCATCTCCTCGTCGCCGGTGGTGCGATTGTCGCCCTCCTCCCATGCCTTGAGGTGGTTGGTTTTGTCATCCACCACCACATATTTATATTCCAAGGGCAGGGGCATTCCTTCAATGTTGACGGAGAGCATCCATTCCCCATCTCCAACGGGGTTCATCCTGAGAAATCGGGAGGGGTTCCAACTTCCCATGGCCGGATGGCTACCACATACGCCCACCGTCTCTCCCGGAAGGAGTTGGGGTGCCGCCACCCTGAAGACGATGGTTCTCCTGAAGAGCGAAAGTCTGAAAACCTCGACAGGATGATGCCTTTCGTGTCTTGTCACGACATGGAATGCCTCTGTATAGAGATGGGCTTGTATGGGCGTGTCCCTCCACAAGTCAGGAAAGCGGTAGTCTCTTGTGCTGTCAAAAGCATAGAGTCTGGGCACCTTGTCCCACTCCCTCCTCAGCAGCCTTCCCTCTCCATCCATCACCTGGTAGCAATACCTGATGGCCGTGACGGGCCTCTGCCTCGACTCCATGACCGATGTTTCGAGCGACCATGTCTCTCCGTCATCGGTGTTCATGGGCAGCAAGTGTCTCTGCGGCCTTGCACCCTCTGTGAAATAGTCGATGGAGACATAAAGACCCTGCCCCCATGCCGTGCTGTAATGTATCGTGAATTTCAGTTTCATAGCGTATCAAAGAATAGTAGTTGCGGTAGATAGTTCGCAAAGTCAAGGCAAAGATAAGCATTTATCACGTCATGGCCAAAAAAAATAGATGGTTATTTCCTTTTTCCATATTTCGAGTGCGTCAGTTGTTGAGAGTTTTTCCTTTTTTCCTTGATTGATGGCCGTTTCCTCTAAAGAAAACTTAATTCTTTGCCCAAACAGCAAGAAAAATGGTGTTTTTTGTGTACATTTGCAACTTGTAAATCAAGGAGGCCTCTTTTTGACGAGCAGTGCCTCCTCATGGTAAAAGTTGAAGTCATCCATTATGAGCAAGAAAGAAAAGAAGATGGCAGGCTGGCTGAAAGTGCTGGCATGCGTGTTGGTTATCGTGCTGCTTGGCATCCTTGGCACGGCTTATTATTATTTTAAAAGTGCGATGCTCCAAAAAGAGGAGACCAGCTATCTCTACATCGACCGTGACGACACAGTGGACTCTGTGTATCTAAAGCTTGACACGATAGCAAATCCCCACGCTATGAAAGGCTTTCGTTTTGTCTCAGAGATGAAGGACCTGGCGGGCAGCCTCAAGCGCGGCCGTTACGCCCTGTCTCCCGGAATAGGTGCTTGGGATTTTTTCAACATCCTCAAGCGTGGCGAGCAGACGCCGCTCAACGTTCCCATCCCTTCAGCACGAACGATGGACAAGTTGGCGGTGGCCATTTCCAAGAAGTTGGAAATGGACAGCCTCGTACTTCTCCAGGCTCTCACTGATTCCACGGTGTGCGCCCGCTATGGATTTACTCGCGAGACATTCCCGGCAATGTTCATCCCCGACTCCTACAACATGTACTGGACGGTTTCCGTGGATGAGTTTTTGGACCGTATGAAGAAGGAATATGACAAGTATTGGGATTCGGAGCGTTTGGCGAAGGCGAAAAAAGTTGGCCTCTCTCCGGTGGAGGTGAGTACGCTTGCGAGCATTGTGACGGAGGAGACCCGTGCCACGCAGGAGAAAGCGACGGTGGCAGGTTTGTATCTCAACCGCCTACGCAAGGGCATGCTCTTGCAGTCGGACCCGACAGTGAAATTCGCCATGCAGGACTTCGCCGTGCGCCGTATCCTCAACCGCATGCTTACCGTTGACAACCGTTACAACACTTACAAATATGCCGGTCTGCCTCCCGGCCCCATCCGCATCCCTTTGAAGGAAGACTTGGAGGCGGTGCTCAACCCCGAGAGCCACGACTACATTTATATGTGTGCAAAGGAGGATTTCAGCGGCACGCACAACTACGCCCGCACGGAAGCGGAGCATCGCGCCAACGCCGCCAAATACCACCGGGCGCTGAACGAGCGCGGCATACGATAGAGAAGCCTCACCCCCAACCCCCCGACGGCCTCACCCCCAACCCCTCTCCGAAGGGAGAGGGGAGTTGTATGTTCGCGAATATGGGGGATTATTGTGGGTAGGCAAATGTTGCGAAAAGAGGAACAATAGACAGGTACCACACCATAGCAACAGCAGCTACATTCACATCATGGTTGTAGCTGCTGTTGCTATATGTCGCCAATATTAGAACCTGTACTTCATCGGATGCTAACGGTGAGGCGAATGTTGAAAACGACTATGATTTATGATGGTATCAAGCCACAAAGTGTTTCTGGTGGCAACATTATTTGTCTATACAAATCGGTAGTTCTCGATACCCCTCATACCGTTTAGGAAGGAGACGGCATCCATTCTCTTCTTCCCTGCTACTTGCATGCTTTCTATTTGCAATAGTTCGTCGGCAGTTTTGAACATTTTCACCACCGTGGTGTCACCACTCAACATATTCTCCATGGAAGCCCACGCACCAGGATATGGACTGAGCCCCCTGACGAAGTCGTAAATCCTCTTGGCTGGTTGCCTCCACTGTATCCTACACGTGTCCTTGAAGATTTTGGGAGCCGGTCTGAGCTCCTCGCCCTCCATCAACTTTTGTTGCTCGATGGCCTCCACTTGCCCGTCTCCTTTGCAGATGCGGTCGATGGTCTCCATGGCCGCCTGAGCACCGAGGTGCATCAAGCCGTCATAGACATACTCCACGTCCGCATCGTCGGGAATGAGGAACGTCTTTTTAAGGATTACCTTACCTGTATCGATGTCATGGTCGAGAAAAAAGGTGGTGACGCCAGTCATGGTTTCGCCGTTGATGACCGCCCAATTGATGGGAGCCGCCCCCCTATATTGCGGCAGCAGCGCAGCATGGACGTTGAACGTGCCATAGCGTGGCATTGCCCACACCACCTC
>CADBBP010000213.1 GCA_902792855.1 uncultured Prevotellaceae bacterium
AATAACATATCCCATGCGAAAACAAGACACCAAGAGAAACCATGGAACACTCCGTTTCTGCATCCACGACTGCACTTTCCAAATGATGAAACAAATGAGCCGTGAGGAGAAAGGTCGCCTGCTCGAACATATCTGCCGCTATGTGGAAGAGGACGCCCAACGTGGCAAGTCGTGCCCATCCTCCCCGGAAGGCCTCACTTGCGAAGAGGAGGACAACTTGGGCATCAGACTCGTCTTCAACGAGTGGAAAGGCTGTTACGACCACGACAAGGAGGAAAACGACCGCGCCTTCCGAAACAAGAGCGTGGCCGGCCGCAAGGGGATGCAGAGGCGCTGGCATGCCACCCAGCCTTCATCCCAAGAGGCCGGATGTACGCCTGCCCACAACAGTTCGGCGGCAATAACAGAAGATAACAGCGTTATGACAAACACCCAAGAAGAAAACAACGTTATCAAAAAGAAGAAAAAGGATAACAGCGATACAGAAAACACTACGAACGATAACAGCGTTATCGCAGATGATAACAACGTTATGGAAAACATAACAGATGATAACACGGATAAAATAGAAAAAATCAAAAAACAAATAGAAAATATAAATAATAATATAAATAATATAAATATAAAAAAAGAAAATTCTCCTAAAGGAGAATTAAAGAAAAAAATCCCTCATCCCCCTCCACCACCCCCGAAGAAAGGATGAATGCATATGCCGACCAATACGACCGCGACATGCTCAACGACTTCTACCAATACTGGACGGAAATGGACAGACGGCGCCGACGCATGCGCTTCGAGATGCAGAAAACCTGGGAAACCGGCAAAAGGCTCTCACTATGGGCACGAAAGTCATTCCGATTTCATCCAATTTGTTGACAGATGTGTGGGGATGCCAGAAAACATTTTTTCTTTCGTCACGTGAAAATGGGGTTTCATCACTCCCAGAGGGGTGTTCATCAAAATCAAGAATTTTTTCTTGGTCACCCAAGGATTTTTCACTATATTTGCAGTGCCATTTCGCTCTCTTTCCGCCCTTAATCGCACCACCGTGGCGAAGAGAGATGCAAATGGCAAGTCGGTGTGCCAGGCTTTGGCACGGCTCCGTGAAAACCAATTTCCAACCCCGGTGGTGCGACCCACATCAACCTATGAAAAAATTACTCTTCACTCTGCTGGCAATCGTTGCCACCGTCATCACAACGCAAGCCCAGACTTCCTTGGTGGCCACATTGAGCCACGAGGGCAAGACAAGCGCCTACTATGGCGCAGAAGCACTTGTCAACGCCGCCGCCGCCGCTGAGAATGGCGACGTGATTACCTTGTCGAGCGGCACGTTCAAGGGCGCCACTATCGCAAAGTCCATCACCGTGCGTGGAGCTGGCATGAGTGTCGGCGACGACGGCTCGCTGCCCACCGTCATCTCCAGCAACATGACTGTCTCCGTGAACAACATCACCCTCGAAGGACTTTATGTGAATGCTATATTGTATATTGATGGTTACACCAATTCCAACGACATGTTCATCAAGTGCCGCTTTACTTATGTTGCCACCAGCGGTAGCGGCAATGCCTACAACATGCGCTTCATCCACTGCAAGATAGCCAATGGTACCCAATTCTATGATAATAGTTCTGCCACCTTTGTCAACAGCATTATCTGCAAACCGAATGGCTCATGCCTGTATAACTTTTTGAACTGCGTCATTTTGTTCACCCAAGGAAACAATCAAGGAGGCTATGGTGTAAGTCCCTCAGCTATAGTAAATAGTTCGTTGACCAACTGCTTTGTTTACAGCGTGGGTACGAATGGTTTCCCAAAATCTACAACTCCGGCATACAACGTTGGCAGCAAAGAGGTGCTTTGGAACAATTCCACGCTGGCCAGCAACGCCGTGGTGGAGGATTTCACCACGCTGTTTAAGGATTTCACTGGCGAATACGGCGATGACGTCACCTTCAAGCTGACTGCCACCGGTGCTGCCTATCTCGGTTCCGACGGCACCCAAGTGGGCATCTACGGCGGTTCGCTGCCCTTCGACCCCACCCCCACCAACCCGCGCATCACCAAGGCCCAGGTGGCCGGTCAGTCGTCTGCCAACGGCAAGTTGAGCATTGAGTTGGAAGTGAACGGTGCCAACCACTAAACCATGTGAGCCATGCGCATACTGACAACCATATTATGCATCCTCTTGGCGCACAACATGGCGCGGGGGCAGACGGGCTCCGGCGAGTGGCGCTACTGGTTTGACGAGGATGACAGCAACGTATATAGCACGCTCGACCTGGGTGATGGCACCTTCGACATCGACGTGAGCATGCTGCCGGAGGGCTTCCACCTGCTCCACCTGCAAGCATTGAGCAACGGCACCCTCTCGGCACCCGTCACGAGGGCCTTCACAAAGGCTGCCGTCACCGAGGCTGCCGACACCTACAAGGGCTTGGCCGTCATCGACGGCGGGACAGCACTCATCGAGGCTGAAGGCACGATGAGCAACGGCAAGTTGTCTTGGGAGTTCGATGTCGCCTCGCTGCAGCCGGGGTTGCACACCTGCCACGTGCAGGGTGTCACGCCGCAGGGAGTGGCCGTGGAGAGTGCCGAGGGCCACTTCGTCCGCACTTTGACAGACAGTGAGGAGGGCACGATGTCCTGCTTCTACAGCATCGACGACGCCGAGATGTCGGAGGAGGAAGGCACGTTCTCCGGCGGGAAGCACCATTTCGACTTGGACGTGTCGGCTCTGCCAGATGGCATCCACGAGCTCAACTACTGGATGGTGGCCGACAACGGCGTAAGCACCTCCCGTGGCAACGCCTTCTTCATCAAAACCACGCACATCGACCCGGCGGCGGTGAGGTGCTACTACACCTTGGACAACTTCACCACCGCGCCACAGGAGGGCACGATAAGCGACGGCGTGTTGCACTTCAACCTCGACGTGGCCGGCCTGAGCGACGGCATACATGAGGTGAGTTACTGGGTGTTGGCCGACAACGGCTCCGTCTCCACCCCGGAGAGTGCCTATTTCATCAAGGTGCCGGAGGGCGGCACGGGCATCATCGAGTATGAATACTGGTTCAACAACGAGTACGACAACCGCCGCACCATCACGCTCGACCGGCGTGTGGACCCGCTGAGCGTCATCACCGACATCGAAGTGGAGCCGTTAGACCTCCGCAGTTGTGCCTTCGAGGTGGTCATGGTGGACGACCAGCCCTTCGTCGTGGCGAAGAACGACCTGCATTTCCGCTTCACCGACATCGGCGGCCGCATGACCGACGTGGATGCCACATACGTTGACCCGAGGGTGACGGAGGAGGTGACCGACATCCTGCCCATCGAGCCGCAGCACACCGTTGTCGCTCCGAAGCCGGCGGCGAACACCATCCAGTGGTTCTCTGCCGAGGCTCAGGAGGGCGACAGCCTCCTCTTCAGGGCCAGCAGCGGCTGCGTGCTGCAACTCTTCTCGCCCACCGGGGAGATGGTGTATGAGACGGACGCCGCCGGCAGCACCTCGTTCGGAGGCGCCAAGGCCTTGCAGGGCGGCACCTATTACTTGGCACTCCATGAGATGGAGGGTTCCGCCAGGTCTGTCAAGGTGACCTACCGCGTCCCGGACATTCCCGGCTACGGTGACGTCAATGCCGACGGGCAGTTGAACATCAGCGATGTCTCGAGCATCATCGATATCGTCTTGGGGCTCTCGTCATTGAGCATTGACGAATGGAACGCCGACCTCAACAACGATGGTGTCATGACCATCACCGATGTCATGATGCTTGTCGATCGCATCCTCGGCAACTGAGAAGATTTCTGACATTGTTTCATTTTTCGCCCCCTGGCTCTTTTCAAGGTCAGGGGGCGTTTTTGGGGGAGGGACAATACCATTGACATTTTTTATTTCTTATGAAATTTGGATGTTTGCAATAATCATTGTATATTTGCATGTCATATAGACGTGCAATCATCAATCAAACAAAAAAGTATCAAAAATGACAGAAAACGTGAGCCTCACATTGCCGAACAACGACCTTTCCCTGCTTCGAGCTCTCTCCAAAAAAATGGGATGGACAATGCACGTGAAACGCAAGAGTGGCATCGAACGTGGCTTGGAGGATGTTAGAAAAGGAAACGTTTTTAAGGCAGAAAATGCTGATGACCTAATTCGTCAGATATTGGACTGAACAATGTATGAAATCATTTATACCGGCCAATTTAAGAGGTCGTTGAAACTTTGTGTCCGTCGCGGTCTCGACAATTCTTGTAGATACCGGCACACATTCTGATTTATTTTAGAGGATATTGATAATAGAGCTGAACATTCCCACCCTTTTTATCACGAATTGGAGAACCAGAGGTCGGCGGCCAAAGGGAATTGAAAATCGACGTGCGAAGCGAAAGTCAAAGCCAATCATACCCGACTATGAGGGATATGGCATAACAAGTGATGTGGCGCATCCCTATTTGTCGGAGGAGTTGACAGCACGACAGGTGGTGGACGGTGTGCGCTATGGCATTGAGCTTTACAAGAATTCGGCGCAAGTGTCAGAGATACGCCATCCCTTCCGCAGTGGATGGCGCAGCTTCAGCGTGGGCTATTCCCAAGGGGGAGGAACCTCAATGGCCGTTCACCGCTTCATCGAGCAAAACGGTCTCGTTGATGAGTTGAAGTTCACCGGGTCTGTTTGCGGCGATGGGCCTTACAACCCCGTTGCCACCTTTATGGAATACATCAACCAAGCGGAGAATGACGAGGTGATGACCATGATTATCGTCATGCCTCTCATCCTGAAGGGCATGTGTGACAGCAATCCCTATATGAGAAACCACAAGGTGAGCGACTTCCTCTCCGACAAGTTCCTTGAGACAGGCATCATCGACTGGATTGACAATAAGGAATACTCACACGAAGACATCAAAAAAAATGGGAAGAACTCATAGAAAAAGGGAAAGGAGATGACAAGGACTATTACAAGGATGTTTTGGGAAGCAATGGAATAGGATACCTGAAAAACGTTTTGAAGCCGGAATTATACGCCTATTTCAAGAATTATCATGACCCGGCAAACCCCACCTATACGGTAACGCATTATCTTTTGGACGACCAAGGCTTTCCTGTTGATTTTATTGATTTTCATGTTTTCGACCCTGACCGCCCCACCAGCCGAGGGGTGATGGAAGACCTGCATCTGGCACTTTCTTACAACAACCTGACCAGGGGATGGAACCCCGAGCACCCCCTTTACCTATATCATAGCGTTAACGACAAAGCCGTCCCTGTGTGCAACAGGTCTTTGTGCAACAGGTCTTCCGCCGCCTATTATTTTGGCAAGTAGGGGAAGATAATTGATTCTGCCTTCGGCAATGATCATGTAACGACGGCTATAGAGTTTCTTTTGGGGTTTGAGGAATTCGATGCCATTAGGGATTTGTCTAAAGCCGACATTCATCCTTCCAAGGAGACACTCGGCATGGCGGAGCCCGTTGTCAAGGGCAACTTGTTGGTTGATGGGAACGACGTCGAGGCCGAATATGTGATTCGTGACGGGAAAGCCATCCTGGGCACTGGCTACAATGCGTGCATTTCACAGTATTTGTTCGGCAAGGTGGAGGTGCCGGGCAGCATCACCTTGTCGATACCGAGATACACGTGGTTTGATTATAATGACGATGGCATCATAGATGTGGGTTTCCGTGGGCTTTTCAACCCCATGGATGTTGGTG
>CADBBP010000214.1 GCA_902792855.1 uncultured Prevotellaceae bacterium
TATGTTCGCGATAATAGGGGGCTTGGCGTTTTTTTACCGATTACACGAATGATTGGCGACAGCGGGGGCTTGGCGTTTTTTTTCCGATTACACGAATGATTGGCGACAGCGGGGGGCTTGGCGTTTTATTCCGATTACACGAATGATTGGCGACAGCGGGGGGCTTGGCGTTTTTTTACCGATTACGAATGGTCACGAATTGGACGCGAATGAGACATAATATTATAATGAGACATAATAATATAATGTACAAAAACAAACGCCACAAGCACGGTGCGCACGTAGGGAATTACTTCATATAATTCCAAACGCCAAGAGGAAAGGTGCAAACTACTTCATATCATTTCTCACGGACGGACTTGTACTCCGTGATGTTTCGCTCCTTGGAGGAGAAAGCGATGCCCACCTTGGTGATGGGTCGCCCATCTGACCGGTATTTGTCGGCGTAGCGGCGCTGGTCGATTTGTTTGAGTGCTTCGTCGGCGGTGTCGTCATACTTGATTTCTATGACATAGATGCCTTGGGGCATTTTCAGGATGATGTCGGCACGGCCCTTGGCGGATGGTTCCTCAGCGAGGATGTCGGCTCCAAAAGCGGTGAGTAGCGTGTAGAGGATGACGTGGTAGTGGTGCTCCCCTTTTTCATTGAGGTAATAGGGGATGCCGGCGAAGAACACTTTTATGGCTTCGATGAAGGGAGGGAGGCTATCGGAACGCCGGAAACGATTGTAGGCGAGAAAGAGCGCATTCTTGTTGGTGTCGATGCCTTTTGGTGAAACAACATATTGGTAAAGGTTGTCGGCAAAACCCTTCCTCACCTCCAAGTTGGGCAGACCCAGCGTGTATTCATCGTATTCCCTGTCGTAGTTCTTGATGGTGAGGTAGCCGCTCTGGTAAAGCACAGGGAAGGGGTTGCTGTAACTGTTGAAGGGGATGTCAAAAACTCCGGCTGAGCAGGTCACGCCATCAATGTCGGTCAACTGTATGGGTGGCATCTGCGCCAGCATGTCGATGACGGCACTCGGCGTCGCGCTGTCGAACCAATAGTCGGAAATTTTTCTCTTGTTGAGTGCGTTAAACAGGCTGAAGGGATTGTAGATGTCGGTCATGTCCTCGCTGAAATGATAGCCGTCGTACATTCGCTTCAGTTCAGCGAAAGTCTCGTCGCAACTTTCACCCAACTTTTGCGCCAACCGTTCGATATCAGGGTGCAACTGAGTGGTGAGTTCTTCCTCGGTGATGCCGCAGAGAGCCTCGTAGTCGGCAGCCATGGAGATGTTGTTGAGGTTGTTGAGCGTGCTGAAGATGCCCATCTGGGAGAACTTGGAGATGCCGGTGATGAAGACGAACTGCAGGTGGTCGTCGAGGGCCTTGAGTGGACTGAAGAGGGATGAGAAGCTCCTCCGTATGCCTTCCTCCAGCTCGCTGTCGCCAATGCTGTGGAGCATGAAGGCATCGTATTCATCGACAAGGACCACGGCGCGCCGACCCGTCTGACGGTGGGCCTCCCGGACGATGGAGATGAACCGCGTGTTGTTCCCCTCACCTATTTGCGGGGTGAGACCATATTCACTCTCATATCGGGAAAGGGTGAAATTGATTAACTTGTCGAGGGCTTCTATGGTGTATTCTCTTTCTTGACTGAAGTCGAAGCGGATGACGGGATGCGGCTCCCATTCCCAGTCGGTTGTGGCGATGAAGAGTTGCGGCTGCTCGATGCCGCCCTTGACGGTGAAGGCCTCGAAGAGTTCGCGCCGCCCTTGGAAGATGGCTTCGAGCGTGGAGCACAGCAGCGACTTTCCAAACCGCCGGGGGCGGCTCAGGAAATAGGGCTTCCCTTCAGTAATCATCTTGTAGATGAGCGGGGTCTTGTCCACATAAATGTAGCCATCCATGCGGATGCTCTCGAAGCTCTGTATGCCTACGGGGTATTTTCTCAAAGGTGCCATGGCGAAAAGATGTTGTTTCAGGCCGCTAAGTTAGCTATTTTTTATGAAAACTCAAAATAAAGTATCTATTCAGTGATTTTTTTATGATTACTTATGTAATTTCTAACGCCAAGAATTATAGCTCCTCAGCCACGGTGAGTCTTCGGCTTGCACTACTCTGCTGACGCGAAGATAGGCGGCTCCACAACAATAAAAACAAAAACTTTGGTTTTTGTTTTGTATTGTCTTCGCCTTGCACTATCTTTGCAATCGAAAGAGATATGGCCTATGAGAAGATAGACTATTGATACTATAAATACTATAGACACTATCGACAATGAAAAGATACACGATAGAAGAAGTGGCGCGAGAACTGGGCATGACGCAGAAGGGCGTCCGCCGCTATGTCGCCTCGGGGGAGCTGGTTGCAGCGAAGCGCAACAGCAGCTACAGCATCACGGAGGAGGCTCTTGAGACGTTTAAGAGCTATCTATTGAGCGGCGGTGCGCGAGCCCGTGAGCAAGAGCTGTCCTCACGCTACCATGCCACAGCCCCCTCCCCTACCCTGTTTTCTGCCAGCGACTTCCTGGCCGACGGCGAAGAGCCCAACCGCTACGGCGACAGCGTGCGCATGGTGGACATCAGCGGGCACTGGGAGCACCCCGGTGCCTCACAGATGACCTTCGTGGACCTCTTCAGCGGTGCGGGAGGGCTGAGCAAAGGACTGGAGATGGCCGGTCTGCAGGGCATCTGCGGCCTTGACTTCTTCGAGGCCGCCGGGGCGACCTACCGCCGCAACTTCAAGCACCCCTTCATCCATGGCGACATCCGCGAGGAAGAGACGAAGAAAGCGTTCTACCGCGCCGTGAAGAAGGAGTTGGGCGGCCGTCCCCTCCGCCTCGTCGTCGGCGGTTTCCCCTGCCAGGGGTTCTCCATGGCCGGCAACCGCATCGTTGACGACCCCCGCAACTCCCTCTACAAGGAGTTGGTGGCCATCGTGTCGAAGCTCCGCCCCGACTTCGTGGTGTGCGAGAACGTGAAAGGGCTCCGCACGATGCTCGGCGGCAAGGTGGAGCAGAAAATATTGTCGGACTTCCAAGCCATCGGCTACGACATGCGCGTGACGACGCTCTGCGCCGCCGACTACGGCACGCCACAGAAGCGCGAGCGCGTGGTGTTCATGGGCAACAGGAAGGGGTTGGTCAACTGCTACCCCCTCCCCCTCCTCTCCCCGGAGGAATATGTCACCACGGGTGAGGCCATCGGCGACCTGATGACGCATCCCGAGGATGCGGCCTTCAACCACGTGCCCACCCGTCACCGGCCGGAGATGGCCGAGCGCATCGCCGCCACCCCGGAGGGGCGCAGCCTCTACCATGGCTACAGCGACTCGTGGAAGAAATGCCCGTGGGACGCGCCGTCGTGCACCATCAAGGAGAACCATGGCGGCGTGAACCTCCACCCGCGCCTCCCCCGCGTGTTGACGGCGCGTGAGATGGCGCGGCTGCAGTCGTTTCCCGACGACTTCATCTTCGAAGGGCCCAAGAGCAAGCAGTTGGTGCAGATAGGAAACGCCGTCCCGCCGATACTCGGCAAGGCCATCGGCCTTGCCGTGAGGTATTCGGCGGGGGAACTATCATAGTTTTGGGAGATTTGCACGACACACCTTGTGCTCACGTAGGGAATTACTTTATGTAATTCCTAACACCAAAAAGCCAGTGCGCATGTAGGGAATTACTTTATGTAATTCCTAACGCCAAGAGGCCGGTTTCTCCATCATCATTCTAACAATCTGTGATTTTAGGAATTACATAAAGTAATTCCCTACATTGGATGCCGGTTCTTGGCGGGACTTTAACTCGATGTGCATATCCTAAAGACAAGAGGCAAATCACATCAAATCTATCACATTCTTCATTATTTCATCTGTATCTGCGTCATGGTATGGATTGATGGCATCCTTCATCCATCGCTGTGGATTCATAAAAATATAATTTGAAATATAATCATACGACCTTTGGTTGCGAATGATATGATCGTAATAACTATGTTGCCACAACCTATTGTGGAATTCTTTCCAGCCTTTATTCTTGACTCCTTCTATATAAAGATGAGTTGTGTAGCTTTTGAATCGTCTTAAAACCTCACATAAAGGAATATCATCCAAATTTGTAAAAATGAAATGTATATGATTGGGCATAATTACATAAATGGGTACTAAACTCATCATATAATCTTTTGAGAGATTGCGTACAGCTTCATCCATTGCGAGGCCTGCTTGGTTAAGTATCATCTCACCATCGACAACATCACCAAACAAGCATAATCGGTCATGGACAACGACAGTGACGAAATAGTTAGCGTTAGTAGAGTAGTCGTATCCGTCTTTCCTAATTTTTTTACGATTGAAAAATGGTTTTTCCATTGGTTCGTAAAAACGTTTATTTGCTTTAATTGCCTACCCTAACCATTTTATGGAATCATAGGGGCGTTAATTTTAATGATTATCCGCATCTATCCGTAACCACCTCGTCGCCAAAAGGCAATCGCCAAGAGGTGAGTGTGCACGTAGGGAATTACTTCATGTAATTCCTACATTGGATGCCAGCTCTTGGCGTAAACGAACTTGACATTCATTTTTGGACACGCTTTACGGATAATTGCGGATAATCATTTTAATTTTTGAACCATCTGTGGTGTTAGGAATTACATAAAGTAATTCCCTACGTGCGCACCGACATCTTGGCTTTTCCCTTTTGGTGTTAGGAATAACATAAAGTAATTCCCTACATTGGATGCCGGTTCTTGGCGGGACACCAACTCAGTGCGCACGTGGGGGTTTAGTCCTTTTTGGCGAGGCCGTCGGCGATGTCCTGGGCGTTGTCGTTGAGGTTGATGTTGCGCGTGGTGGCAGCCTCGATGGTGCCAGACCTCATGATGTCGGCCATGTCGACACCGGTGGCTGACTTGATGACGTCGAAGGCCTGCTTGATGGCCACGGGGACGTTGCCGGAGAGTGTGGAGACACCTCCGCCATTGTTGTCGGAGCCACAGCTGTAGATGCTGACATCCTTGATGGCACTGATGGGCTTGGCGACATTCTCGACGATTTGCGGCAACACCTCGATCATCATCTGCGCCACGGCGGCACTGTTGTATTTCTTGTAAGCCTCCGCCTTCTTGTCCATGGCCATGGCCTCCGCCTCACCCTTCTTGAGGATGGCGTAAGCCTCCGCCTCACCCTTCGCCTTGATACCCTGCGCCTCCTGTTCGAGCTGGTACCTTGCGGCATCGGAAGCGGCATTCTGGGCGAGTGCTTTCTGCTCCGCCTCGTAGCGCTGTGCCTCGGCGATGCGCTTGCGCTGCTCCAAGTCGGCCTCTGCGCTTTTCTGCACCTGGTACTTGTCGGCGTCGGCCTTTTTCTCCACCTCTGCGGCGAGTTGGTTCATCCTGATTTCGATTTGCTCCTTGGAGAGGATCTGCTCCCTCCTTGTCTTCTCAATCTGCGCCTCGACGGTCTTGATGTTGATGGTCTTCTGCTGCTCCTGCTGCTGGATGGAGTAAGCGGCGTCGGCATCAGCCTGAGCGGTGTCCGCCTGCAGTTTCAGAGCCGCCTTCTTGAGAGCCAAGTCGTTGTTTTTCACCGCGATGGCGGTGTCGGCATCCACCCTGGCGTCGTTGGCGTCGCGGTCGGCGTGCGCCACTTGTATCTTGACATCCCTCTCGGCGTTTGCCCTGTTGATGGAAGCGTCCTTCTTGATTTTCGCCGTGTTGTCGGCACCCAAGTCGTGGATGAGCCCCTCCCGGTCGGTGACATTCTGTATGTTGCAACTGATGATCTCAATGCCAAGTTTGTTCATGTCAGGCGAGGCCTTCATCATCACCTGGTCGGAGAAGCCGTCGCGGTCGGTGTTGAGCGAGCGCAAGTCGAGTGTACCGATGATCTCACGCATGTTGCCCTGCAGGGAGTCCTGCAACTGTTCGGCAATTTCCGTCGGCGACATGTTGAGGAAGTTTTTTGCTGCCAGACGTGTGCCGTCGGAGGTTGGGGTGACGCGGATTTTCGCCACGGCATCCACATCGACGTTGATGAAGTCGTTGGTGGGCACGCTCTCCTCCGTCTTGATGTCCACGGTGATTTGTCCGAGATAGACTTTGTCGAGACGCTCGAAGAAAGGTATCCTGAAGCCGCCGGAGCCGATGAGCACCCTGGGTTCCTTGCTGAGACCCGAGATGATGAAGGCGTAGGATGGAGGCGCCTTGACATAGGAAAGCATGAAGAAAAGGACGAGGAAGGCGACAACCGCCCCGATGATCAAAAGAAGTGAGGGATCCATAGTCATAATATATTAATAATGTGTAACAGAAAATTTTCACCACAAATTTAGTGAGAATTTTCGAGATTGGCAAAAAAAGATTGTTTAATATTTAGAAAAGCGTGAGGATGGAAGAGGAAATGAAGCATTTTCCTCTTCTTAAGTTATGAAATGCAAGGTTGAGATAGCAATTTTCAAGGGTTTTGGAATTGCGGAGCAATTCCTTGCGGAGAACAGGCGAGGCGCGAGGGACGAGCGGGGGACGGGCGAGGGAGGCGCGAGGAAGCGCAACGCTGAGGATTGGTTTATTTGCGTTTTGCGTCCTTGGTCGTCTTGAGGTCGAGGAGGTAGGTGAGGCGGATGGTGATGGCGGAGAAGTTGGAGACGCCGAAATAGTCGCGCTTGGTGGCACCGTAGATGTTGCCCAGGCCGTAATAATACCGTCCTTCGAGGAGGAAATGGCCGAGGCGCGGGTGGGAGTATTCCATGCCGAGGCCCCCGGCGATGCCATAGTCGAATTTCTTCTCCACCTTCATGGAGTATTGCTCGTGCGTCTTGTTGGAGCGGTCGTTGAGGTTGATGTTGTCGAAGTCAAAATTTTTCGACGTGCTTTCCCCGAGGTACATCCCGATTTGCGGACCCGCCTGGAAGAAGAAATTGCATCCCGAGACCTCCCTTCCCCATGCGAGGTGGGCGAAGATGGGCACCTGGATGTAGTTGATGGTGCGGCTGTATTCCTCCGCCTTCCCGGTGACGGAATTGATGACTTTGTCGTCGTGCGGGTCGAGGATGTCCTCCTTCCATCCCAAAGAAGCGAAATTCACCTCCCCGAGTACGGAGCACACCATGGTGTAGTATTTCTCGCATACATACCTCGCGGCGACGCCGAAGGTAGGCCCGACGTGCAAGCCCTGCGAGACCTTTGGCATGAAGCCGACGGAAGAGAGCGTCACACCCGCACCCCCTCCCACCGCGAGGTCGTCGCGGTGCTCGCCTATCTGTGCCCTCAAGGGCAAGGCGAGGAGTGCGAGGATGATGGCGATACATCCTGTTCGTGTGAAGTTGGTGTCACGAGACTTGGCAGGCAAGAGAATTGTCATGGCATAAAGTTAGTAGTTCACCGACTCGATGGTTCTGTCGTTCTTGTAGTGGACGAACATGAAGTTGGTGTTTTTATGTCCTTTTCCAGCTTTTTTGAATTTCATGGGCGACTGCACGGGTTTGTAAGTCATCTGCCCCTTCCCTCCATTGAAGTCCTTTCCAAACTGGCAGAAGCCGCCGATGAAGAAGCATGCGTGGTCGAAGCCCGTGAGTGCGAAGCGAGGCAGCGCGGTGTCGCTCATCGTCGTCTCAAACCACTTGAAATAGTTGCGCTCCACCCATTTGGTGTCTGCCGAGTTTTCGTTATAATAGAAATAGGTGGGGATGTAAGCGTCGTATTTGAAGTAATAGTCGAGATACACCTTCGTGTACATGAGCCACTCCTTGTATCCGAAGAGCGAGACATGAATGTCGGCGTTTTTCTGCGTGAGGGTGTTGAGTTTTGCCAGCGTGCTGTTGAGCGATGGCGAGTGCTCCGTGTTGATGACGACCACGTTCTGCTGTGAGAGGCTGAATGCTTTTGCGAAGTTCTTCTCCGCCGTCTTGAGGCTTGTGAGCGAGTAGTGCAAGGCGTAGTTGTCGAGTTCCGCCCTCAGTTTCTTCATGAATTCCGCCTTTCCGCTCTTCTCGTCCTCGCAGTCGATGATGACGACGTGGTAGTTGTTGAACCACTGGATGAAGTTCTTGATGGTTTGCTGGTCGAAGTCCGCCGGAGCCTGATACACCTGGAAGATGTTGGAGTAGTTCTCCACGTCGTTCCCCGAGATGGAGAAGGGGA
The DNA here is from genome assembly GCA_902792855.1 of uncultured Prevotellaceae bacterium. Classification (GTDB taxonomy): domain Bacteria; phylum Bacteroidota; class Bacteroidia; order Bacteroidales; family Bacteroidaceae; genus Prevotella. Next base: position 8,123 of record CADBBP010000214.1, read on the forward strand.
TGACCATCATGATGTCGTTGGCCTGGCAGAAGTCGGCGAGCGGCTTCACCATCTTGGTGTAAAGCGGACCGATGATGATGTCGCAGTCTGCCGCATCCTTCTCCTTGAGTGTCTGCGTGATGTCGGCATCGATGGGTACGTTCCAGGCGTGCATGTCAACGGTGATGCCGTCCTTTTTCACACGGTCCACGCCCAGGAGGAGGCCACGGTAGTATTCCACCATGCGCTTCCCGTCGCCGTCGTTGTCGTGGAGGGGCAGCATGACGCCCACCTTCACCTCCTTCTTTCCCGTCACCTGTGTGGTGATGGGTTTGGCGGTGTTGGTGGAGGGCGTGTTCCCGCCCTTTGGCTCCTGGCCTTTGGGATAGGGAATGTTGATGGTGTCGCCCTTCTTGAGTTCATAGCCCTGCTCCTTCATCACGGGGTTGGCGTTGATGAGCTCTTCGATGGTGATGTCATATTTCCTTGCGATGCCGAAAATCGTCTCGCTCTTCTCCACTTTATGCTGGGCTCGGACGGCAGTCTTTTGCGCCATGGCAGTCATGGCGACCATCAGGAGCATCAGCAGCAGCACACATTTCAATCGTTTCATAAGCCTCTTTGAGAAATTTAATGCAAAGATAATACAAAAAAAATAAAAACCAAAGGTTTTAATTTTTTAATGTGACTAATCTGAGAATATTTTTTTCAACACGAATTACCACGAATTGGACATAAATTGTTTTAATGATCGCCTTGCTCGTACTCGGAATATTGAGCGGTGACCGCTTTGTTGACATAACTACCTTTCCTATGAGAGAGACCGAAGACTGGATTGTAACTCGTTGAGAACAAGAAGAAAAAAAACCGCTGTTCGCTAATAAAAAGAATAAAAGGAATAAAAAAAAATGATTATCCGCAATTATCCGTAAAGCGTGTCCAAAAATGAATGTCAAGTTCGTTTACGCCAAGAACAGGCATCCAATGTAGGGAATTACTTCATGTAATTCCTTGCGCCACAAATGGTTAATAATAGACCTGCCTCTTGGCTTTAGGAATTACATGAAGTAATTCC
>CADBBP010000215.1:0-6419 GCA_902792855.1 uncultured Prevotellaceae bacterium
CAACGCCGTAGCGCACGACGCCCACGAGTTGGACATACCCAACCGCTTGAACATCACCATCGACACCGACAGCAGAGCCACCACGGCCATGCCTCGGGCAAAGCCCAAGAGAGGTGGCCACAGCCACGCACGGCTGTCGGACGCCAGGGGGGAAGGTTGTTTTTTCTTCTGCTTCACAGGGTCACTGCTTTTTCTTTCCAAACTCCGGGTCTATCTTGATGAAGGCCGCTACGGCAAAGGTGATGATGCAGAAGAACATGACCAAAACAAAGAAAGTCTGGTATCCCACAGCATCCTTGATCCATCCCGACACCATGCCCGGGAGCATCAGTCCAAGATAGGACAGTCCCGTGCAGATGGCATAATGAGAGGTTTTGAACTCACCCTGGCTATAATAAAGCATGTAGAGCGTGAGTGCGGTGAATCCCAACCCATAGCCAAACTGCTCTATGAAGAGGCATGCGCTGACGAGCCCCAGGCTGTCGGGCTGTGCATAGCTAAGATACACATACACGATGTCGGGCAAGGTGATGGCACAGACAAACGGCCACAGCCATCGTTTCAGTCCGTCCCGGCTGGCCAGCATGCCACCCACGATGCCGCCCAAAAGCAGTCCGATGAGTCCCACCGTGCCGTATGCCAGGCCAAAAGCCTCCTTGGTCAGTCCCAGACCACCCTCCTCCATCGGGCGCAGCAAGAATGTGCTTGCCATCTTGGTGAGCATGGCTTCGGGGAAGCGGTAAAGCAACAGGAAGAGCAACACGAACACAACCTGCTTGACCGGCACCTTGGTGAAGAACTGCTGTCGGGGTATATTTTCTGCAACTCACCAGCCAGCCACACAAGCACGCCCTGTCCGAAGATGACGGCGATGCGGTAGAACGTGTTTCGTATGCCCACAAACCACGACTGGTCGTGGCTGTCCAAGTCGAGCATGTAGAAGCCATCGGCAGCGATGTCGTGCGTGGCACTGGAAAAGGCCATGAGGAAGAAGAAGAACATCGTTCCCTGAAACCAGAAAGACGTGTTCACCGTAAAAGCCACGCCAGCAAATGCCGCTCCCAAGAGCAGCTGCATGGCGAGCACCCACCAACGCTTTGTCTTGAACAAATCGACGAAGGGGCTCCACAGCGGTTTGATGACCCACGGCAGTCCCAGCCAACTCGTATAAAGGGCTATCTCGGTGTCGGTCATGCCCATTTCCATATACATCACCACCGCCACGGTCATCACCACCACATTGGGCAGTCCCTCGGCGAAATACAATGTGGGAATCCAAGCCCATGGGCTTCTCTTCTTTTCCATCTTGCTCATTTATAAAGTTTTCTTATTTCTGCATCTTGATAATAGTGTAGGAGAATCTCATCGTAGGCGGCTCCCTGCTCGCCCATCATGGCGGCTCCTATCTGGCACAAGCCCACGCCATGACCCCAACCAGCGCCGTGGAGGATGAAGCGCGAAGGCAAGCCGTCCGCCGCGCCCTCCGTCTCGACGACGAAGGCGGAACTGAGCAGGTGGGAGGTGCTGAGTGCACGGCGTATCTCAAGTTCCTTGCCAATGACAAGTGTGCATTTCTCACCCTCTATCCGCAGACGGCTGATGCGCCCGCTACGGCCACGCTCCAAGGGGACGAGGGCCTTGATGCCGCCGAAGTCCATCTTCAACTTCTCGCTCACCAAAGCCGACAACTCCTCCTGGCCGTACTCCACACGCCAACGGTAGAAATCGGTGGTCTCCGTGTCATAGTCGTTGAGCACCTGGGCAAGCACACGTTTGTCGGTGGTGTTGCAAAAAGCGGCAGGACGGCCCAAAATCCACTTGCGGGCGGTCTGCTCCACACGCAAGTCGGGAAGGGCTGCCGCCAGACTGTCGGTCACGGCACGAAGGTAAGGTTTCGGCACGTTCTCCCAGCAATACTGAAATTCCTCGGTCACACCACCGCAGCACTTGCTGAAGCGTGCGTCGCATATCTCGCCGCCATGGCAAAGCACCTGTCCGCGGGTGGCCTTCACCGCCTCCGCCACGCGCTTCTCCGAGGCACGGGTGACGCCCTGGTAGCGCTGGCAGTGGTCGTCGGCGCACACGTCGAAGATGGTGTGGTCCTCGCGGTCGTACCATCTGATAATCTCGTCCTCCTTCTTGATGAATGAGAAGAAGTTGTCGGAGGCCTCCTTGTGGCAACGACGCCGCTCCATCTGCGCCAGCAGCCAACTGCGTGAGATGACGGCGTGGGCCTTGAGCAACTCCGGCGACGAGGTGGCCTTCATCTCGCTGGAGATGACACTGAGCAGGTACTGCTCCACCGGCACCAGGTTGATGGCGTGTATCTTGTCGGCCTCCACCACCAATTTGAGCGCACCGGGGAAGACCTGCGTCTCGCTGCGCTCCCAGTGGAAGTCGTGGCCGATGGTCACTTCGAAGAGGGAGAACGTCGCGTCGGGACTCTTCGGCGTGAAGAGGAGTTCGCGGTAGAGACTGCCGTTCCAGCGGATGCATCCCTCCGACAATTCCACCTCCTGCGTACCCTCCAGGGTCTCGCCCTTGGCCATGTAAGGCTTGTTGAGTGCGAAGCGTATGTTGTCACTGGCAACGATACCCACCGACACGGAGGGTTCGCGGTCCATCGCCTTCACCTCCTGCTGGCGTTGCCCACCACGGAGGGCGGAAATCACGCGCTGCATGTCGTCGTCGCCGATGGCCACCTCGCGAAGGATGCCGGTGACCTCTGCGGCGTCGAGACGGAGGAAGTCGTCCTCCAAGGGGGTGATGATGAGGCCAGACATGTCAAGAGCCCCGGGGCTTACCATCCTGCGGCTGTCGCCGGAGGCGTTGTAACAGCGTGGGCGGTGCCGCCGGCGAGGGAAGACGACGCTGACCACCTCGCCCTCGTGTATCCAGGCCACGATGTTGAGCATGGGTTCCTCACCCTGCTCTCGCTCGCTGTCGCCCACCTCGCTGTCAAGGGCGGCATAGAGTTTCTTGAAGAGCAGCTGGCCGGTGTCCTTGTTCTTGCTCTTGATGAAGAGCGCGTGGCAGGGATAGCCTTGCAAGAGGAAAATCCCCTCGTTGTCGTTGACACGATAAAGGGGGCTGGCGTCGCGAGACAGGCGAGGCCACGCCTGCTGCAAGGGCAGCACGCCCGTGGCACCAGCCTGCAGGTGCAGGTGGTCGGGGGCGGAGGCGCCGCAGCGGGGGCCGTTGTAGAAGACGGTGAGGTGGGGATACAGTTCCAGCAGGCGGTGGATCTCGTAGTAATTGTCGCGTATCTGTTGTGGCTGGTGTTTCTTGGCCACGATGGTGTAATGGGTGGGGAGGATGGGGAAGGGATTGACGAGGATGTCGAATCTCCCATCGAATGTCTTTGCGAACTGCACCTCCGGGCGGTTGTGCTCGCAGAGGAAGCAGGGGCGCTGTTCGATGGCCTTCTGCTCCATCTTGGCACCAGTGGAGACGATGCGCGCCGGGTTCCATTGCAGGGTGAGCGGAAGGGCGTGCCCGGCATGGTCGAGTTGCCGTGTCTGCACGTCGTGCAGGTCGCGGTAGCGCTGCCGTGCGTCGGCCCACCGGTCGAGTTGGCGGTTGAAGAAGCGGTTGAGGGAGCCCTCGCCGGCATCGTCGTTGCGCTGGTCGGCCAACTGCTTGCGGGCGGTCAGTTCAAGGGTGCGCAGGCGGTCCTTGTAGAGGTTGTTGGCATTGACGCGCTCGATGCTCAAGGCGGCGTCGCTGTTGCCACCCCATCGGCGGCAGAGATACAACTCGTCGTAGATGCGACCGATGCGGTAACGGCGGCTGAAGGCAAGCCCCAAGGCGTAGTCCTCGCCATAACTGGTGTTGGGGAAGAGCAGTTGGCGCAGCAAGGGGGTGAAGAATGCCCGCGGTGCCCCCAGGCCGTTGATGCGCAGGGCGTTGTTGGGACCGTTTTCATCGGTCCACTCACGGTGGTCGATGAGGCCGGGGGGAAGGGTGTTGAGGTGGAAGTCGCACATGCGGTAAGCACCTACCACCATGGCAGCCTTCTGCTGGTAGAAGGCCTCCACCACGCGCTGAAGGGTGTCGGGCGAGGAGTAGAGGTCGTCGCTGTCGAGTTGGACGGCGAAGCGCCCGCAACGGTCGTCAAGTACGGCCATGTTCCAACAGCCGCCAATGCCCAAGTCGGTGCGCACGGGGATAAGGTGGATGAGCCGTGGGTCGTTGTAAGCACGGAGGAGGCTCGTGGTGCCATCGGTGGAGTGATTGTCCACCACGATGACGTTGTATGCGAAGGTGGTGCGCTGCGAGAGGGCGGAGTCCACGGCGTCGCAGATGGTCCGCTCGCGGTTGAAGACGGGAATCACCACCGTGGCCTCGCAAGCGAAAGTCTGTTCGCCAAAATCGGGCTCAGAGTAGGACATGGGGTCCACCAGGGCGCCTACCTGGCGAAGGTGGTTGGTGACGGCGGCCTCCATCTCAACCTGCACCTCACGGTTGCGAGGATTGACATAGTCGAACTGCTTCTCACCACTGGAACGAAGGTCGAGTTCTTCCTCGGTATAGAGGTACTCGTTGAGGTGGAACAGCTCCCCATGTCGGCTGACGAAGAGCCGCAGGTCGTAGAAGCCGGCATGCTCGTAGGTGGGCAAGGAGGCTTGGCGGGCATAGTCGTGGAGGAGGTCGGCACGGAGGAGCACCACGGAACCGAAGTCGAAGTCATCGCGAAGGCTGCCCTCCTGGTAGTCGATGACGGGATGCTGCACCACTTTTCCGTGCTCTACGGAGCGATGGTCGGCATACACCCATGGTGCGCCGGAGTCGCTCGCCACCCGCAGGAGGCGGTCGGTGGCGCGAAGGCCGAGGGTGACGGGAGTGGCTTTGGTGAACAGCAACAGGTATGGTGCCGTGGCGTGCTGCTCCATGGCAAGCATGGTTGCAGTGGAGTGCAGGCGCCCTACAGGCAACGCCGTGCAGCCTTCTGGCAATTCCTCATCGCCAAACTCTTCGCCAACAAGCAAATAGATGTGGCGCACACTGTTGTCCTGACGCAACTGCCCCACTATGGTTTCTGCCAAACGTGGCTCTCCGCATGGCAAAAAACAGTCGATTTTTCCTCTCATTCTCAATTTTTTCTGCAAAGGTAGTGCAAGGCGAGCGGAATGCAAAACAAAAATAAAGATTTTTGTTTTCATTCCTGAGTAACGAATTGGGCAACACACAAAATGAAGCCCCGAATAACAGTTTTCCCAAGCCTGCGGCTTGGATGGTCACAACCACCCCGCCCCCTCCTTATCCTAAGGAGGGGTACCTACCCTCCCCCCGTCCCCCTCCCGACATCGGGAGGGGGCTCAACCGCACCTACTCAGGAACCCTCGACCCATCAAAGGGTCGGGGTGATTGTTTACGCAACATAGTTGCGATTTTCTTTGTTCGCTGCGCTCACTTTGCTCTATTAATTTACCAAACAGTCTCTACAAGGTCAACATTTTTGTTATATGATAGCCGCAGCCTACTTTTCAAGCCAGCCCAACGTCCCTCGTTACTTGAACAAGTCCTTCCGTGAATTATACAAGTATCACTCGTCCGAAACAACGATTTTTAACGCGTTTCGGACGGCAAATAACACATTCGACGTCCGAAACACAAACGGGATTGGGTAAAAAACATCGAAAGTGTTGGATATCTCAGAAAATGTCATTATCTTTGGACGCATCATTGCAGCATCTCAAAAAATGTGGCAAATCTGACATTATAGAACAAATGTAAATTTTTGACAACCAATAATAAGGAATAACATGAAAAAAATCATTTCACTTGTCATGACAGTACTGCTGGCCCTCTCCGTCAGCGCACAAACCTACCCACCCAAGGACACGCCAGAACTGGAGTTTGCCTTGCAACTGAGAGTGACACTCGGAGAAGTCTATTCGCCGGGTATGACGCAACACGGCAAGCGCACCGTCATCCCCATCACCGGCGGCACATTTGAGGGACCTATGCTCAAAGGCACCATTATCAATGGAGGCGCCGACTACCAATTGGCCAACGCCGAGGGCAACCGCACGGAACTGGAAGCCATCTACTCCATTCGGACCGACGACGGGGTGTATATCCACGTGCGCAACAGAGGCATCATCTATGGAGGCACCGACCCAGAAGGAAAGCCCACGTTCTATTTCAAGGCCGCACCGCAGTTCGAGGCACCCACCGACAGCAAATACGCCTGGCTCAACAACGCCCTCTTCATCTGCGCACCAGCATGGGATGGGCCGCAAGGTGGCATCACGCTCAATGTGTGGAAGGTGAAATAAGCATCACGAAAAAGCGTAGATAATATACACCCCTGCGAAAATTATTGTAATCAGCCCCACAAAGGAAATCAGCATGGCCAGCAACAAGGATACAAAGACGCGCTTTTTGGAGAAGCCCGAAAACTGCTTGAGCAGCAC
>CADBBP010000215.1:6431-7170 GCA_902792855.1 uncultured Prevotellaceae bacterium
AGCAGGTCTCCCAAGATTGAGTAGATGCTGAACATATTGGAGGTATAGACCAAAGCGACAAAGAACTCTGAATATCTGAGGTCGGGAATGGCCGGTGAGCGCCGGAAGAACATATACAGCGGCAACGAGAACAGCATCAGAGAGAAAAGTGAGAAGATGGCCGGGTTTTTCTTGCTGAGCCCATCCATCCCACTGATAAATGTCTTTATCGCATTGACGAAGCGCTGTTTTTTTATTTCGGAAGCATCCGTGTCCGCCTTGACCTCCTCTTCATCGAAAGTCAACTCCGTCTGCGAGTCATTAGTCGAATTCCCGTTCCCTCCAATGCCGAGGTCGATGCCATGCTCCACCACCAACGAGAGGGCGGTGAGCAAGAAGAACATCTTGAAGGGCGGGAAATACGCCGACTGCATGCCGTTGAGATAGTCCCGAATCATATAACCCGGTCGGAGTATCAAGTCGCGGATGCTCCTAAACATGCCCCTGTTGCCCACACCCCATACGTCGAGGAACAGCAGAAAGGCTTTCTTGAAAGAGAAACGTCCCACAGAGGCCGACTGCCCGCATCGGGGGCAGTAATTACCCTGATACTCCGTCCCGCATGTAGTACAGTTGTGAACGACCTCTGAAAGAGGAGCAACTTGATGCGGCCTGCGCTGCCAAAGGCGGAAAGCCCGCAACCAGACTGCCCGCTGATGCTTGTTGGCAAGGTAGTGAATAGCTTTCTTCATCTTTGTAT
>CADBBP010000216.1 GCA_902792855.1 uncultured Prevotellaceae bacterium
CTTTTTCCAAAACTTTTTTTGATTACGCAGATAGACTGCGCACTTGCTTTCTAACTTTGCACCGTGATTAGAAATCACATGAGTTTTTTAAGCGATCTTTGAATGACTGTTTCAAACATTAAATAAAATATACCATGCCGGAGGCTGTTGTGAAGTGCCAACGACACAAACAGCCGAAGGTCATGGAATGCTATAAGGAGAACCCGATTCTCCAAAGCAAATTCTTTGTTGGCTTCTTCCTGACAAAACCAACCGGCGGGCTTCGCGTCGTCAGAATAATGCAGCAATGCAATAAAGTGACCTCCTCCCTGTCATGGAGGTTGCGCAGGGCAAAACCTGTTCACCGGAAAGCCATGTCGTGCGAGCATCCTTCGGAGTAGGGTCGGGCAGACCCCAAAGCGGGGTGCGTTGGCTCTTGTCAAGTCAACTTGGATGGCAACATCGACAAAGCATGGCGTGAAACCGACTCCCGAAGAAAGCCAGTCTTAGAGAGTGGATAATCACCTGTCCTTGTCCCACAACCCGCCCGGGGTTGGCCGTGTGTGGCAGCACGACCTGGAAACAGTGGGATGCGCGGGGCCTGTGAAGTCAGTAGGCGTGGCAGCCCGCATCTCCCAACGGGACACTTTGGGACCTGACCGCTAATCAGTTTTAAAGTAAAAAAGCAAAAGTGTTGTGCACTCCCGTACGACAATACGGTTGTTCCACTGCAATACGTGGATGGGGCGAGTACCGCAAGGAAAACTCCAAAACGAAACGAGTAGTCAATTGGTAAGAGGCGGCAGCCGCTGCATCCGCAAGAGCCAAGGGTGAAAGGAGTACTTTACATAGTGTGGGAGTAGTGTTTGCAGGTTTTCCAAACCTGTCCGTATGCCGCCTACCTATGGAAACATGGGTGTGTCTAAGGGCCGAAAGGAACGAAAACAGCGGTAGGAACCGGTCAGAACTCAGCCATCAATTCTTTCCGTCCTTGATGAAACCCGACTTCACCAAGGATTTGCTCGAAAGGTGCACTTCCCCTGACACCATGGCTGGCCTGTGTGCACAAACAACCAAGCACTCCCAAGTGCGCCATATTCGCAAAAGCTGTTCCAGCGGCCCCACCGCTGGCGTGACACGGTTGCCCTGCCCCACGTGGCCTCACGGAAAGCCCGTCAGTCCACAGGAGAAACGGTTCTCTGCTTGTGTCATCAACGAACGAATTGGCTCATGATGACCCCGACAGTTCCCTACCCAGGCCTTCGACAAACAAGGCGGCAACATGCTCGACGTTGCTGACCCGACATTCCATAAACGGACATGCACGCCACGCATCTGATGAAAATGCCACAGACGGCCGCAACAAGGCCCATCGCCACCTCAAAACAGATCGCGGAAGGGTACCTTGCTCCAGATGCATGGGTGATGCATGCAGGAAAACAATGAAAAAAATGGCAAACCAATGATATAAAATGGTGTTTTGCCACTCTATTATTACAAAGGACAAGGCTGCCAATGATTTCCCACAAGTGAAACTCAAAAAGCAACGCCATGACTTCTTCCGGAGCATCGTTCAAATGTGAACCTTCCATCAACAAGGCTCGATACGGGTGCTCCATAAGAATGACAAGGAAGGATAAAGGAAAAGACAAGAAACAAGGAAAGGAACAAAGAAATGGGAAATAACCGAAGAAAAGCGGGAACGGCCATGCTGCAAGGATTGCTCGTGCTGATGATGGTCGTCACATGGTGCCCTCCCGCCCTCTCACAAGACAACTACTACATGAACAGGGCGAAGGACTACATGCGGGAAGCGGAGTATTACACGCGGAAAGCGGAGGACCACGACCGCGAGGCAACTTATTACAACAACAAGGCACAGGGATACCTGCGCGAGGCCGACTACTACTCCCGGCACCAGAATGCGGACAAGGCCAGGACATATATCCGATGGGCCAACGAGGCATCGGACAAGGCCAGACTGAGAACGACCTGGGCCAACGACGCACGGGAAAAGGCACAGCTGAGGATGAAATGGGCAAGGGAGGCGATGGAGAAGGCGAAAAAATGACATTTCCCGCCACCTGTCACAATGGAATGCCCCTTTCCTTGTCAAATGCATATACAAAACGAAAACAACAATGAAACATACCTCAATGAGAAAAGCAATACTATTTTTGCTGGCCACGATGATGATGGCCGGTTGCGCAGAACAGCAGAATTTCGACAACGTGGCATTGGATGCACCGGCACAAATGACAAGAACGGAGAACTTCAATGACCTGATGACACAGGCCAGATGGGGCGACGGCAACGCCTACCTGAAACTGGCGGACTATTACATCAACGGGCAGAACGGCACGAAACCCGACTTCATGGCGACGATTTCCATGCTGTCGATGGCCGAGGAGTTCGGCGCCATCGGCAGACCTAGTGATTACATCAGCAACCTGCCGGAAAACGACAACACCCGCATGGCTTTCGAGGCGATGAAAAGCATCAACAACAGGCAAGGAGAGAAAGGAATGCAACTGGCCGACCTCATGATTGAAAAAGGATGTGCCGATGGACATGCCTTGAAGGGATACGCCCTCATGGAGATGGGAGACACCATCGAAGCCATGCGGCTGGCGACGCTGGCCGCAGAACAGGGCAGTTCTCTAGGCTGGGCTTTGCAATATGTCATTCCCTATGCCCAAATGAGTGACATGCCCGACGAAAGCATCATGCTCCCCATAGCAGAAGCAGCACCCATCTTCTACCGGTTCATGGCGGAGGAATACTACAAGCAACTGGCTGAGCATCCGGAGAACGATGTGAAAGTCGCAAGATGCTATCTGAAAGCGGATGAGAACGGATGCCTGGACAGACGTGGTGCCAACTGGCTGCTGAGCTATAAGGAACGCGGAAACGAACTGCCGCTGTCAGAGACAGACATCCTGCGCCTGCTGAAACTGGCGGGATACGAAAGGATAGACACCACAACAGATGAATACGTCGAGTTTGAAAATGAATTATGGGAAGAGCCGACTGACTCAGCCACAATAGAAGAGGCCATCAAGGCTGTCGAGGCAGCCACCAGGGCGGTGGAGGCGGCAAAAGCAAAGGAAGACAACGACGAAGAATAGCCATGGGGTACATCAAGCTTATTGCAATGGTCTGCTGCGCACTGACCATGTTCAGCTGCGAAAAGCATGGGGAGACGGAGCTGTACGACAACAGCCCGGCAGTGGACCTTTCTGAAATCCTTGACGCCTGCAAATGGTTCCAGGGAAGCGATGACGAGAACAAGGACATCGAGCTCATAGCCAAAATCTCGCCCGACCTGCCCGAGCAAGGGTTCTACCTCTTCGAGGACACGGCGAAAGCCCTGGAATGTTATGCCAAAGCCGCGGAAATGGGAAATGACCATGCATCGGCAAAGTATTCCCTGCTGATGGCAATGCTCAATGGGCAATCGTCCACACCATAGAAGCCAAGAGGACACATGAGGACGGAATATCATTTTACCTGTGCAGCAACGGTGTCTGGCTCACGGACTTTGTAGATGCAAAATACATAAAAGAAACAACAATGGAAGAGAATAACAATACAACAACAAACGGCCGCCAATGGGACGGGAACGACCACCCAACAGAAAGGAACGGCCACCAGCTGATGGATTTCTACAACCCAGAGACCAACACGCTGGACATCCGCTCCAACGGATTGTACCCCTCGGGCGTGCTCAGCAACCTGTGCAGCAACGGCTTCCGCTCGCTCAAGCAGCAGGACCGCGACAAGCAGCGGCAGATTTGCTCGATGAAGGGCGGCAACGCACGGAAGCGCAGCGTCACCTCGTGGCAGACCGACCAAGTGGTATGGTGGCGGGGACAGGCCTTCGACCGCCAGGGCGAGGAGTACCAGCAGCTGCTCCGGCGCGCATACAAGGCGATGTTCGAGCAGAACGAGCGGTTCCGCGTAGCGCTGATGTCCACACGGGGCGTCACCCTCACCCACTCCACCGGCGAGCGGAACCCCTACAAGACCATCATCACCGAACAGGAACTCTGCGGCATACTCACGGAAATGCGCGAGGATTACGACAAGCAGCCCAAGGTGCAGCCACGCATGAAGCGGGTGTTCGTGGACATGGACAACGTGCTGGTGGACTTCCAGTCGGGAATCGACCAGCAGAGCGAGGAGACACTGCGGGAATATGAGGGGCATCCCGACGACATACCGGGAATCTTCTCCAAGATGAAGCCGGTGGAGGGAGCCATTGAGGCTATGCATGAGCTGCAGAAGCACTACGACCTCTACATCCTCTCCACAGCACCATGGGGCAACCCGTCGGCATGGGCGGACAAGGTGAGATGGGTGACGGAACACCTCGACGACGTGTTCCACAAGCGCATGGTCATCACCCACCGCAAGGACCTCTGCCAGGGCGACTACCTCATCGACGACCGCGGCAAGCACGGGACGAGCGAGTTCGCCGGCGAATGGCTCGAGTTCGGCTCGGACAAGTTCCCTGACTGGAACAGCGTGCTCGACTATCTCCTCCCCAAACAGGAGGCTCAGCAAGAAGACGGACTGGCAGCAACTGAAAGTCCTCTGCATCAGTCAGAATGAGGAATGAGGAAAATGTCGAAGACGCATCATCTCGCCCCCCATTCTGAGAATTCCATGTCTATTGACATCATGACGATAAAAGATGGATTTTACACGACTGCGTATTTCAAAATAAAGATACAAATGAAAATAAACATGATTCGGATGTTTGGTGTTTCAAACCTTTTCAGTAATTTTGTGGCATATTCAAAAATGGCAACCTTGAATACTTTGCAAGACAAAAAATAACGGTACCCAACAATAGGCGGTGCACAGGAATATCCCAAAGAGTCATATCCCTACACAAAACCAGAATGTGACCCGGTGGGCTTCATTCCATAGTTGTCAAAACGTCATTGAAAGAGGCATATCTTGTCTTTTTTCAAATAAAACAGAAAAATTGGCCTATCTCATGATATTATTTGGTTACTTGACGCTCTATAAGAACATAAATGAAATGAACAAAAAACTTTAGAAAGGGATGGAAGATCATAAAAGCAATAAGCGAAATGGCCACCAGCTGACAGACTGCTATGACCCTGTATCCAAAACGCTGGACATCCGCTCCGACGGGATGTATCCATCCAACACGCTCAGCAACCTGTGCAGCAACGGTTTCCGTCTCGATGGTGTGGTCTGCAGCAGCATGGAAGGCTTCCTGCAGTCGCTCAAGCAACAGGACCGCGACAAGCAACGGCAAGTCTGCTCGATGAAGGGTGGCAATGCGAAAAAGCAGAGCACCACCTCCTGGCAGACCGACCAGGTCGTATGGTGGCGCGGACAGGCCATCGACCGCCAGGGCAAGAAGTACCAACAGCTGCTCAGAAGGGCTTTCAAGGCGTTGTTCGAACAGAACGAGCGGTTCCGCACGGCACTGATGTCCACCCGCGGCATCACGCTCACACACTCCTGCGGAGAGAAGGACACGCACATGACCATCCTGACTGAACAGGAGTTCTGCAAGATTCTCACTGAAATGAGAGACTCTTTCAACAAACAAAACAACGGCATGGGGACGATAACAAAAAGCATCAAGAACATCAAGTTCAAATATATCGGCACTTGGCTGCTCGACCAGTTTCAACAGCCGGGATGGTTCGGCAACCTGGTGGTGAGCCGCCGCTCATGGGGTGCCTTCTCCATCTATTCGCACAGCTACAGAAGTAACGGAATGCCGAAGGTGACCTATTCCACACGGAAGTCGGCTCAGAGGGCCGCCGAAAGCATGGCCAAGAAACACGAGGTGCCCTTCGCCGTCTACAAATGCCTGTTCTGCGAAGGTTGGCACGTAAGCAAAATCGGTGACCACAAGGCTCTGTCGGAGAAATCCTCAAAGGAGATGGAGGATGTATTGGCCTCGCTGAAGACCATGGACCGCCATGATGGCACGAACCTCGACATCAAGCGCGCCCTCGACACCAACATCCCCGACATCCACCCTGCCTACGGGGGACTGAGGGGTCGCACGCTCTCCTCCAGCCGGCAACTGTATGCCTGGAAGACACTGGTGGAAGCAGGCCTGAAACAAGTCATCGAACTGAGAGCGGACTACAAGTCCGACTTGTACAAAGACCTTTGTGAGAAAAGCGGAGTGGCTTACTTCAGGTTTCCCGTGGCCATCAACATGATTGAGGAAATGGCGGAACTCTTCCCCGAGCTATGCGAGAAAATCGACCGCGGCAATTTCTATATCGCCTGCGCCATGGGACTGCACCGCACGGACATCGCCCTCTGCCTCTACTGGGTGTTCTACGCTGCAGACAAGGGCATCGCTCCCCCACGTCTCCACGGATATCTGAAGGCTGATGGCAGGGGGCCTGAGAAAATCCTCAGGATGCTGAACGCATTCTACCGCTTCAAGACGGAAAAGGAGGGACAGAAGCCCATTCCAGAGGATGTGTTCAAGGAGCGCAAGGAGGTCATCATTGAACTGAACAGAACGCTTCAACCTGTCTCTGAACAGGCTAACCCGACTGATTCTCCCCAAACGCCTTCTCAGCATGGACAAGGTACTAATTGACAAAGCTACAAATTGACGAAAAATGACAGCCATGAATTCATTGCAAGACAGAATACGCGGTTCGCTGATCGGCGGTGCCATCGGCGACGCACTGGGATATCCCGTGGAGTTTGTCTATAACTTCAAGGCCATACAACACCTATATGGTGAGCGTGGCATCACAAGGCTGGACACAAGCCAACGCTGGTTGTTGGCTGAGGACCAAACAGGAAAGGCGGTCATCTCCGATGACACGCAGATGACGCTCTTCACGGCCAACGGCCTGCTGAATGCGAAACGCCTCGGAAAGCCTGGTTTGATAGGCATCAGTGATGCTTACGTTGAGTGGTTCTTCACACAGAACGGCAAGAAACCAAACTCTCACAACGACTGCTGGATTGCCATAATCCCTGAACTGAACAAAAGGCGGGCACCCGGCAACACCTGCATGACAGCACTCGAAACCATCGTAAGAATGAGAACCCCACACAACGACAGCAAGGGATGCGGCGGAGTGATGCGCGTGGCTCCCATCCCCCTCTACGCCGCCGTCAACGAGAGAATCAGCATCGAAGCCTCTGACCAACTCGCGGGAGACGCTGCAAAGCTCACTCATAAACATCCGCTCGGATACATCCCTGCAGCATTGATGGCACACGTCATCTACAGGCTCGCTTGTGACATGGAACCGACCAAGGAAGGAATGAAACGCTACATCATAGAAGGAACAGAAGAAATCCGCAAGTTATACAAGGACTACCATAACGATGTGGAACGGATGGTGGAATTGGCGGAGCGTGCAATCTTCCTGATAGACAATGACAAGACAGACCTGGAAAGCATCGGTCATCTCGGTGAAGGATGGGTTGGCGAGGAGGCACTGGCCATCGCTCTCTACTGTGCCTTGAAGCATTTTGACAGTCTGGAAGACGCTCTCATCGCCGCTGTCAACCATTCAGGCGACAGCGACAGCACGGGTGCCATCACGGGAAACATCCTCGGCGCCGCCATTGGTTACGAGGCAATACCGAAGTTCTTCCTGGATGACCTCGAACTCCACGACGTCATCCTCCACATGGCGGATGACCTATACAGAGGTGAAATCACCAAGTATGAGCCAAAGTCAGAATGAGGACAAGAGAAAAGGCTTGTCATCGCCTCTCTATCCCTTATGATGTGACCTCTGCAATTATAATATGTAAGTTCAACAACGATGAGACACATCCAATGGTCTTCATCAAAGAGAAAAACCAAATAACAGAAAAAAACAATATGTTGGGAAGTATCATCGGGGACATCGTAGGAAGCATCTATGAGTTCCACAACATCGAGACAAAGGACTTTCCGCTCTTCTCCAAGAACTGCGGCTTCACGGACGACAGCATCCTCACCATCGCCACTGCCAAATGGATACTGGAGGGCGGGAGCAAAAGCGACAGCGGGAACTATTACTTCCGCTATGCGTTCAACTACCCGTATCCCAAAGGCGGATACGGGGATGGCTTCTCCGAATGGGTGCGCCGGGCCGAGGACGGGGACTTTTCCCCATACAACAGCTGTGGCAATGGCTCGGCCATGAGGGTCGGACCCGTGGGATGGGCATACGACACCAAGGAGGAGGTGCTGGCAGCTGCCAAGTGCTCCGCCGAATGCACACACAACCACCCGGAGGGCATCAAGGGCGCACAGGC